>NZ_JBEPMO010000021.1:0-34921 GCF_040545805.1 Moheibacter stercoris
AAAGCAATTTACTAAAATTGCTTCAATTGGGAAAGCTTTGGCTTTCCTTTTTTTATTTATAAAAAAGGCTATCTCACTTTTGAGACAGCCTCTTTGTTTTATATACTTTCTGTTTTATTTTTAAAAACTTGATAACTTCCGATTGCCAATCCAGCCAAAGGTAAAAGGAAGATCCATTGGTTGATGGGGACTTCTCCTGGAGTTCCAGGTCCATTATCACTTTCATCTACTCCTTGATCGGGGGTAGAATAGTCCGAGTTTGGATCTGATTGATTAAAATTTATTTCTTCTTGTTCAACGGGTTGTTCAAAAAATTGCCCGAAACAGATAGTTCCACTTAAAAGAGATATAATGAATATGTATTTCATGTTTAGTTATTTATCAATTTCTTACTTACAATTTCTCCTTCAGAAGTTTCGACATTGACAATTAAAATTTCTTTGCCAAATATTCCTGCTGGAATTTGTAGTTGAGTTTGATTGATTGTTTGATTTTGGTAGATAGACCTTCCAGAGAGATTGAAGATTTCTACCTTTTTTAGTAGGCTATTGGAAGAACTAATGGAAATAAAATCATTTTCCTTAATAATGTTTATTTTCCCATCGGTTAATGTATGCAAACTTGCTTGAGATGAAACAGAAATATTTCTTCTTTTGAAGATTATTTCAAATCGATCTTTGAATTCGCCAGGTCCCGCTTTAAAAGTATAACCACCATTTGTAAAATCATGAATCGAATTCCCACGATATTTGTCTTTTAAATAGATTTTCTGCGTTTCAAATAATCCTTCTCTTGTTGGGATATCAATGGTGTATTTACCAAGTTCAAAAAACTTAACACCAATTGGAATGACATCGGTAACTTGGAAATTATCTTCTTTTCCTTGAATTGCTAATTTTCTTGTTCCCAAAATGGAATAAATCGCATCAGATCCTACAGTCATTAAATTGGTATCAAAATCTTGCTCAAATTCGTTGGTAGCTCCAGGAACATATCCTACCAAAATTGTATTGACAATTTGACTTGGTGAAGATAAATTAATCCAAAATCGGTTTTTCACTTGTCTGTGAAAGAACATATCATTGTCTGCTGCTCTCATGTTTGTATTAAACTTTAATCCTTCAACATTGTGGGTTTTTGCTTTCACTATGAATCCTTGTCCTACTTTAGCGTAACCATTTGGAGTGGCAGTGACATTATAGTCTGTTGTACCTCCTGTAGCGTTGGTTGTTGCTGGAACACCACCCGTTCCATTGTAGATTGCATAACTATTGCTCACATAAGATGCTCCAGACTGATAATAAGTTGGAGTATTATTGGTCCAGAAGTATGCTACAGAATAAATATTTGAGCTATTTGTAGAAAATAATGCATCTAAATCAATGTTCGATGGATAAGGATTCCCGACTAAATTATAACCATTGTTTTCCATTTTTAAAATGGGTGAAACATATGAATTTGCATTGTTGGGTTCTCCTATGAATTCATAGGTTTTGTTATAGGTGAATCCTAAATCTCCTTCGGCTCTAATTGCATAACCTTTTGCATCACAGAAAACATTTTCTGGTGCATTGTAAAATAAGTTATTGGATTCTCTATATTCATAAAAACGATTCGTTTGCGTTCCTGGAGAAAAAGGACGGAGAGCATGATTTTTTATTGGGGAGCTCCAATACACATAATCCCATAAAACTGGTGTTGTAACTGGATTGTTTGCGTCCATATCATGAACATATCTTTCTACAACGATTGAGGCTTTTGAATTATCAGCATTGTTTCTCGAATCATTGTGTTGAATAAGATTGGCATCTGAACTTAAAACAAATTTACCCGTGGTACCATTGGTATTGTCAATACCTCCCAAAGCATAAAATACATTTGGTGTTGTATCCAGCGGAATTGGGGTTGCATTCGGTATATTTCCAGGTCTTGGAACTCTTAGAACAGCATCTGTAGATTTGATAGAAGTCATTCCATTTACAATCACATCACCATGAGCAGCCGTTTTGTCCCCAGATCCAGTGATTAATAAGTTTTGGTAATTGTAATGATCTGGAGTGTCTCCAAAAACTTGATTGGTTACAATTTGAGGTGTGTTGGCGTAATATTCTACTGTGCTACCTGTATTTTGAGTGATAGTTTCAATGCCATCACCTACAGAAGTTATACTGCTTCCGCTAAATCCATTCGCATTGGCTGTTCTGAATTTACCAGTTGAATTCACATTTAGAGTTTGTGTTCCACTTGCACCAGCTAATATCTTATCATCAGCATCGAAAATTCCGTCTACGTTTAAAATAGAATTCGCACCCAATGTAAATCCTGCATCTAATTTTGCATATGCTCCAGGATTTACATTAAATGTGATGTTTGATGCTGTTTCTGGATTTAAAACGTTTATATTTTGAGTAGTTTCAGGTGTTAAGCCGTCTCCTGTTCCAGAGAAATTAAAAATAGCACCACTATTTACACCTTGCAATTGAGCATTAGCACTTACATTTAAATTTCCTTTTAAATTAATAATTGCAGATCCAACTGTACCAAATCTCATATTCAATACTGAATTGTTGTTAAGAAATATGTCACCATCGATGTTTAAAGTATTAATAGGAGAACTTGAAGTGGAATTAGAAAGTCTAAAAGTATTTTTTGAATTATTAATATAATTACCCATTACATTTAAGGTTATATTATTTGATCCAGTAGTTAAATTAATATTCCCAGGATTTGTTGAGTTATTTGTATTATTACTAACAATTAAATCTTTTCCTATTGTCCAATTAATATTACCATAAAATAAGTTATGAGTTCCACCAGATGGTGGTTTTAATTCGAGATTTCCATTTGTTATTTTTTTATTATTAAAATTTGTAGTTGTTAATCTAACATCTGCATTTAATTGGTCAAAGATTAAATTTCCAAAATATCCATCTGTTCCTGGAAATTGTGAAATTCTATTATCAGCAGGCAAAAAATAGCCACCTGATCCGGTATTGGCAGCTTTAACTATAAAATTTGAATTTGGATGGAAAACTTCAGTACCATTCCATAAATTTATTCCTGATCCATAATTGGCAGTATAATTATAAATGAAATTTCCACCATCTTCAATTTCAAATAAAGTAGAAATTGTCAATGCATTATTACCAAATTCAAATTCCCCACCTTTATAAATATAAACTGTATGTGCTGTTGAAGAATGTAGATGTATAAATTTACCACCATTTTGGATATAAATTTTCACAAGATTTCCATAAGATGTACCACTTGATACAATATGACCATTTTGGATGTACAGTTTATTTGAAGTATTTGTTGGTGGAGGTGAAACATTTAAATTCCAACCTGTCGCAGATTTTTGATCCCATGTAGCATAGGCAGTAGTTTGAGTGACACTTGGATTCCATAGACCAGAAGAAGCACTTCTATAATCTCCAGTATTATAAACAATTTCAGTCACATTCACTGTAACTGTAGCGCTTCCAGAAGTATGATTTGTACCTTCTGCTTGATTTACCGTTAAAGTTTCAGTACCAACAAATACACCTGTGATGGTTGTTACACCATCATAAGTAGCTGCGCCGCCACCAGAAATTGAATAACTTATAACTCCATTTGAAGTACTTGTAATTCCACCCGGTAAAGGATAAGTATTGCCAACACTTACATTAATTGAATTTGGAGTTATCACCGGAGCAATTTTCGTAATATTTGCAGTTAGTCCAGTTGGTTGTGTTAAGGAATAGTTTCCAGCATCAGTTCCTCCTAAGCTTAAATTGGAAGTTACGGTAATGTTTGTTCCAGCATTGGATTGCGCAAAGGTTCCACCGCCTGTAAAATTTACAACATCAGGTGAAATAACTCCTTGGAGTGTTGCTCCTGTTATGATTGCATTTGTATTTCCATCATACGGTTTGTTTTGAGCTACCGCGCCAGTGATTGTTAAATTCTTTGCTGTAATATTAGCAGTTGTCGTAGGTTGTGTTAAAGTGTAATTAGAAGCTCCTGCTCCAGTTAAACTTAATCCAGAAATACTAACTGTTTTTCCGTTTCCAACATTGGCATCAGCGAATGTTCCAGTAGGTGAGCCCGATAATGTAACAACATCACCATTTGCAAGATTATTCAAAACTGCTGTTCCATTTATTGTAGCTGTTGTGGTTCTATCATATTCTTTATTGGAAGCTGTTAATCCAGTAATGTTTAAAGGTCTTGGTGTAACCGTACTTGTAACTGTCGCAATATTTGCTGAAGCATTTGTTGCTGCGATGCTTATATTCCCTGAATAACTTCCAACAGGGTAGTTGCCGCCAAACGTACATAAACTGTTCCGCTTGCATTTCCTGATGAAATTGGATAAGTTAATGAAGTTCCATAAGTTCCTCCTGATGAAGTAGATATTTCAAATCCAGAAGGCGCTGTAACGCTTACATTTGTGCCAGTTAAATTTACCCCAGAAAAATTAAAGCTTTGAGAGGGTGTTGAAGCTGTCCCATAAACGGTTGTCATTGCGGTAAGTGTTCCTGTAGTAGAAATTGATGGCGTAGTGGAAATCCATTCTGCATATAATGTAACATTATTTCCTGGTATTGTAAAATTGGCGCCAATGTTATAATGCGTGCCAGTTCCGTCTGCAGCAGTATTCCAACCGTTAAAATTAAAACCAGTTCTGGTTAAACCTCCTGTGTTATTGGGAAGTGTGATATTCGAATTATAGTTTGCAGTTTGTGAACCAGGAGCAGTACCTCCATCATTTCCATTTCCATCAAAACTAATAGTATATTGATTGATTGTCCATTGGGCATATAAGTCCATATCCGCTTCGAAATCATATTCCTCTTGATCATCAAATGAATTTCCACTATTATCAGGTTCTGTATTCCAGTGATCAAATGTGTGTCCTATTCTGGTAAAGGTATTGGGAGTTAAATTTGTTGCTGTATTTGCGGTTTGCGTATAATCAGCACCTGTATCTCCAGTACCTCCACCATTTGCTCCATTGCCTTTGAAAGTGACGGTTTGGCCTGTTGGGTTTTGAGTAATAGTACCGAATATTTTTAAAGCATTTGAACCAGTTAAATACCAATTTCCAGAATTTCCTGAAAATTTTGTAATTCTAAACTTAACGATTGTTCCTTCAGATATATTTTGTAAATCTTCTATTTCACTTAAATCAGTATTATTTGATCCTCCTGTTGCGTTATTAGTAGTGTTATTCCATATGCCAACATTTGAATAATTTCCTGAATTAATAGCATATTGTAAATTTACAGAAGTTGGTCCACTACTAGATCTTCGTATTTGTGATGTAATATTGGATAATGAAAGTGAATATCCGGAACTTACAGTTATTTCAAATGTAACACTACCATTATTATTTAATGGAAATTCCAAAGTATCCCATCCTCCACTTCCACCCCATGCATTTGGTGCGGAGGTGGGAGTTGTTAATATACTAGACCCTCGTGTAATGCCAAGATTATTTGAAATTCCTGATGATATTGAGGTTGCATTCCAAGGTGAATTGCCATAAGCAGATAAGCCCGTAGCATCCCAAGATGCAATCTGCCCCCATCCCACGACAGAAGCCATTAGAAAGAAAAAAAGTAGTTTTAATTTCATAATTAATTATATTAAGTATAAAGAGAGAGGATTGGTTAGGGCCGTTCGCCTTCTTTTGTTAGTTGTTTAAAATTTGACACAAAAAATGTCTTGTCACAGATTCTTTGCAACAAGGCTTGAGGCTTCAAAAGTACGGATCGTAAGGGGGAGGAATGTTAAGTTAGTTTTAGGTTTTCATCATATATTTCATAAAGAGATTTAAAAAAATAGGATGCGAATATACAATTTCTATTCATATGAAGATGAAAAACTTATGAACCCAAAACCTTAGCATTCGCATCAAAGATATAACGGAAAAGATTCTGCATTTCGTATACAAGAATTTTGAAATTTTAACGAATTTACAAACCCAAATCAGTAGCGGATTTCAGCGAGTGTGCTATTCCAGTTTTTTGAATTTGCCTCTAATTCATCAAAGAAATACATCAGGTATTTTCCGTAAGAAATTTTCTACTTTTTTTCCAAATTCGGAAAACGATATACAAGGTTATCAACACCAAGACAAAGGCCAAAGGAGCCCAAATGAAAGAAGTCGCACTTAAAACCGAAGCGGCGGCAGTTTCCCCCGTATTGACAATGAAATTTCCGGTTCCACCTGTTGTTCCGGTCGAGACGGCTCGTGTGGCGGCAGTTGTACCACTAACGGCAGCAGCCGTTCCACCACCCGCAATGATGGCCAATGCCCAAGTTGCTACTTCACCCATATCCAAAAGCGTCGATCCCATCAAAACTGTTCCGGCAATCGCAGCCAAAGGTACCGCAATGGTGTCCAGCAAATTATCCACAACAGGAATATAATAGGCAACAATTTCTACGAGGGTTGCAATTCCCAAGGTAATCATCGCAGGCCAACTTCCTACCCATTCCCATGATTCGTTCAAATTCAACAAATCACCTCCAAAATGCGCACCCAAACTTAGGGCAAACAAAGGCAAGAAAATGCGAAATCCAGCGGAAGCCGCCAATCCAATTCCCAAGAAAAAGGACATCAAAGTCGATATATCAAAAAATTCCATAGTTTTCGTTCTTAATAAGTTGGATTAAAGATAATTCAAATTCAGTTCCAATCTTTATTTTTTTTTGCGGATTTCAATTCCTATCCAACTCAGACTCCTTTGAAAGACATTACATTCTCGCGTGACGATTTTGGATTCCAAATTATTGTACTACCTTAGTTCGGCAATTGAAAAAAGGAAAAAATTCGAGAAGGAAAATGAACAAGTTTAAGGTCATATTGAGGAGGTTTTGGAAGTTAATTTTGGGAGGAATTATCGTGTTTACGGCGGTCATTCTTTTGTCGAATTATTGGGTGGAGCAATCTGCCAAAGAAAAAACCTTTTCGACCATCGAATCCATTCCTTATAATCCGACGGGATTGGTTTTGGGAACCAGTAAAAAAGTGCGCGGAGGCAACATCAATCTCTATTTCAAATACCGAATGGAAGCTGCTGTAGAATTGTTCAACGCTGGGAAAATCAAATTCATTATCGTGAGTGGGGACAATTCGATTATGGAATACAATGAAACCCGAGACATGAAAAAAGCCTTGGTTGAAATGGGCATTCCAGAAGACAAAATTGTAGAAGATTTTGCGGGTTTTAGCACGCTAGATTCCGTATTGAGAGCCAAGGAAGTATTTGGCCAAGATTCCATTACCGTAATTTCTCAAGAATTTCATAACAAACGCGCCGTTTTTATTGCAAAAAACCACGATATTTACGCCTTGGGATTTAACGCTCAAAATGTGCCTCAGAGATACGGTACGGTCACGATTACACGTGAATATTTTGCACGTGTCAAAGCGATCTTAGATGTATATGTGTTGGGGTCCATGCCAAAGTTTTATAAAGATAAGGAAGCATTTCCAAACGAAGAGTAAGTATGTTAGTAATCGGTATTGCAGGAGGGACAGGTTCAGGGAAAACCACCGTTGTGCGCAACATTTTAAAGAAATTAAATTCAGAAAATGTCTTGGTTTTGTCCCAAGATAATTATTACAAAGATCATCTAGATCTATCATTTGCAGAAAGAGAAAAAATCAATTTCGATCATCCAAGATCCATTGATTTTGATTTGTTGACCCAACATGTCAACGAATTAAAGGAAGGCAAAATGGTTGAACAACCTGTTTATTCGTTCATCACGCATAGCCGTACAGACGAAACCATCAATACACATCCCAAAAATGTGATCATTGTTGAAGGGATTTTGGTTTTAACACATCCAGAATTAAGAGATTTATTTGATTTGAAAATATTTGTTCATGCCGATCCAGACGAACGATTGATTCGTCGTATTCAACGTGATATCCAAGAAAGAGGTCGTGACCTTGAAGAGGTTTTGACTCGTTATAGAACAACCTTAAAGCCGATGCACGAACAATTCATTGAACCATCCAAAAATCATGCGGACATCATCGTTCCCAACATGAAGAAGAAAAATGAAGCAGCGATCAAAATGCTATCTACAGTAATCAAAGATAAAATCAATTCCGTTGTAGAATCATGAATCCAGAAACCGACAAAATAAAAGGAAAAAAATCAACAAAATGGTACAAAATCATTTTGAACAAATACCTTATTGTAACCCTTTTGTTTGCCGTTTGGATGATTTTTTTTGATCAGAATTCCTATTTCATTCACAAAGAATTGGACAAAGAAATTCAAGATTTGAGCAAAGCTCAAAAAGTCTACCAGCAGAAATTGGAGAAGGAAACCATCCAAATCCACCAAATGAAAACCAATGCTGAAGAAATCGAGCGCGTAGCGAGAGAAAAGCATTATTTGAAAAAAGAAAACGAAGATGTTTTCATCATAGAAGAACAAAAAGTTAAAAAAACAGAGCAAAATGAGTCAAGCCAGTGATTTTCAACAATTGAGTATTGCCGAATGGAAATTAAAAGTTCAAGCCGAATTAGCCGGATTGGACTACAATGAAGTCTTGGTTTTTGATACCGCAGAAGGGATTCAAGTCAAACCTGTTTACACAGAAGAAGACCGAAATCCTGCGACAAGTCAACCCATTGATACAGCCAAAGATTGGAAAATTATTGGGAAATTTAGACCCGAAGTTCAGCAAGACTATTCCTATTTGTATGGGTTCGAAGTAGATTCTACACAATTAGAATCCATTCAAAACCTACCTCAATATTTGGATTTGTTTATTTCGGTTGAAAAACCAGCAGAATTTTTAAACAATGCTGAAAATTCATCGCTAAAAAACCTTCAATACCTAGGTTTAGATGTAATTGGAAATTTGGCAAAAACTGGGAACTGGTACCAATCTCAAGAAGAAGATTTTGCTTTGGCTCAAAAAGCCTTGGAGAATTCTTCTTTTGAAAAATCGATATTGGTTGATGCTGCTTTGTATCAAAATGCAGGAGCCAATCATGTGCAGCAAATTGCCTTGGCTGTGGCGCATGGCGTGGAATATTTAGAGAAATTGGGTGCAGAAGCGGCTTCTAAAATCTATTTCAAAACCGCTGTCGGAGGAAATTATTTCTTCGAAATGGCGAAATTAAGAGCGCTTCGCAAACTTTGGAATCTGATTTTGGAATCCTACGAAACCAAAGCAGAAACCTTTATTTATGCTGAAACTTCTTTGCGAAATAAATCGCTTTTGGATGTTCAAAATAATTTGATCAGAAGCGGACTAGAAGCATCAGCTGCCATTCAAGGAAAGGCCGATGTTGTACAAGTTTTGCCTTTGGACGAAATTCAAGGAAGCAATCCATTTACCGAAGAATTGGCTTCCAAACAGCAATTGTTGTTGCAAAAAGAATCCTATTTTGATAAATTCGAAGATCCAATTTCAGGTTCTTATTTTGTTGAAAATGTTTCGGAAATTATGACCAAAAATGCCTTGGAAGTTTTTCAAAAAATAGAGGCAGATGGTGGTTTCTTGAAGGGATTGTTTGAAGGTTCGATTCAAAAAATGATTCAAAAGTCAGCAGATAAAGAACAACAAGCATTTGATGAGGGGAAAATCATTTTGATTGGGGTAAACAAATTCAAAAATCCAGCCGATCAAATTCAGAAAATTGAAAAACCAACCAACGAAATTCGTACGCAAATTCAACCTATTTTCCCAAAACGATTAGCAGAAACCATCGAAAATAAACAGTAAAATATGACGCCAAAACAACTTTCCTACGGGATTTTACGCGCACTTGGGATCGTTGCCTTGGTTTGTCTTGCTTTGTATTTTTTATGGGAAATTAGGTCCGTTTTTGCCTATATTGCCATTGCATTTGTTTTGGCGATGATCGGTCGTCCTTTGATGAATTTGCTGAAATCCAAATTGAGAATTCCCAATTCCATTGGAGCGATTATCACGATTTCCTTGTTCATCGTTTTGATCATTGCATTCATCAGTTTGTTTATTTCCTTGGTTCTAAACGAACCTTATCGTTTTATCGGAAATTTTATGCATCTGGATCGATTCGAAGATGCCATCGCCTATCAAATAAAATTGTTAACCGATTCACTTGGATTTCTGGACATTCCTTTATTGGAAAATTATGTGAATGATGCCGTCAAAAACGTTGATGTGAAAAGCTTTTCGAGTATGTTTGGTGGGTCAATCACCGCATTAGGAATGATCATGATCGATGCGTTTTCGGTGATGTTCATTACGTTTTTCTTTTTGAAGGATAGAGATTTGTTCAACAAAATGATTGTAGCCGTCGCACCAAAAGGAGAAGAAATTCGATTTGAACATGTTCTAGACAAGACAAAAGATTTGTTGTCGAGATACTTCATTGGAGTAACGCTGCAAGTGTTGATCATGTTTACCTTTTACTTCATCATTTTGTTGTCCTTTGGAATCAATTATGCGGCCGTTATCGCTTTATTGTGTGCCTTGTTAAATCCGCTTCCATACATTGGTCCACTCTTAGGCGGTGTCATCATGGCAAGTTTGTCGATGAGTGATTTGCATGGTTTGGAATTGGACTTTAAAACCCAAATCATTCCAACCGTTTTATGGATTATGTTTTGGTACATTTTAACGCATGTTTGGGATAACTTCATCAATCAACCTTTGATTTATTCGCGAAGCGTTCGATCCAATCCTTTGGAAATTTTCTTGGTGATTTTGATTGGAGGAATTTTATTCGGAATCATTGGTGTAGCTGTAGCTGTTCCAGCTTATACGGTTCTCCGAGTCGTTTTGAAAGAATTCTTTTCCGAATACAAAATCGTTCAAAGTATCACAAAGAATTTGTAATTTCCCCTCATGGGAACCCTATCCGAACCAATTATTTCCAAAGATACCAAGCGTTTTTTACCGCTGATTTTGGCAACAGGAATCTTCATGCAAATGTTGGATTCTACCATTCTCAATACGTCTTTGCCTGCCATTGCAGCTGAGTTGAATGAGTCGCCATTGGATATGCAAAATGCCATCATCAGTTATGTATTGACCTTGGCTTTGTTTATGCCTGTGAGCGGATTTCTGGCCGATAAATATGGAACCAAACGAGTTTTTATCACCGCAATGCTCATTTTTATTGCAGGATCTATATTTTGTTCATTGGCACAGAATTTAACTCAATTGGTTATTGCAAGAGTCGTTCAGGGAATTGGTGGAAGTCTGATGACGCCCGTAGGAAAATTGGCACTTATCAAAACCTTTCCCAAAAAGGAATTGCTGAAAGCCATGAATTATGCGATCATTCCAGCTTTGATCGGACCGGTTTTAGGACCTTTGGTTGGAGGTTATTTCGTGGATTATCTTTCTTGGCATTGGATTTTTTTGATCAATATTCCAATCGGTCTGATGGGAATTGTATTGAGTATGAAATACATGCCCAATTTCAAATCGCCCATTTTTAGTTTTGATTTAAAGGGATTCCTAATTTTTGGAGCAGCGTCTATTTTATTGTCCGTAGCGCTGGAAATGTTGGGGAATACGGTAAAGGTGACGCCAGTTTTGATGATTATGCTATTGGGATTGGTGATGTTGTACTATTATTATCGACATGCGAAAAAAGATGATAATCCCATATTTCCTTTGAATTTATTCCAAGTTCGAACCTTTCGAGTAGGGATTTTGGGGAACTTAGCGACGAGGTTAGGGATTAGTTCCATTCCTTTGTTATTGCCTTTGATGATTCAGATTGCCTTCAAACAATCGGCTGTGACATCGGGTTGGATTGTGGCTCCGATGGCGTTGACTGCCATGTTTGGAAAATCGGCTGTGATTAAAATTCTCAATCGTTTTGGCTACCGAACGACCTTGATGGCAAACACCATGATCATTGGATTTTTAATTTGTTGTTTGGCTATTCCCAACATTCATTCGTCCATTTATTGGTATATGCCGATAATTGCCATTTTAGGATTTTTCAATTCCATTCAATTCACATCCATGAACACCATTTCGATTTCGGACTTACGCGATTATCATACTAGTAGCGGGAATTCATTGGTTTCGGTGAACCAGCAATTGGCCATCGGATTTGGGGTTGCATTTGGTTTGGTGATTTTGAAAATTTACGAAGGCGATACCAAATTAATCCACGATGAAATCCATAATGCCTTTCGTTATACCTTTTTAACTGTTGGATTGTTGACCATGTTTTCCGGATTGGTTTTTAGACGTTTGCATTTTAAAGATGGAGAAAATATGAAATCGGAGGAGAATTAATCAATTAAAATCTCTTTTAAAACTTCTTTAATTCTTTGAATTTCTGATTACTAATTTACCAATTTTCATAATTTACTTTGTTGAAAATTGGGAATGTATTTGCTCAGGATTTTACTTCTAGTTCATAATAAACCCTCTTTTTCTTTACCTTTGAAACGTGAATTCCAAATTATTGACAGAAGAAGTTCAGGCATTTTTACACGAAAATCAATCGACTGATTTTCGAAAGGTTTCCTTGATGAAATCACCGTTTCCAGATGTTTCATCGGCTGAATTGGCTCAACAAATCAAAGGTCGTCAAATAGCGAAACAAAAATTTCCATTCTTTTTAGAGAATCCCAATGTGGTTTATCCGCCAAGCTTAAATTTGGAACAAGCATCTTCATGGCCAACAGCTTTGTACAAATCCAAGATTTTAAAAGCAAAAACTTTGATCGATTTAACCGCCGGAATGGGGATAGATGCGTATGGATTTGCGCAGGAATTTGAGGAAGTAACAGCCTTAGAGAGAAATCCAGAATTGGTGGAAATTTCCAAACATAATTATCAGGTTTTGAATCAAATGAATTTGCATTATGTCAATTGCGAATTCGAAGAATACTTTCAAGAAAATCTCAATCAAAAATGGGATGTGATATATCTTGATCCAGCGCGTAGAAAAGATTCTCAGAAGAAATTCATTTTGGAAGATTTGGAACCCAATGTATTGGAATGGAAGGATGAGTTTTTTAAACGTGCCGATTGGGTAATGATCAAATTATCGCCCTTATTGGATTTGAAATTGGTGACGGAACAAATTCCAGAAGTGAAGGAAATTCATCTAGTTGCAGTAAAAAATGAAGTAAAGGAATTGCTCTTAATTTGTCAAAAAGAACTAGCCAATAATCCTAAAATTATCGCGGTTAATTTAGAATCAGATCAACTAGATTTTGAATATCAATTGGAAGAGGAAAATGCTGCGATCGCAAACTTTTCTGAACCTAAAAAATATTTATACGAGCCCAATGTTGCCGTGATGAAATCGGGAGCTTTTAAATTGATTTCAGATCGATTTCAAGTTTATAAATTAGAGAAAAATACGCATTTGTATACATCTAATGATTTGCTGGAATCTTTTCCAGGAAAGGTTTTTGAGGTAATTCAAGAAGTGAAAAATCCCAAAAAAGAAATCAAAAACGGTTCTTACCATGTGGTGTCCAAAAATTATCCGTTGTCGGTCGAATTGATTCGAAAAAAATACAATTTGAAAGAATCTGAAACGGAATCTTTGTTTTTTATAGAATCGACAATTGGCAAACAGATTTTGCATTGTAGACGAATTCGCTAAAAATACCGCAAACAAACCTCTAAAGCCAAATTTTTCATACCTTTGGAAAGCAAAAGCGAAAAATTTATCGATGTACAAATTTCACTTATCCATTTTCCTGCTTTTATGTTCGATTTGCAGCATAGCACAAATGAAAATCGATACACTTGATATCGAAAATTACAAAATCAAATCCACCAAAATTTCGGAAACCTTGAAAGAAATTTCTTCTTTGGAAATTATCGACGGTTTTTATTGGGGACAAAATGATAGTGGAGGAAAAGCAGAATTGTACAAAGTCGATCCTAAATCAGGGAAAATCATTCAAACGGTAAAGATTTCCAATGCAGTCAATGTGGATTGGGAAGAAATGACGCATAATGACGACTATATGTTCATTGGTGATTTCGGAAATAATAACGGAAAAAGAACAGATTTGACGATCTATTATTTCGCCAAGTCGAAATTGGAATCCGATGCTGATGTGATTTCAGTCGAAGCAAAGAAAATAGAATTCTATTATCCTGAACAAAAGAATTTCAATCCAGGAAAGAAAACGACCAATTTTGATTGTGAAGCCATGTTTTTTTACAATGGTCAATTGCATTTGTTTACAAAAGAATGGTCCAATTTGGCGACTACGCATTATACCCTTCAAGTAAAAGAAGGGAAGCAAGCAGCCAAAAAAATGGGGACATTTCAAACGAATTATATGGTAACGGGAGCGCATGTAGATGATTCTCCTATTTCCAATACACACGGATTTTATTTCATTGGGTATACGCCCGATGGATTTGCCTTTATTTCAGGATTTTCTTTACCGAAAAAGGAAAATGGAAATTTGTTTGATCCCAAATTAAACAAATTCAATCTTCCACTTGGGTTTACAGCTCAAGTTGGGCAAGTAGAAGGAATTTCCATCAAACAAGATAAACCCAATGTGATTTGTTATAGCAACGAAGATTTCAAATTCAAAACATTTCATGTGGAGCAAAGTGTCCAATGTATTTATTCCTTAGCGCAATAAAATGAAGACGATAGAGAAAATAAAAGCGCCGATAGCAGAGGAGATGAAACTTTTCGAGACGAAGTTTTATCAGTCTATGAAAAGCAACGTCCCTTTATTGGACCGAATCACGCATTATATTGTGCGTAGAAAAGGGAAGCAAATGCGTCCGATGTTTGTGTTTCTAACCGCCAAATTAACCGGTGAATTTCAAGAACGTTCCTATCGTGCAGCTGCTCTGATTGAATTGATTCATACCGCAACTTTGGTTCACGATGATGTGGTGGACGATAGTGATATGCGTCGTGGATTCTTTTCGTTGAATGCTCTTTGGAAAAATAAAATTGCGGTTTTGGTGGGCGATTATTTGTTGTCCAAAACCTTGATTCTTTCCACTGAAAACGAAGATTTCGATTTATTGAAAGTGGTTTCGGTGGCGATCAAAGAAATGTCCGAAGGGGAATTGTTGCAAATTGAAAAAGCACGAAAATTAGATATTACCGAAGAAGTCTATTTTGAAATCATCCGACAAAAAACTGCTACTTTGATAGCGGCTTGTTGTGAAGCAGGAGCAAGATCGGTTGGAGCATCTGATGAAGTAGCCAAGAAAATGCATCGTTTTGGAAATTTGGTCGGAATTGCCTTCCAAATCAAAGACGATTTGTTTGATTATACGAGTTCCGATTTAATTGGAAAACCAGTCGGAATCGACATCAAAGAACAAAAAATGACCTTGCCTTTGATTCATGTCTTGAACAAAGTTTCTAAAAAAGACCGAGATTGGTTAATCAATTCGGTAAAGAAACACAACAAAAACAAAAAACGTGTCCAGCAAGTTATTCAGTTTGTCAAAGACAATGGCGGAATCGAATATACCCAAGCAACCATGCGTCAATATAGTGCGGAAGCTTTGGCTATCCTAGATGAATTTCCAGATAGCGAATACAAAGATTCTTTGATCACCATGGTGAATTATGTGATGGAACGTGAGAAGTAATTTTTAAGTATCAAGTATCAAGTATTAAGTAAAAGGAATCAAGTAAAAGGAATCAAGTACAAGGTATCAAGAATTTATTTCTTTAAAAATTTGAATACTTGATTGTTGACTTTCAAAACATAGATTCCTTTTGCTAAATTCGAAACATTCAACTGAGAATTTGCATTGATTTTTCCTGCTTGTACCAATTTTCCATCTAAGGATAGAATTTGATACTCCGAATTGATTTTAGCATTCTCAATCTTTAAGTAATCTGAAGTTGGATTCGGATAAACTCGAATCAAAGATTTAGAAAGGTCCGTTGTATGTAAAGTGGATTCTCTAAACGAATAAACGATATTGTCTTCCGTTGTGATAAATAAAGCATTGACAAACTGATTGTTTTCCCATACATCTTCTCGGTATTCAAAAATTTCTGCAGTTTGAAACATATTCGTAAATTTCCAATCCCAATCGTCTAATTCTGGATCATTACAACTATTTAAAGTAGTCCCGAATTCAAAAAAAGATATTTCACCTTCTTCATCATCTAAGAAGTTTACTTTACCGTCTGTATAATTACATTGGGTTTCAGCTGAAAATTCTTGATTTTCACTCGGTGTAAAAGTTGCGAAAGGTTCTAAAGGATCAAATAGTATAGGTTCTTGTCCTTCTTCTTCAATCGAGTGCAAAATCCATTCTTGAAAAATGTTTGGATTCTGTCCATAGCTTAGACTTGAAACTAGAACGGACAATACGATGGAAATGTAAAATTTTTTCATAGTTTAAACTTTTTAGCTTCCTAAAGTTACTAAAAAAATAAAAACTACAATGCGAAAATCTTGACAATCAGTTCGTTTAGTAATTCTCCGTCACTTACATTTCCTGTAGAACCAACACCTTTACTTTTGACATCTGCCTCTCGCAGTAGTGAAATAATACGTGTTGCTTTTTTCAATGGATAATTTTGAGCCGCTGTCGCTGCATCTTTCACGAAAAATGGATGAATACCCAATTCTTTGGCAACATTCGCTTGTGATTTATCGGTCAAAGCATGGTATACAATGATGTTGGAGAAACATTGGTACATGATCGAAAGGGTAACGACCAATGGATTGTCTTTCGGATTTTGCCCAAAGTACTTCGCGATTTTAAACGCTCTTGCTGCGTCTTTGGTTTCAATGGCTTTGCGAAGTTCAAAGTTGTTGTAATCCTTGCTGATTCCAATGTTTTTTTCGATTACTTCGGGTGTGATGATTCCGTCGTTGACAACTATCTTCAGTTTCTCGACTTCATTTTCCAATCGAGCCAAATCATTTCCAATGAATTCAGCCATCAGGAATTTTGCTTTGGGATCGATGCTTAAACCAACTGACTTCACCTTGTTTTCAATCCAATCTGGAATTTGATTGTCGTACATCTTTTTCGATTCGAAAACAATTCCATTTTTTTGAATTTCCTTGTAGGTTTTTTTGCGCTTATCTAAAGTTTTTCCTTTGTAATTGAAAACCAAAACGGTAGACGTTTGTGGATTCGCGGCATAGCTTTCCAATTGATCAATCGTACGCGATAAATGTTGCGCTTCCTTCACAATGAGAACTTGTCGTTCTGCGCCCATGGGAAATTGTTTTGCAAGTCCCAAAATATCAGACATTTCCACATCATTTCCATACAAAACAGATTGATTAAAACCTTTTTCGTCTTCTGTAAGGACTTCATTTTCAATCACCTTGGAAATGCTGTCAATGTAAAAAGGTTCATCGCCCGATAAAAAATAGATAGGTGCTATTTTTTTGTTTTTAATATCTTTGATGATGTTAGCAGCGTCACTCATGGATTTGTTGGAATTACCCGTTTTGAATTTTGCCGAAAATTACCAATTTCGAATGAAACTTTCGGAGGATTTGCCGTATATATTTTGTTCGACTCGCAAAAAGTGGTTATTGTTGACACCAGAAGAATGGGTGAGGCAGCATACTGTACAATTCCTAATTCAAGAGAAAAACTATTCGCCTTCCGCTATCAACACAGAAGTGGCAGTAGGAATCAATGGAATGCGCAAACGTGCCGATATTTTGGTGTATAAAAAAGAGAAACCTTTGATTTTGGTCGAATGCAAAGCACCTTCTATCACCATTACTCAAGATACATTTGATCAAATTGCGCGCTATAATTTGCAACTGGGAGCTGATTTTTTAATGGTTACCAATGGATTGAACCATTATTATTGTCAAATGGATTTTGAAAACCAGAAATATGTATTTTTGGAATCCATTCCTTCTAACTAACGAAATATGAAACCAAGTTTCTCTATTCTACTTATTTTTCTATTCTTACATTCTTGTGTCGCCTTTCATTCTGGCAGAAAGTATGCGAAATGCAAAAATCAATGTTACGATGCTTATCAACTCGCTATACAACCTTGCTTGAATACATTGGAAAATATGGAATGCAAAGCTGTGTATGAGAAAGACTTAACCAATTGCTTGCAAAATTGTCAGTACGAAGAAACCCAAAGGATTAGAGGAAAAAGAGAAGCTCAAAATGATTTTATTGACGGAATTCTTTTTCCAGATCAGAATTCACCTCAAACAGGAATGCCTTAAATTTTACACCTAAAAATATTTCTTCAAAATTTTTAATTTATTATGCGTGCATAATAAAAAAAAGCTATATTTGTTCTATTCATTAATCAGAATAGATGAGTCACAACGAATTAGCAATTGACCAGTTTTTACGATCTACATGGTTGTCGGTACAAAAAATGTACAATGAGCAAGCAGCCAAATTCAATTCAACCATGGTTATGGGATTTACATTGCTCTCCATCGATCCGAAAAGTGGTACGCCAAGTACATCGTTGGGACCCAAAATGGGGATTGAGCCAACAAGTCTTTCTCGTACGTTGAAAAACTTAGAGGAAAGAGGATTGATTGTTCGTAAACCCAATCCCGAAGATGGAAGGAGTGTCTTGATTATTTTAACCGAAGATGGACTAAAAATGCGAGATGTTTCCAAAGATGTGGTCTTGAATTTCTACGATGCAATTGATGAAAAGATTTCCGAAGAAGAATTGCGCATTTTCTATAAAGTACTACAGAAAATCAATTCAATCGCTTCTGACAAGAAAACATTTGAGAAGAAAAAAGAATTACTATAAATATTTAATTACAATATAAAATGAATAGGCACATAAGACGAGTTACAGTATTGGGTTCTGGAGTGATGGGTTCTGGAATTGCCTGTCATTTAGCCGGAATTGGCGTGCAAGTACGTTTACTTGATATGCCAACGGAAGGCGCAGACAGAAATAAAGTGGCGCGAGAGCATTTAGCTAATGCACTCAAATCAAATCCTTCGCCGATTTACGACAAAGCTTTTGCTTCGCGAATTACGGTAGGGAATTTTGAAGATGATTTAGAAAAAATCAAAGATTCCGATTGGGTGATTGAAGTGATCATCGAACGATTGGATATCAAGCAATCGATGTTTGAAAAAGTAGACAAATTCCGCAAAGAAGGAACCTTAATTACGTCCAATACATCGGGAATTCCGATTCATTTGATGTCAGAAGGTCGTTCAGAAGATTTCCAAAAACATTTTTGTGGAACGCACTTCTTCAATCCTCCGCGTTATTTGAAATTATTTGAAATTATTCCGGGTCCAAAAACGGATGCTTCGGTGATTGATTTCTTTACCGTTTATGCGGAGAAATTCTTAGGAAAAACGCCTGTATTATGTAAAGATACTCCAGGTTTCATCGGAAATCGCGTTGGAGTTTATTCGATGGCTAAAGTAATGGAATTAGCGCAAGAAATTGGTCTAACCATTGAAGAAGCCGATACCTTAACAGGAGATATTTTAGGAAGACCAAAAACGGGAACTTTCAAATTAGCAGACTTAGTAGGATTGGACACCGCCGCCAATGTAACCAAGGGTTTGCAACAAAATGTACCCAATGACCAATTCATCCAGGATTTAAAAGAATCCAATGTGATGAATTTTTTATTGGAAAATAAATTCTTGGGAGACAAAACCCAAAAAGGTTTCTACTACAAAGAAGTAGATCGTGCTTCAGGTGAAACAAATCGTTTCGCTTTGGATTTAGACAAATTAGAATACCGTCCGATGGTGCGTGCAAAAGTTCCCGCAGTGGAATTGGCAAAGCAATCCGGAGGAATGAAAAATAAATTGGGCGTTTTATTGCAAGACAAAAGCAAAGCGGGAGATTTGATCCGTAAGCATTTTGCTTCTTTGTTTGCGTATGTAGCTGATAAATTGCCGGAAATTTCTGACGTTTTATACAGCATCGACGATGCAATGAAAACCGGATACGCTTGGAAATACGGTCCATTTGAATCTTGGGATTTAGTCGGATTGAAAAATGGAATCCAATTGATCGAAGCAGAAGGACACCAAGTTTCGAATTGGGTGAAAGAAATGGTGGAAGCCGGAAAAGAATCTTTCTATCAAGTAAAAGACGGAAAGAAATATTTCTACGACATCAATTCAAAAGACTACCAAATCATTCCAGGTCAAGATGCTTTCATTATTTTGGACAACATCCGTAAAACCAAAGAAGTTTGGTCGAACGCGGAAGCGAGCATCCAAGATTTGGGAGATGGAATTATCAACTTAGAATTCCGTTCGAAAATGAATTCGATTGGTGGTGGTGTAATCACCGGAATTAACAAAGCCATTGATTTAGCTGAAAAAGATTACCAAGGATTGGTGATCGGAAACCAAGCGGACAATTTCTCGGTGGGTGCAAACTTGGCGATGATTATGATGATGGCTTCGGAGCAAGATTGGTGGGAATTGAATATGGCCATCAAAATGTTCCAAGACACGATGATGAAAGTTCGTTACAGTGCAATTCCAGTTGTAGTTGCTCCTCACGGAATGGCTTTGGGTGGCGGATGCGAAATTTCTCTTCACGCGGACAAAATCGTAGCCGCTGCCGAAACCTATATGGGATTGGTAGAAGTTGGAGTGGGTGTGATCCCTGGTGGAGGTGGAACCAAAGAAATGACACTTCGTGCAGCGAAACATTTAATTTCAGATGACGTAAAAACCAATCACCTTCGCGAAGCGTATATGGCAGTAGCAATGGCAAAAGTTGCAACCTCAGCTTATGAAGCGAAAAACTTAGGATTCATCCGAAACGAAGATGTGATTGTCGTGAACAAAGACCGTCAGATTGCAGAAGCGAAAAAGCATGCAATATTAATGGCGGAAGCAGGTTATACCCAACCAATTCCTGAAAAAGTAAAAGTTTTAGGAAAAGAAGCGATGGGTATGTTCTACGTGGGATCTGACCAAATGGTTGCCGGAAATTACATTTCGGAACACGACCGTTTGATTGCCAATAAATTAGGTTATGTGATGACGGGAGGAAACCTTTCCGAAGCAACCGAAGTATCGCAACAATATTTATTGGATTTGGAAAGAGAAGCCTTCTTATCACTTTGTGGAGAACGCAAAACTCTGGAAAGAATCGCACATATGTTGAAAACGGGGAAACCGCTAAGAAATTAAGGTACAATGTATATTGTATTGCTGTAAAACGTAAATATCACGATGTACAATATACAAGTTTACACTATACAGTTGAAAGATGAATTATTTCAAAGAATTAAAAGTTTGGCAGAAGGCAATCGAATTAGTAACCGAAACTTATTTGGTTACGAAAGAATTTCCAAAAGACGAAATTTTCGGTTTAGTTTCTCAAATTAGAAGATGTGTGATTTCAATTCCATCAAATATTGCAGAAGGATGTGGAAGAAAATCTAAGAAAGAATTCAGTAATTTTTTAGGAGTTTCTTTAGGATCATCATTTGAATTTGAAACGCAAATCATCATCTCAAAAAATATTGGGTATTTGAAAGAAGAACAATTTCTAAAATTGGAATCAGAAATTCACCACATTCAAAATATGATTATCAAACTTCAAAATTCTTTGGAAAATTAATAAGATACAAGAATACATTCTACAATTATACATAATACAACAAGAAAAATGAAAGACGCATATATAGTAACAGGATATAGGACAGCAGTAGGAAAGGCACCGAGAGGTACTTTACGTTTTACGCGTCCTGACGAATTAGCGGCAACGGTCATCGAACGTATGATGAAAGATGTTCCGAATTTGGACAAAGACCGCATCGACGATGTCATCGTAGGTTGTGCGATGCCCGAAGCAGAACAAGGATTGAATATGGCACGTTTGATTTCCTTGATGGGATTGAACACGGACAAAGTTCCGGGTGTAACGATCAACCGTTATTGTGCTTCAGGTTCAGAATCCATTGCGATTGCAACAGCAAAAATCCGTTCTGGTATGGCTGATTGTATCATTGCAGGTGGAGCAGAATCAATGTCGTACATCCCAATGGGCGGATACAAACCAATTCCCGATACAGCAGTTGCCAAAGACAACGCCGATTATTATTGGGGAATGGGATTAACGGCAGAAGCGGTAGCCAATGAATTCAAGGTTTCACGTGAAGACCAAGATTTATTTGCTTACAATTCTCATCAAAAAGCCATCAAAGCTTTGGAAGAAGGTCGTTTTGAAAGCCAAATTGTTCCAATTGATGTTGAAATCAGCACATTGGACGAAAAAGAAAAAGTTCAAACCAAAAAAATCACGTTCAAACAAGACGAAGGACCAAGAGCAGACACTTCCGTTGAAGTTTTGGCGAAATTACGTCCGGTATTTGCACAAGGAGGTTCGGTTACGGCTGGAAACTCTTCCCAAATGTCAGACGGAGCCTCTTTTGTTTTGGTGATGTCAGGTGAAATGGTGAAAGAATTGAACTTGGAACCGGTAGCAAGATTGATGTCCTATTCGACAGTGGGCGTTCCACCAAGAATTATGGGGATCGGACCATTGTATGCGATTCCAAAAGCATTGGAACAAGCAGGTTTGAAACAATCCGACATAGAAATGATTGAATTGAACGAAGCATTTGCTTCCCAATCTTTGGCAGTCGTTCGCGGATTGGATTTAAATCCAGATATCGTAAACGTAAACGGAGGAGCAATCGCTTTGGGGCATCCGCTTGGATGTACCGGAACGAAATTGACCGTTCAATTGTTCAACGAGATGAAACGTCAAGGTAAAAAATACGGAATGGTTTCGATGTGTGTCGGAACAGGGCAAGGAGCTGCTTCGGTTTTTGAAATACTTTAGAAATTTATTAGGTATCAAGTAGTAAGTATTGAGTAATAAGTTATAACTAATTATAAAAATAAAATTCGATGCATAACTTTAAGGAATTGAAAATTTGGCAAGAATCAAGAAAGCTTTGCAAATTGGTTTATCAAACAACCAAGCATTTTCCTGATTCAGAAAAGTTTGGTTTAACGAGCCAAATTCGAAGAGCAGTAGTTTCGATTCCTTCGAATATTGCGGAAGGTGCAGGAAGAAAATCCACAAAAGATTTCGCCAATTTTATTAGTTATTCTTTAGGTTCTTCCTATGAATTGGAAACTCAGTTACGTATTGCTTCTGATTTGGAATTTATTTCTGAAGACGAATTAAACAGATTATTGGACGAATTATATCCAATACAAAAAATGATAAACAAGTTTTATAATCATTTAACGAATCCATCTTGATACCTGATACTTGATACCTGATACCTGATACCTGATACTAAATACAATAACGATTAAATTCAAATAAAATGAACAACGATAGATTGAAAGGAGGAGAATTCTTAGTCAAAGATTTGACTTGGGAAGATATATTTACGCATGAAGACTTCAGCGAAGAGCAAAGAATGATGTTGGAATCAGCCAAAGAATTCATCGATAGAGAAGTTTGGCCGAAAAAACACCAAATCGAAAAGAAAGATTATGCATTGATCGAAGATTTGATGCGTAAATTAGGAGAATTGGGATTCTTAGGAATTTCCGTCCCAGAAGAATACGGTGGATTGGGAATGGGATTCGTAACCACAATGTTGGTTTGTGATTACATTTCAGGGGCAACTGGTTCTTTAGCAACGGCTTATGGAGCGCACACCGGAATCGGTACCATGCCAATTACGTTGTACGGTAACGAAGAACAAAAGAAAAAATATTTGCCAAAATTGGCGACTGGTGAATGGTTTGCTTCTTATGCCTTGACAGAACCGGAAGCAGGATCTGATGCGAATTCAGGGAAGACCAAAGCAGTTTTGTCAGAAGATGGAAAGCATTACATCTTAACTGGACAAAAAATGTGGATCACCAATGCGGGATTTGCTGATTTGTTCATTGTTTTCGCAAGAATTGAGGACGATAAAAACATCACGGCTTTCATCATTGAAAAAGAACAAGCTGGAGAAGGATTCTCATTGGGTGAAGAAGAAGATAAATTAGGAATTGTTTCGTCTTCAACCCGTCAAGTTTTCTTAAACGAAGTGAAAGTTCCAGTGGAAAATTTATTGGGTGAAAGAAACGGTGGATTCAAAATTGCGATGAATGCATTAAACGTAGGGCGTATCAAATTGGGTGCGGCTTGTTTGGATGCGCAAAGAAGAATTTTGTCCAATGCGATCAACTATGCGCAAGAAAGAAAACAATTCGGCGTTTCCATCAATACATTTGGAGCAATCCAAGAGAAATTAGCAGAAATGGGTGCAGCAACTTTTGCATCAGAAGCAGGAGCTTACCGTGCGGCTAAAAACATCGAAGATGCCATTGCAGAAAACATTGCCAATGGAATGCCTCACAATGAAGCCGAGTTAAAAGGAATTGAAGAATACGCAATCGAAGCATCTATTTTGAAAGTTTGGATTTCTGATACGGCGCAAGTCGCTTCTGACAAAGGAATTCAGATTTATGGAGGAATGGGTTATTCGAAAGAAATGCCGATGGAATCTGCTTGGAGAGATGCGCGTATTTCAAGAATTTATGAAGGTACGAACGAAATCAACAGTTTGCTTTCTGTAAGTATGTTGGTGAAACGTGCATTTCAAGGAAGAGTAGATTTAATGTCGCCAGCAATGGGGGTTGCGAATGAATTAATGAGCATTCCATCCTTCGATACTCCCGATTATTCGGAACTTTTTGCTCAAGAAAAAGAAATAATTTCAAATTTGAAGAAAGTTTTTTTCATGGTGGCAGGTGCTGCTATTCAGAAGTTTGGGATGGAATTGGAGAAACATCAGCAATTAATTTTGAAGGCTTCTTCCATATTAATTGAAATTTATATGGCAGAAAGTGCTATCTTGCGTGCCGAAAGGATTGCAAAAACAAATTCTGAAAATGTTGCGGATATATCAATTAAATTTGCTAAATTGCAACTCTTTGAAAGCGTCGAAACAATAAAACGTAGTGCAACTACTGGAATTGTTTCCTTCACAGAAGGTGATGAACAGCGCATGATGTTATCTGGTTTACGAAGATTTACACGATATAATGAATATCCAAACGTCGTTCAATTGAAATCTGAAATTGCTGAATTCTTAATCAAAGAGAATAAATATTCTTTCTAAGAAATTTTGGCATGATGTTTGGAATTAACAAGTTAAGTACTATTCTTTTCATAAGGTAGTTGAGTTTTCATGGTACTTAAGTTTTAGTAGAGAGGGTCCCGGCAGTAATGCCGGGGTTTTTTTTTTGCTCCAAATTTTCCTCCTTCCTTTTTTATTTGCTTGTACTATTTAATGACTAAGAGTCTTGTTGGATTGAATTCAGTGAAATCTTCCAGTTTTTATGTTCTGCAAAATAATAGGCATAAAAAATGCGACTCTTTTCAGAATCGCATGAGATTATATCTTGCTTATACGTTTATAATGCTTTTCTACACCATACTCTCCATTGAACTGGGAAAGCAGCTGGATAAGTTCTTTGAACTTTTCGTAAATCATTTCCTGCAGTTTGTCTGGTAAAATAATCACCTACCAAAATTCTATAGTCTGGACTTGCATAAATCAATTCAGGTGTTAGACTAGGAAATTGTCGAGCAAAATCATTTTTAACTTTTTCAGCCGCTGAACGATCCTTGGTATAAAAGATTTGAATCTTGTATCCCATAATTTTTTGCTGAGTCGCGCATTTATCGGCTGGGGATAATTTTACGGGTGGAACAAAAGTTGTTTTTTGACAAACAGATTTTTCTTTGCCTTTCAAGATAGATTCAAGCTTTTTGTCCATACGGATGGCCAATTCGCCACCTTTAATTGAATCCTGAAAATCCCAGCTTGAAGCTTCTTGAGCTGATGCTGTTGAAATGACAAAACCGAGGAAAAAGATGAATAATTTATTCATGGGTTAAGTTTCAAATTAAAATACAAATATAGTTTAGATATTCTTTTGTTGTGCCGATAATTTCAAAAATGATACCAATTTGGATTATTCGGAGTTTGGGATAAGTTTAGTTATAGATTGATATTCTGTATGTTTAAAACCAAAGTTATTTAGAAACATTTTAAATTAACCAAAATGACAAACTTCATCATGAAAACCTTATGATTTTATTAAGGTTTGAGACTATTTTTGTCGGGTTAAATAGCATCATTTAACATTTGTAACCGAACTCAATGATTAGTTAATGAAGGCAAGATCACTTTACAAATTGCAATTTTTGAATCTGGCTATCTTTTTAGCCTTATTCTCATTCTCTTATTCTCAAGATGAAATTACAGGTGATGGAGGCAAAGGGTATGATTTGTTCCAAGCAAACTGTACGGCATGTCACCAAGTAGATGGACTTTTAATAGGTCCTGAATTGAGAAATGTTGTAACCCGCGTAAAAGAAGAAGGTGGGAAAGGAAGAGAATGGCTTCACGCTTGGATAAAAGACAATAAAGCATTGCGTGAATCTGGAGATGCGTATGCAAACGCATTGTATGAAAAGTACAACAAACAAGAAATGTTGGCTTTTCCAGCTTTAAGCGAACAAGATATAGATGATATCTTAACGTATACTAGCAATCCAGAAGCTGGGCAAGCTGCTTATGAAGAAGCGAAAAAAGCTGCTGCTGATAAACTTGCTGCAGAGAAAGCTGCGAAAGCAAATGCTGGAGGTGGAGTTTCAAGCGGTGTTGTCATCGTTGGTTTCTTTATTCTAGCAGTATTATTGGTATGGATTTTATCTAGATTAAATGCCTTAGTGAAATTGACTCGCGCTCAGGAATTGACTTCTGAAGAGGAAATGGCAGCGTTTGATTTCGCGAAATTCATCGAGAAATACAATACAGTATTCAAACTTTCTTTAGTAGGATTGGTTTTATTAACCCTATTTGGATTGTTTAACTTCATGATGGGAATTGGCGTTGATAAAGGATATGAGCCAGAACAACCAATCTATTTCTCTCACCAAGTTCACGCAGGTGTTCAGGGAATTGATTGTCAATATTGTCACTCAAGTGCGAAATATGGAAAAGTTTCGGGTATTCCTTCTCCTGATTTGTGTATGAATTGTCACAAAACAATCAAAGAATACAAAGGAGATTACTACGAAGAGCATTTAGTAGAAAGTGGGAAATTTGCATCTGCAGATGATGTGAAAGCATTCTATACTGGAGAAATTCAGAAAATGTACAAAGCAATCGGATGGGATCCAGCAACGAACCAATATACTGGTGAGCAAAGAGGAATCGAGTGGGTGAGAATTCACAACATGCCAGATTTCGTATACTTTAGCCACGCTCAACACGTTGTTGCAGGTGAAAAAGCTATCTTGAAAGCAATTGCAGATGGAACAATTCCAAATGCAGAAGAATTGAACTTACCTCAAAATAGTCAAGTATGTTTTGCTTGTCACGGGGATGTTTCGAAAATGGACGAAGTGAAAATGGCAAATCAATTTACAATGGGATGGTGTATCGAATGTCACCGTACTACTGAGGTTGATATGTCAAACGAATATAACAGTCAATACTACGCTGAGCTTCACGAGAAGTTGAAGAAAGAATATGGTGATGGAGCGAAAATCACTGTAGATGCGATCGGAGGTTTGGAATGTGGAAAATGTCATTATTAAAATAAATTAAGAGGTATAAATGGCTTCTAAGAAAACATATTGGAGAAGTATCGAAGAGTTAGACAACAAAGGTTTAACAGAGCAATTAGCGTCCAATGAATTTGCTGACCAAATTCCTGTAGAGGATTTCTTGGGAAACAAATCAGCAATGGAAGGAACGCAAACTTCGAGACGTGACTTTTTAAAATTATTAGGATTTAGTACTGCAGCTGTTACTTTGGCAGCTTG
This sequence comes from Moheibacter stercoris, assembly GCF_040545805.1. NCBI lineage: Bacteria > Pseudomonadati > Bacteroidota > Flavobacteriia > Flavobacteriales > Weeksellaceae > Moheibacter > Moheibacter stercoris. The sequence continues at coordinate 27,770 of NZ_JBEPMO010000021.1, forward strand.
TGAGGCGCCTGTAATCAAATCAATCCCTTACGTAGTAAAACCGGAATCTGTGACCCCGGGTGTGCCAACTTGGTATGCTTCTACGATTTTTGATGGATACGATTATGCCAATGTTTTGGTGAAAACCAGAGAAGGTCGCCCTATCAGAATCAATGCTAATAAAAGTGCAAAATATTTTGGCTCTACCAATGCCAGAGTTCAAGCTTCTGTCTTGTCTTTGTATGATTCAGAGAAAGTAAGAGGTCCTTTGGTAAAGAGTGGATCTGATTTCAAACCTACTTCTTGGGCATCTATTGATGAGCAAGTTATGGGTAAACTGAAATCAGTTGGTGGAAAAAAAGTCGTTTTATTGACTTCTTCTATGCCAAGCCCAACAACCAAAAAGGTTATTGCTGACTTTAAAGCCAAATACCCAACAACAGAACACGTAGTTGTTGATGCAGTCAACTATTCACCTGCTTTAGATGCAGCGGAAGAAATGTACGGTCAACGTGTGTTACCTTTTTATGATTTATCTACTTCGGAATTGGTCGTTTCATTCAACGCTGATTTCTTAGGTGATTATAATGGAGGCGGATTTGAAGGAGGTTATGCTGCTGCTCGTAAACCAGGGAAAACAATGATACGCCACATTCAAGTGGAATCGAACCTGTCATTGACTGGAGCGAATTCAGATTCTCGTTATCCAATGAAACAAACCGATGTGTTGAAAACATTGGCTGAAGTTTACAAAGGATTAACTTCTGGAACTTCTGATAAAGTAGCTTCTGCGATTGTGAGTGAAATCAAATCGAAAGGAAGTAAAGCAGTTGTTTTAGCTGATGGAAACAAAGAAGCATTTGCTTTATGTTATGCAATTAACAGTTTGATTAATTCTGAAGCGGTTTCGAAAACGAAAGTTACTTTATTAAAAGAATCAAACGATAAAGCATTTGATCAATTCTTGGCAGATGCAAATGCTGGAAATGTAGGAGCGTTAATTACCTTCCAAGCAAATCCAGTGTACAATCATCCGAAATCAAAACAATTAATCTCGGCTTTTTCAAAAATCGGGTTAAAAGTGATGATGTCTGAGAAATTGGATGAAACAGCTCAGTATGCTGATGTTGTAGCACCAGTTCCTCACGTTTTAGAATCATGGAACGATATCAATCCAATCACAGGTGTGTATTCATTGCAACAACCTACGATTCAAAAGATTTTTGATACGCGTCAATTCCAAGATTCCTTATTAACATGGTTAAAAGATTCGTTAACAGAAACGGAAGCTGCAGAAACTTTGGTTACCAACCAAGATCCAAATAAAGTGGAATTGGTAATGCCAAAACCTGCATACCGTCAGCCTGTAACCGAATTCTACAAATACTTAAAAGCAAATTGGGAGTCTTCTATTTTAGGAACCTTAGGATATAGCTTCAACCAAGCCTTGTACAACGGTTTCAATGAATCAACTGAAACGACTTCATTGTCTGCTTCAGGAAGTGCGGCGGCTTATGCAGATAAATTAGCTTCTGCAAAAGCTTCGACTTGGGAATTACAATTGTACACTTCTTGTGCAATTGGTGATGGTACTCAAGCGAACAATCCTTGGTTACAAGAATTACCAGATCCAATTACAAGAGCTTCTTGGGATAATTATATTACGTTAAATCCAAACGATGCTCACCATTTCAACATCGAAATTTCTGAAAATGCGAACGTGAAAAACGGACGTATGCAATTCGATGGTGATTATGTTAACATCAAAGCAAATGGAGTTACCTTAAATGATGTTCCTGTGTTTATTCAGCCAGGTCAAGCCTTAGGAACTGTAGGTTTAGCTTTGGGTTATGGTAGAACACACGGAGGTAAAGTTTGCAAAGAAGTAGGGGTAAATGCTTATCCTTTGTATGCAAATGGGAACTTAGCAGTGTCGAATTTAACAATTGAACGTTCTAGCAAAGGAGGAAAGCATGAATTTGCTTGTATGCAGATGCAGAATACCTTGATGGGACGTTATGAAATAGCTCGTCAAGCTACTTTAGCAGATGTGTTGTCAAGACCTTCTGAAGAATGGAATGAACCAGCAGTTATGCCAACTTGGAGAGGGACATCTCCAGTAGGTGAGGTAGATATCTGGAGAACACATGATCGTTCTGCAGGTCCGCACTTTAATTTATCAATCGATTTAAATGCTTGTACAGGATGTGGTGCTTGTATCGTAGCTTGTCAAGCAGAAAACAATACAGCAGTTGTTGGTAAAGAAGAAATGAGAATGTCTCGTGATATGTATTGGTTAAGAATTGACCGTTACTATTCTGACGTTACCAACAATACAAGAACGCAAAAAGTTCAATTAGAAAACCTTACAGAAGACGCAAAAGAAGACAAAACAGAAGCGGCTATGTACAGAAGGTTGATCAAACCAGAGGCTGAAAATCCAGATGTGATTTTCCAACCTATGATGTGTCAACACTGTAACCATGCTCCTTGTGAAACGGTTTGTCCAGTAGCAGCTACTTCTCATGGTAAGCAAGGTCAAAACATGATGGCGTATAACCGTTGTGTGGGAACTCGTTACTGTGCTAACAACTGTCCGTATAAAGTAAGACGTTTCAACTGGTTCAACTATGCACAAAATGACAAATTTGATTTCAACATGAATGATGATTTAGGTCGAATGGTATTGAATCCAGATGTAGTTGTTCGTACGCGTGGGGTTATGGAAAAATGTTCTTTCTGTATCCAACAGACTCAGGCAGCTATCTTAAAAGCGAAAAAAGAAGGTAGACGTGTAACCGATGAAGAATTCAAAGATTCTGCGGCTTGTGCGGCAGCATGTGGATCGGGCGCAATGGTCTTCGGAGACGTTAATGACGACGCTAGTGAAGTGAAGAAATTGAGTGAAGAAGAAAGAGTTTACCGTGTGATTGAAGAATTGGGTACAAAACCAAACGTATTCTATCACGTGAAAGTAAAAAACAGAACAGAAAAGGCTTAAGTTTAATAAAGAAATAGTTAAAGAGAAATATGTCACATTACGAATCACCGGTTAGACAGCCCTTAATTATAGGACATAAATCCTACCATGATGTCACAGTAGACATTGCCAGACCGATTGAAGAAAAGTCTGGGAAATTATGGTGGCTAGCTTTTGGCATCGCATTGGTAACGTTCCTATATGGTTTAGGATGTATTGCTTACACAATCGGTACAGGTATTGGAGTTTGGGGATTGAATAGAACCATTGGATGGGCTTGGGATATTACCAACTTCGTTTGGTGGGTAGGTATTGGTCACGCGGGAACCTTGATTTCTGCCGTATTATTACTATTCCGTCAAAAATGGAGAATGTCAATCAACCGTTCAGCAGAGGCGATGACGATCTTTGCGGTTGTTCAGGCAGCTTTATTCCCTGTGATCCACATGGGGCGTCCATGGGTAGGGTATTGGGTTTTCCCAATTCCGAATAACTTCGGATCATTCTGGGTAAACTTTAACTCACCATTGTTATGGGACGTATTTGCGATCTCGACTTATTTCTCCGTATCAGTTGTTTTCTGGTACATGGGATTGATTCCAGATTTCGCAATGATTCGTGATAGAGCTAAAAAACCTTTCTCAAAGAAAATCTATGGTATTTTATCAATGGGATGGGGTGGAAAAGCGAAACATTGGCAAAGACACGAAGAATTATCTTTGGTTTTAGCAGGTTTATGTACACCTTTGGTATTCTCGGTACACACCATTGTATCTTTTGACTTCGCGACTTCGGTTATTAAAGGATGGCACTCAACTGTCTATCCGCCGTACTTCGTTGCGGGTGCGATTTTCTCTGGTTTCGCGATGGTACAAACCTTATTGAGCGTTATGCGTAAGGTGATGCATTTAGAAGCTTATATTACAAGAACACACATTGAATTAATGAATATCGTTATCATCGTAACAGGAGGGATGGTTGCTGTCGCTTATGCAACTGAATTCTGGGTAGGATGGTATTCTGGTAGCCGTTATGAAGACTTTACATATTTCTCTCCTGGAGCAGCTGTAGGACCTTATTGGTGGGCATTCTGGGCGTTGATTATCTGTAACGTTTTGGTTCCTGGATTGTTATGGATCCGTAAAATTAGAAGAAGTTATTTCTGGACATTCGTTATTTCGATTGTGGTAAACATCGGTATGTGGTTTGAGCGTTTTGATATCATTGTAATCAACTTGTCTCGTGACTATTTACCAGGAGGATGGACGATGTTCATGCCAACATTTGTTGACGTTGGTATCTTCATTGGAACAAACGGATTCTTCTTTGTGTTATTCTTATTGTACGCTCGTACATTCCCAGTTATTGCACAAGCTGAATTAAAGACGATTTTGAAATCATCAGGAGAAAGTTATAAAAAACATCATACAGAAGACGATCATCATCATGAGCACTAAAACAATATATGGACTTTTCGGTGACGATGACGATTTATTGAGAGCCGTAAAAAATTTCAATAAAGAAGGAATCGCAATTAAAGAAGTTTACACACCGTTTCCAGTTCACGGACTAGATAAAGCATTGGGTTTGAAGAAAACAAGAATTTCTGATGCCGCATTCTTTTACGGACTTTATGGAACTACTTTGGCAACAACTATGACTTGGTTTATGATGAACCATGATTGGCCACAAGATATTGGAGGGAAACCATCCTTTACTTGGTTGGAAAATATGCCAGCTTTCGTTCCGATCATGTTTGAGTTAACAGTTTTCTGTGCAGCTCACTTGATGTCCTTGACATTTTTAATTCGTAATAAATTATATCCAGGTGCTAGCGCTCAGAATCCTGATCCTAGAACTACTGACGATAAATTTTTAATGGAAATTGAGTCAAGCAATGTAGATAAAGTGAAAGAAGCATTTATCAACTCGGGAGCAGAAGAAGTAACAGTAAGAGATTTAACCCCGGTACAATAAGTTTAAAATGAAAAGAGGATTAATATATTTATTGCTAGTAGGAGTTGGCTTTTCTTTGAGCTCATGTTCAGACAAGAAAAGAGATCCAAGCATTGTATTCATGCCCGACATGTACTATCCTGTTGCGTATGATCCGTATATGGAAGCTGATTTTGAATATTGGCCAGAAAGAAACGGGGAGAAATCAAATGTAAAATTATTTGCAGATCAAAGAGGTATGACAGCTTTGTGGCCAGTTGATGGTTCTGTTGCTCGTACAGATGAACAAATGATTTTACCTTGGGATTTTAAAAATACGTTAGAAGATTATAATAGATCAAAATCGATCACTACGTCTCCTTTGGATCCTGCAAACAGAAAAAAGGATTTAGAAAGAGGTGAGAAATTATATGGTCAAACTTGTACCGTATGTCACGGAGCAGCAGGTGATGGTCAAGGTTCGATTGTAAAGACTAAAGCTTATTCAGGTGTTCCTACCTATGGAGAGCGTGACTTGACAGTTGGTTCTGTTTACCATGTGATCATGTACGGTAAAAACGCGATGGGTTCTTATGCTTCTCAATTAACACCAGTAGATCGTTGGAGAGTTGCTGAATATGTAATGAACTTACGTGCTAAAGCGCAACAAGCTTCTGGAGCAGCTGCGCCAACAGCTACAACTGAAACGACAACTGATAATACAAATCAACAATAAAGGAAAGAAATATCATGCAGTATAAGTTTTCCCCAAGATTGAAAATGGCTTCCTTAATACTTATTGTAGTAGGAGCATTAGTTTATGGAATTGGTTTATATCTTAACTTTCAAGATAAAGCAAACCCTAATTATATCACGGATTTGATTCAAGCAAATCCACAAGAATTCTACGGTGAATTTCAATCCGCAGAATTTCAAAAATTTAATCCAAAAGAAGATGGTGTCGTAAATTCTTATCAAAAGAAAATTTATGAGCACCAAGTTGCAAACCGCCCATGGGCTGCTTTCTTAGTTCCTTCTTATCTAGCTTTAGGTATGGCTGGAGCTGCCTTGTTCTTCTTATCAATCCAATTTGCAGCAAATGCTGGTTGGTCGATGGTTGTAACACGTGTGATGGAAGGTATAGCAACCTATATTCCAGTTGGAGGTGTCATAGTGTTGATCATTATGGTAGGTGCAGCATTGCACGGAAATCACCTTTACCACTGGATGGATACTTCTTTGATCGATGTGAATGGAGATCACTATGATAAATACATTGCGACGAAGTCTAAAATTTGGTTAAACGTTCCAGGCTGGATTGCACGTTCATTTATCTATGTAATTTTATGGTGGGTCTTCATGGTATGGATCAAAAGAACTACCAAAAAATTGGATGATACCAATGGTGACTTGAAAGTATATTCTCAATTGTACACTCGTTCAGTATTGTTCATCATCGTATTCGCATTAACAACTCCAGCGATGGCTTGGGACTGGATCATGTCTTTGGATCCACACTGGTATTCAACTTTGTTTATGTGGTACGGAATGGTATCTTACTTAGTATCGTCTGTAGCGGCTATGGCAATCATTTCAATTTATTTGAAAAGAAAAGGTTCTTTACCATTGTTCAATGATAACCATCAGCACGATTTAGCGAAATTCATGTTTGGATTCTCTTTATTGTGGACATACTTATGGTTTGCTCAGTATATGTTACAATGGTATGCAAACATTCCAGAGGAAGTTCAATATTTCCAACAACGTATCGTTCAGTACAAAGGTTATTTCTGGATGTTGGCTGTAAACTTTGTAGCAGTATTGTTGATCATGATCAGTTCATCTATAAAAAGAAGATCTACTTTGGTTTTCGTAATGGGATTTGTTATCATCTTAGGACACTACTGGGATTTCTACAACCAAATTATGCCAGCTGCTGTTGGAGCATTCCATAATTTTGGATTCTTAGAAATCGGAGCCTTGTTATTCGTAGCTGGAACATTTGTTTACACAGTATTCGAATACGGAATCTCTAGATTGAACTTAGAAGCAAAAGGACATCCTTACTTCCACGAATCAAAAATTTACGAATATCCTTTCTAAGCTATTCGTCGATATATGACTAGTCCTAAAATAGATTGACAGTTATTAACTATAATTTAGATCCGGAGAGATTTTATTTCTTCGGATTTTTTTGTGTCTTTTTTCTGGAGTTTCCATATTAAGACTTAGATGCGGTCTTATGTTATTATAAAGAT
>NZ_JBEPMO010000022.1:0-32570 GCF_040545805.1 Moheibacter stercoris
TAAAAAAAAAACAGTAGCAACTTAATAGCTACTACTGTTTAATTTATGTATTTTTAATCACTGAAAATCTGTATCTATTTTTCAGGACTAGTCATTTCTATTGTTCTTAGTCTTTCATACGTTCCATATAAGAACCATCTTCTGTAGAAATTCTAACGCGATCTCCTTCATTGATAAACAATGGAACACGAATCTCTGCTCCTGTTTCTGTTTTAGCAGGTTTCGTTGCATTTGTAGCGGTATCACCTTTTAAACCTGGCTCGGTATAAACAATTTCCATCACTACATATTGTGGCAATTCTGCTGACAAAGGCACTTCATCTTCTGCACGGAACATGATGGTTACTTCATCTCCAGCTTTCATAAATTCTGAATTTTCAATCATCGCTTTGTCTAAATAAACTTGCGAAAAATCGTCATTGTTCATGAAGTGAAATCCATTGTCATCATCATATAAATATTGGTATTTACGAGTTTCAACTCGAACTTCTTCAATTCTATGTCCTGCAGAAAATGTATTATCTAACACTTTTCCGTTTGATACACTTCTCAATTTTGTACGTACAAACGCAGGACCTTTCCCTGGTTTCACGTGTTGAAATTCGATTATTTTCCATGTATCACCATTCCAATTGATACATAATCCTTTTCTAATATCTGCTGTTGTTGCCATTTAAGGGTAAATCTTATTGTTTTTCAATTAATTTTCTGTTCTTGTACTATAACCCGACATTAATCCACGATCACTTCCTTTGATGAAATTTAAAATGATATCACGTTCAGGTGTGGATTCAAAATCTTGGTCAATTGCTTCAATCGCTTGACTGACATTTTTACTCTTCTGAAACAAAACACGGTAAATGTTTTGGATCTCGGTAATTTTCTCGGTTGTAAAACCTCTTCTTTGTAATCCTGTAGAATTAACTCCTGCATAAGAAGTTGGATTTCTTGCAGCCTTTACAAATGGAGGTATGTCTTTTCTTACGTGAGAACCACCTGCAATAAATGAATGTTCTCCAATTTTTGTAAACTGATGGACAGCACTCATACCACCAACAAATGCATAATCTCCAATTTCAATATGACCTGCAAGTCCAACACCATTGACCAAAATAACATGGTTGCCAATCACACAGTCATGCGCGATATGTGCTGTTGCCATGATCAAACAATTGTCTCCAATTTTGGTATAACCAAGGGCATTTGTTCCTTTGTTTACAGTTACACATTCTCTAATTGTTGTATTATCACCGATAATGGTCAAGGTTTTTTCACCCACATATTTCAAATCTTGTGGTTCTGCCGAAATAACTGTTCCTGGATAAATTTTACAATTTTTACCGATGCGCGCACCGTCCATAATCGTTACGTTTGGCCCGATCCAAGTACCTTCACCAATTTCTACATTATCATAGATTGTTGAGAATGGTTCAATAGTTACATTATCTGCAATTTTTGCATTGGGATGAATAAATGCCAATGGTTGATTCATTGTTTCCAAATTAAATTTTTTCTTTTGTGACCAATGCCATCATCTCTGCTTCCACGGCGATTGAATCATTAACATATCCATACCCCTGCATGTGTACAATTCCTCTTCTAATAGGTTGCAATAAATCAACCTTTAGAATTAAAGTGTCTCCAGGAATAACCTTACGTTTGAATTTTACATTCTCAATTTTCATAAAATAAGTCGAATAATCACGTGGATCATCTAACTCTGCCAATACCAAAATTCCACCTAGCTGAGCCATCGCTTCCACTTGTAAAACTCCTGGCATTACTGGTTCTTGTGGGAAATGTCCAACGAAAAATGGTTCGTTCATTGTCACATTTTTCACTCCTACCAAAGTGGTTTCGGTTTTCTCAATCACCTTATCCAATAATAAAAATGGAGGTCTGTGTGGCAATAATTTCATGATATCATTGATATCATAAATGGGTGGTTTGGACAAATCAAATTCAGGAACATTTTTGCGTTTAGCAATTCCAATTTGTTTGCTTAATTTCTTCGCAAAATTGGTATTGATCTGATGTCCAGGTTTATTTGCGATGATTTTCGCTTTAATTTTGGTTCCAATCAAGGCCAAATCACCTACAACATCCAATAATTTGTGTCTCGCAGCTTCATTTGGATAATGAAGTGTGATATTATCGAGTACACCATTTGGACTAATCGAAACGCTATCCTTGTTAAATGCCTTGGTCAATTTGTTTTTGGTTTCTTCTGTAATTTCTTTGTCAACATAGACAATCGCATTACTTAAATCTCCTCCTTTAATTAAACCTGCATCCAATAAATATTCGATTTCATGCAAAAAGCTAAAAGTTCTTGCATTGGCAATTTCATCTCTAAATTCTGACAAACTTTTGATGGATGCATTTTGTGTTCCCAAAACTTTGGTGCCAAAATCAACCATGGTTGTGATTTGGTATTCATCAGATGGAATTGCAGTAATCTCTGAGCCAGTTTCAGGATCTGTATAGGTTACAATGTCTTTTACAACATAGTACTCACGATCTTCCTCTTGCTCAACTATACCAGCTTTTAGAATTCCTTCCACAAAAAATTTGGAAGAACCATCCAAAATTGGCACTTCCGAATTATCAATTTCAATCAAGACATTATCCAAATCCATCCCCGTTAGAGCTGCCAATAAGTGCTCTGTTGTATGGATTTTAACGCCTTTCTTTTCTATGGTTGTTCCTCGCTCTGTACTTGTCACATAATTGGCATCTGCCTCAATATGTGGATTGCCTTCTAAATCGGTACGGACAAAGACAAACCCAGTATTAACGGCAGCGGGCTTAATCTTCATGTTTACTTCTCGTCCTGTATGAAGCCCAACTCCCTTAAATGTATATTCGCTTGCTAATGTTTTTTGTTTATCAGACATTAATCTTGAATTGTTTGTTGCTTAATTTCTTTTTCTAAATCTTCTAATCGTTTTACGATACTTGGAAAATTGCGGAAATAAACATAGGATTTACGGAAGTCTGAAGCTTCGATCGCAGGTGATCCATAAAACTTCCCATAATCGGGAATATTATTATTGACACCACTTTGTGCTTGAATTTGTACGAAATCACCAATTTTTAGATGACCTACAATTCCAACTTGCCCTCCTATGATACAATTTTTTCCTATTTTGGTAGATCCAGCAACACCGGTTTGGGAAGCTATCACTGTATTTTCTTTAATTTCTACGTTATGAGCAATTTGAATTTGGTTGTCTAATTTCACTCCCGAACGTATAATTGTCGATCCCAATGTTGCACGATCAATCGTACAGGCTGCTCCAATTTCAACATTATCTTCGATGATAACATTTCCAATTTGAGGAACTTTTTCCATTGCACCAGAAGCGGAAGGAGAAAAACCAAATCCATCGGCACCAATAACGGTGTTGGAATGGATAATACAATTTTCTCCTACTTTGGATTCCGAACATAATTGAACGCCAGAATAAATGATGGTTCCATTTCCAACCACAACATTTTCTCCAATGTAAGCGTTGGGATAAATGACAACATTATCTCCAATTACCGCATTTTCAGAAACATAAGTAAAACCACCTACATAAACGTTATTTCCAACTTTCGCAGAATCATGAATAAACGCATTAGGCTCGATTCCTGATTTTTGGTTGCGCATTTGGTTATAATAACCCAATAGTTTGGCGAATGCTTTATAGGCATCCTTCACTACAATTAAAGTTGATTTAACCGGTTTTTCTGGTACAAATTCTTCTCCAACAATGACGATAGATGCATTGGTTTCATATATAAAATTCTCATATTTCAGGTTCGATAAAAATGAAATCGAACCAGCACTACCCTCCTCTATCTTGGACAATGTAGACACTTTTACTTCGGGATTTCCTTCTATCTTACCTTCTAAAATGGAAGCAATTTCTAATGCGGTAAACTCCATAGTATGCAAAAATATAAATTTTGGGTATATCTGAGGGTTGAATTTCTAAATTTTCTTAACATCTAAGTAACATATATGATACTTTTCAATGGGAATTAAAAGATGATGGGACAAAATTTGAAGTGGTGAAGCCGAAATTTCAGTCAAAGACTTGTCTTTACCCAATACTTTGATCGGCGAATAATCCTTATCATAAGGCGTAACCCGAATCGTTGATTGATGCACAAAATAACTAGCATCCTCAATCGTTAACTTCTCTGCAATTTCCTGTTGATAAGCATCTAAAACCTCATTTGCCTCAGGCTGATTGTATATTTTGGAAATAGGCAATTTACGGTTGATAATCATTTTTGATAATGTCGATAAAATAATATCATCATGGTATTGCCATTGCTTCAAAGACGCCCAAATATCACTATCGTCCAAGCGTGTAAATTGTTCCAACTTTTCCTTCATTTCCAAATTCAAATTATTTTGAAGAAAATAACGAAAAGCATCAGTTGCGAATAAATGAATTCCCATTCTACTCAATTCTTTAGCTCTTCGCAAAACTTGAGTCAAAATGACTTCAGCCGTAAAGGAGGATTTATGATTATACACTTGCCAATACATAAACATTCTGGCTGCCAAATATTTCTCAACCGAATAAATCCCTTTGGAATCAATCACCAATTCATCATCACAAACATTCAAGGTTGAAATAATACGATCTGGATTGATATTTCCTTCGACAACACCCGTATAAAAACTATCACGTTTCAGATAATCCAATCGATCCATATCCAATTGACTCGAAACCAATTGGGTTAAAAATTTACGCGGGTATTCGCCTTTGAAAATTTGAATCGCCAAATCCAATTGTCCCTTGAATTCATGATTCAATTCCTCCATGATATGAAGTGAAATTCTCTCATGGACCAAACCTTCCATGATTGTATGTTCCAAGGTATGAGAAAAAGGCCCATGCCCTACATCATGCAAAAGAATTGCACATAAAACACCATTTTTTTCAGCTTCAGAAATTTCAATATTTTTAGCTCGTAAAATATCTACAGCCTTTTCTGTCAAATGCATGGCACCTAGCGCATGATGAAAACGAGAATGTTTCGCTCCCGGATAAACCATTTCGGTTAAACCAGTTTGGCATATTCTTCGCAGACGTTGGAAGTAAGGATGTTGGATAATATCGAAAATTAATTCGTTGGGTATGCTAATAAATCCATGTACTGGATCGTTAAATACCTTGAGTTTGTTTACATACTCCAAATCAAATAATTTTAATCAAATTAGACGACAAATTTAATCAGAAAATCAATTTTATGGCGATAAAAATTTTATGGATCGATGACGAAATAGAGCTACTCAAACCTCATGCAATGTTTTTGGAGAAAAAAGGCTACGAAACGCAGATGATCAACAATGCCACAGATGCCTTAGAAATCATTCCCAATGAAAATTTTTCAGCAGTGCTGATAGATGAAAACATGCCAGGAATGGGAGGCTTGGAAGCCCTTCAGAAAATCAAAGAAATCAAACCTCAACTTCCAATTGTGATGATCACGAAAAATGAAGAAGAGCATATCATGGAAGAAGCCATCGGTTCACATATCGCTGACTACCTCATCAAACCTGTAAATCCCAATCAAATTTTATTGAGTTTGAAAAAGATTTTGGACTCAACCAAAATCATCACAGAGAAAGCAGTAATCAATTATCAAATGGAATTTCGTTCCATTGCGATGGACATGATGAATGCGCGTGATTACGAAGATTGGCGCGATATTTATAAGAAATTGGTCTATTGGGAATTGGAATTGGAAAATATTCAAGACAATGAAATGGCCAAAATTTTGGAAGCGCAAAAGCAAGAAGCCAATGCCGCCTTCTTTAAATTTATTGAACGTAATTACCACGATTGGTTGCATACAGATGACAAACCTGTACTTTCGCATACCGTTTTCAAAGAATTGGCAAAGCCTCATTTGAGCAAAAACTCCAATACTTTGTTGATTATGGTCGATAATTTACGATATGATCAATGGAAAGCAATCGAACCTTTGTTTACGCCACATTTCAATGTGGAAAAAGAACAGATGTATTATAGCATCTTGCCATCTGCTACTCAATATGCACGAAATGCATTTTTCTCTGGATTGCTTCCTTCTCAAATTGAAAAACGTTTCCCAAATGAATGGTTAAATGACAATGATGAAGGAAATAAAAATCAATTTGAAAAAGAATTTTTAGCCGATCAAATGAAACGTTTGGGAATGTCAGATTTATCAACCCAATATTTCAAAATTCTGAATTCTGATTTTGAAAAGAAAGTTTTGGACGATTTCCATCAGTACAAAAACAAAAACCTTACGGTGATTGTCTACAACTTTATAGATATACTTTCTCACGCGAAAACCGATAATCGAATTGTCGGACAAATGATACGCGATGACAAAACCTACCGTTCTACCACCAAAAACTGGTTTGAAAATTCCTATTTATTGCAAATTGTGAAAAAAGCGCAAGAAGAAGGAATGAAAGTCTTATTGACAACCGATCACGGAACAATTTTCGTACGCAAACCATCTCAAGTTGTAGGAGATCGCGAAACAAGTACCAACTTGCGTTACAAGATGGGCCGAAAGTTACAATTTGACGAAGATGATGTATTTGCAATTGAAGATGCGGAAGACTTTTTCTTACCCAAGGTCAATATGACGTCAAAATACATTTTCGCAAAAGAAGATATTTTCTTGGCGTATCCAAAAAACTACAACCACTACGTGAATTATTACAAAGACACCTACCAACATGGCGGAATTTCTATGGAAGAAATGATCATTCCTTTCGTAACTTTGACGCCAAAAGGTTAACATGAAATTTCAAATAGAATCTATTGAGGAATTAACCACTATTGCAAAAGAGTTGATTCCTCAATTTCAACATAAAACCATCTTGTTTGAAGGTGAAATGGGTGCTGGAAAGACGACTTTTATAAAAGTAATAGTTGAAGTAATGGGAACCCAGGATGAAGTTAGTAGTCCAACCTTTTCGATTGTAAATGAATATGAAACTGATTTAGGAAAAGTATTTCATTTTGATCTATACCGAATCAAATCAGAAGAAGAAGCAATGGATTTTGGAATTGAAGAATATTTGTATTCCAATCAGTATTGTTTGATTGAATGGCCGAGCAAAATCGAAAATTTGATTCCGAACGAACATCATACCATCGAAATTATAGCGGAAGAAAATTCCAGAACCATTATTTTTGCGTAATTTTAAAAGATGGAAAACAGCGGAATTTACACACCTTTTTCACGTCATGAACTGATTCCGAAAGAGGAAAGATTGGAAGTGCAACTAAAAGAGGGAAAACTTAGCATTGGAATTCCAAAGGAAACTCATTTGCAAGAAAGAAGACTTTGCCTTTCACCCGATGCGATTCAAGTTTTGGTTGCAAATGGACATGATATTACAGTTGAAACAGGTGCAGGTGAAGGAGCCAATTTTACCGATCAAGAATTTTCTGAGGCCGGAGCTACCATAGCCTATGACACAAATGAAGTTTTTTCCAAACCAATCATATTAAAAGTAAGTCCGCTAAGTTCAGAAGAAATTGAGATGATGAAACCGAATTCCTTTTTGGTTTCTACCGTTCAGCTGAACATGCAAACAAGAAGCTATTTTGAAAAGCTTTCCGCAAAAAAAATTACCGCATTAGGATTTGAATTCATCAAAGATTCACACGGTCATTTACCCGTTGTGAGGTTGTTAAGTGAAATAGCCGGAACCAGTTCTATTTTATTGGCTGGCGAATTGATGACCAACACCAACGCAGGAAATGGAATTTTAATGGGCGGAATTGCGGGTGTTCGACCTGCAGAAATCGTGATTTTGGGTGGAGGAACCGTTGGGGAATATGCTTCAAGAGCCGCTTTGGGATTGGGTGCCAATGTTCGAGTTTTTGACAATTCCTTGAGTCGCTTAAGAAGATTACAAACCGATTTAGGCGTTCGAGTTTCTACGTCCATGCTCGATCCAAAGGAATTAGCCAAAGCCTTGAAACGTTGTGATGTCGCCATCGGCGCTTTACGCGGAGATGCACGTACACCTTGCGTTGTGACAGAAGAAATGGTAGAAAACATGAAACAAGGTTCGGTCATTATTGATTTGAGTATTGACAATGGCGGTTGTTTTGAAACCTCTGAAATCACCACGCATGCCAATCCTATTGTCATCAAACACGGTGTCATCCATTATGGTGTCACCAATATTACATCTCGTGTCGCAAGAACGACAACCAAAGCCTTGAGTAATTTCTTTTTGCCTTATTTATTGATGGTTTCAAAGGAAGGCGGTTTTGAACATGTGATCCAATGCGATCGAGGTTTACGTTCAGGGATTTACTTGTACCATGGACGCATTACCAAGAAAAAAATCAGTGATTGGTTTGACCTTCCTTTCCAAGACATCAATTTATTAATCGTATAATTGCATAAAATTCGCAGAAGTAGAATTAAAATTGAATTAGAATGAATTTTTGGAAACGTTTACGTTTTTACCTGATTGGTGTATCTATTGGAGTAGTATTTGTCTTGTTTTTCTTCGGGCCAAGAGCAGTATCCTGTTCGTATTTCCCGAATTCAAGAGCTTTGGAAGAAGCTAAGATTTATCCGATGTCCTTTTCTGAACAAGCACAAGCTACCATTCAGTCAGAAGGAATCGATAGTATTTTCTTGAAAAATGAATTGTTCAAACGAAGCAAAATCACCAATTTCGGAACCCATGAAGTTCGAGCAACTCCTTGTAGAACCTATCGAGCTCAATATCGACAAGAAAAATCCTATGATTTGGTGTACCAAATGTGTAAAAAGCAAACCATTATAGTAGAATTGACCAAAGTGAATTAGAAATAATTCACTTTTTTTTGTCTATCGGAATTTCAATTGAATTCAACTAATCATTCGACATAAAAAAATTCGTAAGGAAAAAGGAAACTAAAAATAGTATCCAAATCTCCTTACGAATGCATAATTTAAAATAGAGTTTAAGCGAACTTTTGGATTTCCTGACTTAATTTATCTGTAATCTCCGCAATTTCTCCTACTCCATCAATATCTACTAATTTTCCTTGAGCTTTATAGTGTTCCGCTACTTCGTCTGTTTTGGTATAATACTCGACAATTCGCTCACGGATAACTTCTTCATTGGCATCATCTGCTCTACCGCTATCCAAACCTCTACCCAAAAGACGTTGAACCAAAATTTCATCTTCAACTCGCAAAGACAAACAAACCGAAACTTCTTGGTTTAAATCTTCTTTCAAGATTTCGTCTAAAGATTGTGCTTGAGCTGTAGTTCTTGGATAACCATCGAAAATAAAACCAGCATATCCGGTATGTTTTTTTAGTTCTTCACGAAGCATATTGGTGGTTACTTCGTCTGGAACCAAATGACCTTTGTCCATGTAGGATTGAGCCAAAACACCTAATTCTGTTTGATTCTTCAAATTGAAACGAAACATATCGCCAGTAGACAATTGTTTCAAATTGAATTTTTCTTCTAAAAATTTAGCTTGCGTTCCTTTCCCACTGCCCGGAGGGCCAAATAATACAATGTTGATCATTTTTACATTTTAATTTGATAGATATCGGGTAAATTTCTCCCTAATCCGTCGTAATCCAATCCATATCCTACTACAAATTTGTCTGGAATAGTCAATGCGATTAAATCAATATTTAAATCTTTTTTATATGCTTCTGGTTTGTATAAAAGCGTTGCAATTTTGATGCTTTTAGCATTTTTGGTGCTCAAAATTTTGTGCAAAGCTTCCAAGGTATTTCCTGTATCTACAATGTCTTCCAAAATAATAATATGACGATCTGTCAAATCCATTGGAATGTCCATATGCAATTTCACTTCTCCTGTAGAAGAGGTTCCTTCGTAAGAAGCCATTTTCAAAAAGGAAATTTCACATTCGCCAGGATATTGTTTCAAGAAGTCACTCATGAACATCACGACACCATTTAATACGCCGATAAAAACGGGTACGTCATTTTTGTGTTGTTCATAAATTGTGTTCGCCATACGTTTGATGGCATGTTCAATTTCCTCAAAAGTGATATAAGGAATAAATACCTTGTCGTGTATCTTAATTTCGTCCATAAGATTTAATGAAGGGTCAAAATTACATAAATTTTACAAACAAGGCGACCACAAAGACAAATTAATTATCATGTTTTGGAAATACCCTCAAATGGTGATGGGGATATTTTAATTAGATTTATTTTGAATAATCGAATCCTTACAATTATCATAATCTAAGGAGTTTTTAAGTCCTACATTTGATAACAGAAATACCAAAAAGATATGAAAGAGAAATTCTTCCAGTACATTCAAGACCTCCAACGAACCATAACAACTGAACTAGAAAAAGTAGACGGAAAAGCAAAATTCCAGAAAGATGAATGGACCCGTGAAGGCGGCGGTGGCGGCTTGACGATGGTGATTTCAGATGGGAATGTGTTTGAAAAAGGAGGTGTCAACATTTCCAAAGTATATGGCGACCTACCCGAAACAATGCAAAAAGCCTTGAATGTTTCGGCAGGGAAATTTTTTGCTTGCGGATTGAGTATGGTGATTCATCCAAACAGCCCTAAAGTTCCGACAACTCATGCCAATTGGCGTTATTTTGAGATGTATGACGAAGAAGGCAATGTAGTGGACCAATGGTTTGGAGGCGGACAAGACTTGACTCCTTATTATTTAGACGAAGAAGATGCTATTCATTGGCATACAGTATGTAAGCATGTTTGCGATGAACATCATCCAGACTTTTATGCGAAATACAAGAAAGAATGTGATACCTATTTCTGGAATTCACATAGAAATGAAGCAAGAGGTTTAGGCGGGTTGTTTTTCGATTACTTAAAACCAAATGAGGAATTCACACCAGAGAAATGGTATGATTTCGTAACGGCAGTTGGAGATTCTTTCTTGGAAGCTTATGTGCCAATTGTGGAAAAACATAAAAATGAATCCTACACAGAAGACGAACGTTTGTGGCAAGAAATTCGTCGCGGACGTTATGTCGAATTTAATTTGATTCATGATAAAGGAACTTTGTTTGGACTAAAAACCAATGGTCGTATCGAATCAATCTTAATGAGTTTACCCAAACATGTGCAATGGCATTACAACCATCATCCAGAAGAAGGTTCAGAAGAAGCGAAACTTTTAGAAGTTTTGATGAATCCGAGAGAGTGGGTTTGATTTGGATTTTAGCTTTAGGATAGTAGATTTTTGATTTAAGAATTCAGATAAAATAAAAAAGCCTTGAAATAGATTTTCAAGGCTTTTTAATTATAAAAAAACCTTGTCAAGGGTTTGAAACCTTGACAAGGTTGTATATTTCAAGATACTTTATACTAAATACCTACTACCAATTACTTTTAAAGAATCGCTTCTCTTACGCGAACTAATTTGCACAATAAATCTTCTAGCAAATCCAATTGCAACATATTGGCTCCGTCGCTTTTGGCATTGGCTGGATCGGGATGGGTTTCAATGAAAATTCCGTCTGCTCCTACTGCGATTCCTGCTTTGGCGATTGTTTCAATCAATTCTGGTTTTCCTCCAGTTACGCCTGAAGCTTGATTGGGTTGCTGCAAAGAATGGGTAATATCTAAAATCACTGGTGCATAGTTTTGCATCACGGGAATTCCTCTATAATCAACGACCATATCGCCATAACCTAACATGGTTCCGCGTTCGATGATCGCTACGTTTTGGTTGCCTGAATCGGTAACTTTTTCAACAGGGAATTTCATACTTTCTGGCGAAAGGAATTGTCCTTTTTTCAAGGTGACATGTTTTCCCGTTTTGGCTGCTGCCACTACTAAATCAGTTTGACGAACCAAAAATGCTGGAATTTGTAGCACATCTACATATTCAGCTGCCATTTCTGCATGGAAAGATTCGTGGATGTCGGTGGTTGTTGGAACGTCGAACTCCTGCCCTATTTGATGGATGATTTTCAAGGCTTTTTCGTCACCAATACCTGTAAAGGAATCGATACGTGAACGATTGGCTTTTTTGAAAGATCCTTTGAAAATGTAGGGAATGTTCAATTCGTCTGATAATTTGACGATTTTTTCGGCGATTCTACGTGGTGTATCTTCGTTTTCGATGGCGCATGGACCTGCGATTAAGAAGAAGTTCGGAGAATCTTTATGCTTGATTTTATTTAAGTTCTGAATCATAGGGCAAATTTACGAAAAAAGAGGATTGAATAAGTTTTGATTTAAATAAGAGCCTAAAGAATTACCCAAAGTTGCGCAAAGAAATCACAGAGATACGCAGAGGTTTTGGAAATGGAATTCATACGAAACGTTCCTACGGAACGAAATTTCATTTTCTTGTTTATTTTTCTACCGACCAATCGTTCCTATGGAACGTTATTGAAATTCAAATTTTTACCGCAGAGATTCGCAAAGTAATCGCAAAGGTTCGCAGAGGTCTTTCGTTTAGAATGAACTGGAAACTTTTTTTTGGGAGATGTAGTTATAATTTTTTATTAAAGAAAGTTAATTCACCTCAAATTCAACTAAAATAGGTGCTTCAACATATTCATTTGACAGTTTATACTTTAATGTTCCTTCTATACGATTTAAACCTTTTTGGGAGGCTTTAAGGTTGATTATTTTACTAATATCTTCCACTGATTCAAATTTATAAACTTCCCCATCGAGTTTAACTTCAAAAGGTTTGAATGTATTTATAACACTAAATCCAACATTAATAGAAACGTCATCTCCAATATTTATTTTATGGTTATTGACTCTCACATAAGGTTGAACCAAGTTAAATCTATAAAAAGATCCTAATGCTTCATCCATCATTGACTGATACATATAATTTTCAATTTGTAGCAGATACTTATATTGTTGATCTGAGCTGGTTGATTTAGCCAATAAATCAAAATATTGTTTAGGGAAATAAACAGAATTTTGTTCTTCATTAAAAGATTCTCGAAATACTGTTATTTGATCATTAGTTAAAATTTCTTCATTTTTTAATTTATCTTTAAAATCTAGAATTTGATCCAATAATGGTTGTATTTTAATAATCGTTGCTGGAACTTCATCCTTATATTCTTTAAATTTAGCTTTGAAGTTTGTATTAATTCGTTCCAAACCTTCAATTTCCAATCGAAGTTCTGAAAAGTCTAAATTTGTATTTGTTTCAGACGAATTACAACCTAGAAATATCAATAATATAATAACAGAAATAAGTCTCATTTCACTAAAGTATTTTCTCAAAAATACAATAATTTCGCAGCTTCTATGACGGCAGCACAGCAACAGAAAATCGTTTATTTTAATCGGGATGAAATTCAAGGTATTGAAGTTCCCGAACGGTTTACATTTCCTTTTTTTTATAAACCTCATCGGCTAACGAAATTGGCTGCCGCCGATTTACAATCCTATTTGGAAAAGGAGTTTGAAGCGAATCATAATTTTGGTTTGGACGAGAATCAAGAAGGCTTGGTGATTGGGAAAATGTTTGGGGTTTTGGTTGTTGAAGATGCTGAAGGACGTTTGGGGTACCTTTCTGCTTTTTCTGGAAAACTCGCCAATAGCAATGACCACGCTCGTTTTGTGCCGCCTGTTTTTGATATGCTAACGAAAGGTAGTTTTTTCTTGGAAGAGGAAAAGGTGCTGAATGTGATGAACCGTAAGATTGAAGAATTGGAGAACGATTTGGAATTGGCGGAATTGAGGGATTTGTATGCGAACTATTCGGTTGAATCGGAAAACGAAATTTCGGACTTTAAGAATTGGATGAAGACCAATAAAGCGGAAAGAAAACGACTTCGAGAATCAAATGATTCTTCCATTTCTGAAGCAGAATTGGTACGCCAAAGCAATTTGGATCAGTTTAAATTCCGGATGTTGAAGGAGAGTTGGAAACAGGTTTTGGAGGATTTCAATGCTCAAATTTCGGCATTTGAATCAAAAATTGAATGTCTGAAAAAAGAACGTCGTGAGAAGTCTGGGCAATTGCAGAATCAGTTGTTTGAACAATATTCGTTTGTAAATCCAGCTGGGAAATGGAAAAGTTTGGGTGCGATTTTTAGTGAAACGGTTTTTGAGAAACCACCTGCGGGTGCTGGCGAATGTGCGACTCCTAAATTGTTGCAATATGCTTTTTTGCATGATTTGAAACCGATTTGTTTTGGGGAATTTTGGTGGGGCGCTTCACCGAAATCGGAAGTGAGAAAACATGGACATTTTTATCCGGCTTGCAGCGGAAAATGTCGTCCGATATTGAAACATATGCTGGAAGATGTTGAATTGGAAGAAAATCTTTTGTTGAAAAATTTGGCGGAAGACAAACAGATCAAGATTCTTTACGAGGACGATCATTTGTGGGTGGTAAACAAACCTGCGGAATTGTTGTCGGTGCCTGGGATTGAGATTCAGGATTCGGTTTATACACGTTTGCAAGAAATGATGGGTGGAATTGAGCCGTTGATCATCCATCGCTTGGATATGTCCACTTCGGGAATTTTAATCGTTGCCAAAACGAAACAAGCACATCAATTCATACAACAACAATTCATCAAAAAGACGATTCAAAAATGCTACACAGCTTTGTTGAATGGTGTTTTGAAAAATAAAGAAGGTGAAATTAATTTACCTCTTCGCGGAAATGTTGTCGATAGACCACGCCAAATGGTGGATTTTGAAAACGGTAAAAAAGCCATCACGAAATACAAAGTCATCGAACGAAAAGACGGAAAAACGATGGTTCACTTTTGGCCTGTGACGGGAAGAACGCATCAGTTAAGGGTTCATTCGGCGCATGAATTGGGATTGAATGCTCCAATTGTTGGTGATGATTTGTATGGAACAGCTGCTGATCGATTACATCTGCATGCGGCTTGGATTCAGTTTAGGCATCCGGTGACAAGAGAGGTTATGGAGTTTGAGGAGAAAGCTGAATTTTGAGATTTCAAGTTGGAAGTTGGAGGCAGGAAGTTGGGAGTTTACTGCACTTAAACAAACAAATTCCGTACTTTTGGCAAACAAAATTTACTCATGGACGCTAGTATTTACGAATGGATCGGGTATGCCGCATCGGTTTTTATTGTCTTATCTTTTGCTGTCAATAATTTAAAATCGGTTCGAATCATCAATGCAATTGGTTGTTTATGCTTTGTTGTCTATGGTATTTATTTTGATATATGGCCGGTTGTGATTCCAAACGCGATATTAATATTCATTCAGTTGTACTATTTATTGTTCAAAGACAAGAAAAAACAAGATGCCTAAACCTAAAATCATCACTTCTGTTATCAATAATTACGAAGGCGATCAACGTGTTCAAAAGGTTTGTGGGTCCTTGCAAAAATTTGGATTTGACCTAGAAGTGGTCGCTACGACGGTTCGCGGAAATCCGAAACATTCTTTCTCCTACCCTGTCCATGTTTTAAACATCAAACGACAAGCAGGAATGGGTTTGTATGCCGAATTCAATTGGAAATTATTTTGGAAACTACTGAAAATCACTTCCAAAAAAGATATTTTATTAGCCAATGATGTGGATGCTTTGCTGCCGAATTATTTGGTGAGTAAAATCAAAGGAGTTCCTCTTGTTTTTGACAGTCATGAAATCTTCTCAGAAGCACCGACTTTGCACAACCGTCCGTTTCGAAAAAAGGTTTGGAAATCCATTGAAAGTTTCATTTTACCCAAAGTGAAATATTTCTACACGGTCAGCAATGGCTATGCAAATTGGTTTGAAAAAGAATACGGAAAAAAAGCAGTGATCATACGAAATGTCCCTACTATTTCACCGAATTTGGATTCTGAAATAAAGGTTCAATTGCCCGAAATCAAACCAGGAGAAAAGGTTTTGATTTACCAAGGTGTGATCAACTTTAGTCGTGGAATTGATAAGATGATCGAAGCCATGCAATTTGTCGAAAATGCCCAATTGTGGATCATAGGAAATGGTCCTAAAAAAGCCGAATTTGAATCCTTAAGTGAGAAATTGCAAGTGAATCATAAAGTGAAATTTCTGGGTAGCGTCCCTCCTAGTCAATTAAAATTGATTACACCCAAAGCCGATTTGGGTTTGAGTTTGGAAGAAGATTATGGGATCAGTTATCGCTATGCTTTACCCAACAAAATCTTTGATTACACACATGCGGGAATTCCAATTTTGGGAACCTATTTACCTGAAATTAAGGAAACAATTGAGGAATTTGGTATCGGGAAAACGATTTCAAAACATGATCCAAAGGAAATTTCGGAACTAATTCACATCATGCTTGCCGAAGGAAAAGAACCTTACCAAGAAAATCTAACTAAGGCTGCGAATGAGTTTAATTGGGAAAATGAAGAAGATAAACTTCGTGGGATTTATTCGGATTTCAAGGTTGAGATATAACCCAACTTGTACAATTGAAACACAAACAAAGAAGGATTTTTGGAATGCAAATTCTTCAACATTAAATTTTCAGTGAACGAAAAAATGAATCCAATGGGTTTGACCAATCCCAAACTTTTGATTTTCTTATAGGTTTGAATCAGGCGTAAATTATCGGCCATTTCAGGATGATGATGATGCAACCAAAAGGCATTTCGAACGGAAAATCGATATTTTTTCACAAATTGTTCATTGGTTTCCAATCCTAAATGAATGCAAGGATTTTGGATGATTTTCACTCTTGCTTTGGACATTTTTAATTTCAATCCGAAATGAGTATCGACATATCCATAAGATTCAGGCAATCCACCAAAAGGATTTTGAAGGAAAATTTCTTTTCGAACCAAGAAGTTATTTCCTCTGATTTCTAAGTAGGGATCCTTGTTTTCAATTTGTTCTTCGGTTTTTTTGCCATGAATCCATTTTAGTTTGTATTCGTTGGCAACATTTTCCTCGTAGACAATTCCACCACTCATGATATCGAAATCATCGGCTTGAATTTCCTTTAAATACAAGTCGATGAAATTATCATGCGCAGGCATCATATCAGAATCCAAAAACAACAACCAATTGTTTTGAGCAGATCGCGCTAAAATGTTTCTTGCTTCAGCGTTTCCGACATTTTGACCCAATCCTATGAATCGGTAATTTTCCAATGGAATGGATTCATTCAAATCCCTGATTTCTGTTTTGGTAGAGCAATCGTCCACAACCAAGATCTCAAAAGGAATCTCAGCTTTGGTGCATTGTTGATGCACAGAATGAACCAATTCTCTTACATCCCAATTGAAAACGGGTATACAGATTGATAGCATTTTCGCCTAAAATAAAGATTCGGAAGTTTGTAAAACACTGACTTTTCCGTCTTCGCATTTAAAGGTTTTTGCTGGAAATTTTTGGATAATATTGTAATCATGCGTTGCCATCAAAACGGCAACATTTCTTTCTTTTGACAAATTCAAAATCAAGTTCATAATTTCAATAGAAGTTTCTGGATCAAGGTTTCCAGTTGGCTCATCGGCCAGAATCAATTCAGGATGATTCAATAAGGCACGCGCAATGGAAATCCTTTGTTGCTCACCTCCTGACAAACGAAATGGCATCATTTTCTTTTTGGAAATCATCCCTACACTTTCCAAAACCTCGTCGATTCTGTCGTTGATTAGATTTTTATCTTTCCAGCCTGTTGCTTTCAAAACGAATGAAAGATTTTTCTCGACGTTGCGGTCCAATAACAATTGGAAATCTTGGAAAACAATTCCTAAATGACGACGTAAAGTTGGGATTTTGGACGTTTTCATTCCATTCAATTCATTTCCTACGACTTGACCATATCCTTCAGTCAAAGGAAGATCGCCATACAAAACTTTCAACAAACTGGACTTTCCACTACCCGTTTTTCCAATTAAATAAGCAAACTCACCTACGTTCAAATCAAAATCTACATGATTCAAAACCAAATAGTTTCGTTGATAAATAAAGGCTTTTTCTAATTGGATTACTTTATCTGACTTCATTTCGTTTCTTTATAGTTGGAACAAATATAAAAAAAAGCCCGGAAGTAAATCCCGGACTTTGGTCTTTTTATATAATATTTAGCTATTAACGTTTCGCTCTGATTTCGCTAACGGTCAATGCTTTTCTGCCTCTTTTTCTTCTAGCTGCTAAGACTTTACGTCCGTTTTTTGTAGCCATTCTCTCACGGAAACCGTGTTTGTTTCTTTTTCTTCTATTGCTTGGTTGAAATGTTCTTTTCATTGCTTCTTTCTTTAGTGCATTTTCTCAAATGGGAGTGCAAATATAACTCTATTTTTCTAATACAAAAATCATTTTAAAAAATTTTATGGAGAAATTCATTTTTTCTACCTTTGAAACTCATCAAATGATCATGATCAATAGAAAAGAACTCGCTCAACAAATTTTTGCAAAATTAAACAATCATAAGCAAGAATTGATACAACAATATCAAAAAGATGTTTTGATCCCTTCTTTTTACATTGATGATTTGTTGGACGAATCTATTGTTATGGAAATTTACAAAGCTTTTCCAGACAGCAAAGAAATGATGCCAAAACGCTCTATGAGAGAAAATAAATTGGTATCGGCACAGATGAACAATCACCATCCTATTTTGGAAGAAATCATTTTCGCGTTCCAAGAACCAGAAGTCGTGAAAATTATTGAAGAAATTACTGGATTTGACGAACTCGTACCCGATTCAAATTTATATGCTGGAGGAATTAGCATGATGGAAAAAGGAAATTTCCTCAAACCTCATTTGGATAATTCGCACGATATGGAACGCAATAATTATCGAGTGATGAATCTCCTGTATTATGTTTCGCCCGATTGGAAGTTGGAAAATGGTGGAAATTTGGAATTATGGCACAATGGAATTGATTCTCCACAAGAAACGATTATGAGTAAATTCAATCGATTGGTCGTAATGATCACTCATGACAAATCCTTGCATTCCGTTAGCGAAGTCAAAGTGGATCAAAATAGATGTTGTGTTTCCAATTATTATTTCCGTGAAAATCCGGTGACCAACCACCCCTACTTTCACGTGACTTCATTCTATGACACCAAAGAACATATGGTCAATCGAACCGTATTGAGTTTTGATCGAAAATTGAGAAATTTCATTCGAAAATTATTTCCAAAAGGAGTCGTAAAAAATCCACACTACTACAAAAAAGAAAGAGATTGATGGCTATAAGCAAAATGGAAAGTTTCAAGCTACCTATCTCCTAGTATTGGCTTAGTTATTTCGGCAAAAAATCCGAAAAAGGAAGAATTTTTTAATTGATTAAATGTAAATAAATCAACACTATACTCAATTATATACTTAATATTAAGTATATTTTTTTCTATATTTGTTAAATTAGGTCACACATCTTCTACTACAAACAAATATAAAGCATGGAAAAGATCAAAAAACTCGTGGAAATATGGAAAGAAATTCCAAAAGTTGAATCTTCCTTAACTAATTTTGATCATCAAGAGAAAATCAAGAAATACATCGATATCTTTCATATTGGCGAATATTTCTATCTAATTTTCAACACCAATTCTGCCAAAGCGGAATTCGTCAGTGACGACATCCAACAGGTTTTGGAAATTCAACCGTCCGAATTCAATTTAGAGTTTTTCTTTGAAAACATGCATCCCGAAGATTTTGAGTATTACCAACATTATGAAAAAAGCGCGGTTGATTTTTTCTCCAAATTACCTGCTGAATCTTTTTTCAATTACAAGTTCTCTTATGACTTCCGAATCAAAACCGGATCGGGTATAATAAAACGAATTTTACAACAGGTGATTCCCATTTATTACTTCCCAGAAGGTGGCGCAAGAACACTTGGAATCTTTACCGATATTACTCATTTGGGTATTACTGGTATTCCTAAATTATCGTTTATAGGGATGAACGGAGCTCCCTCTTATTTCAATTACCATCTTTCGACAGACTTTCGCAGAGTCGACCGTATTTTCACTAAAAGAGAGACAGAAATTTTGGATCAAGTCATCAAAGGAAAGAAGAGCGAACAAATTGCTAAGGATCTTAACTTAAGCGTATTTACTGTTCAAACGCATCGCAAAAATATTCTTCGAAAATCGGGTTGCGAAAACTTAAACGAACTTATTTCAACTAGTATTCGGGAAGGTTGGGTTTAAAACGCTTAGTTTTCCACAAAATAACCCAATAATGTTGAAAAGTCATACTTCTTTATGGGGTTTAAACAGCTTAAATTTCGTATTTTAGCACGTTAAAATTTTTCGCTTTAAGAATGAAGAAATCAAGCTTAAATCGAAATGATAAAAGTTAAATCAAATCTTTAGATTACATGAATAATGATGGTGAAAAGTTAATCCCGATCAACATCGAGGATGAAATGAAGTCGGCCTATATTGATTATTCCATGTCGGTTATCGTTTCCCGTGCATTACCAGATGTACGAGATGGAATGAAACCCGTACACAGACGTGTATTGTTTGGAATGTATGAATTGGGCGTTATGTCAAACCGTGCATATAAGAAATCTGCCCGTATCGTTGGGGAGGTTTTGGGGAAATATCACCCGCATGGTGACTCTTCAGTTTATGATACTATGGTGCGTATGGCTCAGCCATGGTCACTTCGTTATATGATGGTTGATGGTCAAGGTAACTACGGTTCTGTAGACGGTGACCCTCCTGCAGCTATGCGTTATACCGAAGCACGTCTTCAAAAAATATCAGAAGAAATGCTTTCGGATATTGACAAAGAAACGGTTGATTTTCAATTGAACTTTGACGATACTTTGCAAGAACCTAAAGTTTTACCAACCCGAATTCCTAACCTTTTGGTCAATGGAGCGGCTGGTATTGCAGTAGGTATGGCGACCAATATGGCTCCTCATAATTTGTCTGAAGTTTTAGATGGAACCATTGCTTATATCGACAACAACGAAATTTCCATAGACGAATTAATCACTCACGTTAAGGCTCCAGATTTCCCAACCGGTGGAACAATCTACGGATATAGCGGTGTACGTGAAGCTTTTGAAACAGGGCGTGGTAGAATTGTCATCCGTGCGAAATCAAATTTTGAAGTTGTAAACGGTCGTGATTGCATCATCGTTACAGAAATTCCTTATCAGGTTAACAAAGCCGACATGATCATGAAAACGGCAGATTTGATCAAGGAAGGAAAACTAGATGGTATTTCAGAAATCCGTGACGAGTCTGACCGTAAAGGGATGCGCATCGTTTACGTATTGAAAATGGATGCGGTTCCAAACATTGTTTTGAACTTATTGTACAAACATACTGCACTTCAATCTTCTTTCAGCGTCAACAACATTGCATTGGTCAATGGACGTCCAGAACAATTGAATTTAAAAGATCTTATCAAACATTTCGTAGATCATAGACATGATGTAGTTACACGTCGTACAATTTATGAATTGCGAAAAGCTGAGGAACGTGCTCACATCTTGGAAGGTTACATGAAAGTAATCGGAACCCAAGATGATTTGGATAGAGCGATTAAAATCATTCGTGAAAGTGCTACTCCAGACGATGCTCGTGTTGGGTTGATGGAAGCATTTGATTTGTCAGAAATTCAAGCTCGTGCAATCTTAGAATTACGTTTGAGAACCTTAACGGGTCTTGAAATCGATAAGATTCGCGCAGAATACGAAGAATTGATGAAAACCATCGACTACTTAAAACAAGTATTGGAAAGCGTAGAATTACGTATGGAAATCATCAAAACCGAATTGCTTGAAATCAAAGAAAAATACGGAGACGAAAGACGTTCAGCTATCGACTACGCAGGTGGTGACATGAACATCGAAGATTTGATTCCAGATGAAGAAATGGTTTTAACGATTTCTCATATGGGTTACATCAAACGTACCTCCCTTTCTGAATATAGAAAACAATCAAGAGGTGGCGTTGGAAATCGTGGTGCAACAACAAGAGATGAAGATTTCTTGGAATACATGTTCATCGCAACCAACCACCAATATATGTTGTTCTTTACCGAAAAAGGAAAATGTTTCTGGATGCGTGTATTTGAAATTCCAGAAGGATCGAAAACATCAAAAGGTAGAGCCATCCAAAACTTGATCAACATTGAACCAGACGATAAAGTTCGTGCCTACATCATGACACATAACTTGATGGATGAAGAATACATCAACAATAATTTTGTCGTGATGGTGACCAAGAAAGGAATTGTGAAAAAGACTTCGTTGGAAGCTTATTCTCGTCCACGTGTCAATGGAATCAACGCCATTACTGTTCGTGAAGGTGACCAATTATTGGAAGCGAAATTGACCAATGGACAAAGTGAAATCATGATTGCTTCTTTAAGTGGTAAAGCAATTCGTTTTGAAGACGAAAAAGTTCGTCCGATGGGTAGAACCGCATCTGGTGTTCGTGGAATTAATTTAGGTTCAGAAGACAACGAAGTAATCGGTATGATTGTCATCACAGACAAAGAAAACGAAACCGTTTTAGTTGTTTCTGAAAAAGGATACGGGAAACGTACTTCCATTGAAGATTACCGCATCACCAACCGTGGTGGAAAAGGAGTTACAACCTTGAACATCACCGAAAAAACAGGTCGATTAATTGCGATACAATCCGTTACAGATGATGATGATTTGATGATCATCAACAAATCGGGTGTAACGATTCGTACAGGTGTAAAAGAAATGCGTGTAATGGGTCGTGCTACGCAAGGAGTTCGATTGATCAATTTGAAAAAGAATGATGAAATTGCGGCAGTTGCAAAAGTAGCCATGGAAGAAGAGGAAGAAGGTGAAAATCTAACAGAAGAAGGTTTAGACACTGTTAACGAAAACCTAAATCCACAAGATTCAGATTCCAATTCAATAGAAAATAGTAATTTAGATACAGATTCCGAAGAATCAAACGATTCCGAAGAATAAATTACCTAAGTAAAATGGACTATTTAAGACAATTGAATAGTCCATTTTACCCATAATTCAACCTATACTAGTAGGTTTTAATTTAAAATATACCCGATGAAGAAAATAATTTTATCAGCATCCATCATGTTTTTAGCCATTGGAGCAATGGCCCAAGAAAAAGAAATCAATTCAGCTCTTTCTGCGTATGAATCAAACAATGCTTCTGCTGCGAAATCTGAATTAGATAAAGTTGCCAATCAAATCAATTCCAACAAAGTAAGACCAGAATTAAAAGCAAAATACTTTTATGTAGCTGGACAAATTGCTTTGCAAAACGGAAATACAATTGAGGCTGCCAAAATGTTTGGAGAATTGGCAAAATATGAATCTGGTACCATGTATTCTATTCGTAACAAATCAACCAAAGAAACCGAATATTTTGCTACCGAAGCTGAAGCTACTTCCGCTGCTGCAACTGGAGATTATTCCAAACCAAAAACGGAAAAACTTTCAGGAAAATACTTACCACAAGTTCAAGATAAATTAAGAAATCAAGCGGAAATTGTTTTGCAATTAGCCAATAGCGCCTACAATTCCAATAACAAAGAAACGGCTGGAGATAAATTCTTAGAAGGTTCTTATTTGGTAAATGCTTTGGGTGGAAATGGTGATTTGTTTAAATACAATGCGGCTTTAAGTTATCATAGTGCCAATAAATATGAAAAAGCCTTGGATACCTATGTTGAACTTTTAAATGATGGGTATACGGGGGAAGCGACTTCCTATGTTGGTAAAGACAAAGAAGGTAAAGATGTTTCCTTGAATTCAAAAGACGAAGCAGAAAACTACAAAAAGTTAGGCTTAATTTCGACTTATAAAGAAGTAAAAACTCCGTCAATTGAAAAAGACATTTATGTCAATGCTTTGAAAGCGGTTTTGTCAATGAAAAAAGACAATCCTATTGTTCAGAAAGCTGAAAAGAAATATCCAAATGATGAGGAAATCAAAAATTTGATCAGCTCTATCTATTTGAGCACAGGAAACACTGAACAATTTTTAAATAGCTTATTGGAAAACATCAAAAACAATCCTAATGACGCTTCCAACTATTACAATGTGGGAACAGTTTACATGGAAAAAAACGAAGATGCGAAAGCAATAGAGTATTTCGAAAAAGCTATTCAAAAAGATCCAAAATACAAAAATGCTTACAACAATTTAGCATTGGTAAAAGTGAAAAAGGAAAAAGAATACGTTGACATTATCAATGCGAACTTAGGAAATTCATCCAAAGAGAAACAGAACTATAAAGAATATACAGAAAAGAGAAAGAACTTGTATATCGAAATCATTCCTTTGTTAGAGAAAGCCTTTGAGTTGGACAAAACCGACTACAATGCTGCCAAAACATTGAGACAAGCTTACCAAGCTGCTGAAATGTTTGACAAAGAAGATGAATTGCGTGCAATTGAAAAACAATTACAACCCAAATAATTTGTTTGAACAAAACACCCAAACCCGTCTCGTTGATTTTTAAAATGAGACGGGTTTTTTATTTTCTTTGAATGAAGATTTACCCTAATTTTGCCCATCCAAAATCAAGATTGATGACGACAAATACCTATACAAACGAAGAATTTTTATCCCTTTACAAGAAATTATTATTGCCTCGAATGATCGAAGAGCGAATGCTCATTGGTCTCCGACAAGGAAAAATTTCCAAATGGTTTTCATCTTGGGGACAAGAGGGAATTTCAGTAGGTACAGCTTTGGCGATGAATCCCAACGAATACATGCTTACCATGCACCGTAATTTGGGTGTATTTACGGCACGTGACATTCCTTTGCGTAATTTATTTGCTCAATTTCAAGGGAAAGCAGAAGGATTCACCAAAGGGCGTGATCGTTCATTCCATTTTGGAACCAACGAATTCAAAATCGTCGGAATGATTTCCCATTTGGGTTCACAAATGGGCGTTGCAGACGGAATCGCATTGGCCAACAAATTGCAAAAAAATAACGAAGCTACTCTCGTTTTTACGGGAGATGGTGGAGCTAGTGAAGGAGATTTCCATGAGTCCATCAACGTTGCAGCAGTTTGGCAATTGCCTGTCATCATCATTGTGGAAAACAACCAATGGGGACTTTCCACTCCTTCTTCCGAACAATTTCGAATGAAATCCTTTGCCGACAAAGGAATCGGATATGGAATTGATGCCGTTTCAATCGATGGAAATAATTTCTTGGAGGTTTACGAAACCGTGAAATATTGGGCAGAAGAAATTCGCAAAAACCCACGTCCGGTTTTGATCGAATGTATGACCTTCCGTATGCGCGGTCACGAAGAAGCATCGGGAACAGCGTATTATCCAGAAGGATTAATCGAATCTTGGGAAGACAAAGATCCGATTCTTCAATTCGAAAATTTCCTAAAAGAAAAAGGAGTTTTAACCGACGAATCCATTCAAACTTTGCGTTCCGAATTAAGCGAATTTGTCTTGAGTGAATTGGAATATGCAGATAATTTACCGAAAATAACTCCGAATAAAGAAACAGAATTGGCAGATGTCTATGCGCCATTCGCCAATAAAGAAATACTACCAAAAGCCGTTTCCGATCGTGAAATTCGTTTCATCGATGCGATTTCTGAAGGATTAGACGAAGCAATGAAACTCTATCCGGAATTGGTATTGATGGGACAAGACATTGCGAAATACGGTGGAGCTTTCAAAGTAACCGAAGGATTTTTAGATCAATACGGCGCAGACCGCGTTCGCAATACACCTTTGTGTGAAGCGGCAATTTTAGGAGCCGGATTAGGATTATCCATTCGCGGACAAAAATCAATGGTAGAAATGCAATTTTCTGATTTCGTAACCGAAGGATTCAACCAAATCGTCAACAATTTAGCCAAAGCACATTATCGTTGGAACCAGAATGCTGATGTGGTCGTTCGTATGCCAACAGGTGGTGGCGTTGCCGCTGGCCCTTACCATTCGCAATCGACAGAAGCTTGGTTCACCAAAGTTCCAGGATTGAAAATTGTTTATCCGTCCACACCAGAAGATGCCAAAGGTTTATTGCTACAAGCTTTTTCCGATCCGAATCCGGTAATGTATTTCGAACATAAAAAATTGTACCGTAGTTTGAAATCCAATGTTCCACAAGGCTATTACACCGTTCCATTTGGAAAAGCAAGAATTCACCAATCGGGTGAAGATTTGACCATTGTTACCTATGGAATGGGCGTTCATTGGGCATTGGAAACCTTGGTCAAATATCCCGAAATCAAAGGTGAAGTAATTGATTTGCGTACCTTGATTCCTCTGGACAAAGAAACCATTTTGCAATCAGTTCGTAAAACAGGAAAAGTGTTGGTTTTACACGAAGATACTTTGATCAACGGATTTGGAGGTGAAATTGCCGCGATGATTGCCGAAGAAGTTTTCGAAGAATTGGATGCGCCAGTCTTCCGCGTCGGAAGTATGGACACCCCTGTTCCTTTCCAAGCCGAACTAGAAAAACAATTCTTACCCAATGCCGAATTCGAAGAGAAATTATTGAAGTTATATAAGTATTAAAACACCATAGCCTTACTAGATTGTAAGGCTTTTTTTTGGGCGTTCCCTCGTTGATACATAAGAGAGATTCTATTTAAAATTCTAGCAACGAGGTCGGGCTTTCCATTACAATCTTTTGACTCCATTTCATTTCGTCAAAAGGATTTCCATTATAATCCCTAACGCAATTCCATTGGCAAACAATACTATCTATATAAAATCAAAATTAGCCAAAACAAATAACCACCTTGTCAAGGTTCAATTCACGCAGAAATTACCTTGACAAGGTTTTTCATTCTATTCTAAATAACCCATTCATTTTTTGATTGAATTTCCTAAACCATCCTTCCCAAATTAAAACCAAGGATTTTTAAGGTAAAATTCCAAACCTAGCGTATACATCGACCAATCTACCATATTCACCGACCAAACTACCATATGCTCCATGTTAAATTAATGTTACCAAACCTTCTAAAACCCCTACCAATAAAGGATTTATGTCTTCAGTACAGTTTTCATAAAAACTACTCAAATTACTCTTGAAAACGTCCATCATTTTGACTTTTAAAACCTTTAAACCTATAAATTCCTTTATAAAAAGGATTTTTGTATTTTTAAAATCAAATTCGATTTATATGAAAATCCCAAATCAAATCCCTATTATTCTTGGTTTACTAATTGCAACCAGTTGTAACACCAAAAATCCAACAGCTCAAACAACCACAGAAAACGAAACCGACAGTTTAGCTCCCGTTGAAACCGAAAGAGGAAACACAGCCTACAAACCTGCTTTTGAAGGCCAAACCAGAATTGCAGCTGTCAAAACCAAAACGCCTTATCAAGTCGATAAATTGGCTTCAAGTTTAACCAAACCTTGGGCAATCATTCCCCTACCCGACGGTCGTTTGTTGATTACCGAAAAAGCAGGCGTGATGCAAATTTTTGATGAAACTGGTTTGAAAACCAAAACCATTGAAGGACTTCCAAAAGTCGATGACCGAGGTCAAGGTGGTTTGTTGGATGTGGCATTAGATCCAGCTTTCGAAACCAATCAAATGATTTATTGGTCCTTTTCTGAACCACAAGCCGATAAGAAAAACCTAATGGCAGTTGCCAAAGGAAAACTAAACGAAACTTCTGGAAAAGTTGAAGATGTAAAAGTCATTTTCCGAGCTACTCCAGCAATGGATGCGACTTTGCATTATGGTTCACGTTTGGTTTTTGACAAAGACGGACATTTGTTTGTGAGTACAGGTGAACGATCGATAATTGAAGGTCGTGTTCAAGCACAAGATTTAAAATCGGGATTGGGAAAAATATTTAAAATGACCAAAGAAGGTGAAGCTGCACCAGGAAATCCATTCATCGGACAAGAAGGTGTTTTACCACAAATCTATGCCTATGGAATCCGTAATGCACAAGGATTAGATATCCATCCCGAAACGGGTGATTTATGGGAAACGGAATTTGGACCAAGAGGTGGAGACGAATTGAACATCATCGAAGCTGGAAAAGATTATGGTTGGCCTACAATTACGTATGGAATTGAATACGGTGGAGAAGAAATTGGAACGCCGCCAATTCAACAAAAAGAAGGAATGGAACAACCGATTTATTATTGGGACCCTGTTTTATCGCCAAGTGGAATGAGTTTCTACAAAGGTGACGCAATCCCAGAATGGAAAAATAATTTATTCATCGGGGGATTGAGCAGTCAACACATCGCGCGAATTGTTATTGATGGGAATAAAGTTGTAGGTGAAGAAAGATTGTTGGTGGACGAAAAACAACGTTTCCGCGATGTGTCTTATCACGATGGAATGTTGTATGCGGTTACCGATCAAGGAAATTTATATAGAATCAAAGCAAAATAATATTGCTATAAAATAGAAAAGGTTCATCGGAAGATGAACCTTTTTTTTATGTAAATAACGAAAATTATTCAGCAGTTTCTTTTGCTAATTTTAATTCCTTCAACACTTTTCTTTTTTTGATATGTAAAGCAATGAAACTTAACACAAATCCGATGATGGAAATGATTCCTAAGTTTAGGATATATGGATAGGTTAAATCAAAACTTCCTTTTTCAATAATTAAAATTCGAAAAGCAGGAAGAAAATGCGTCAATGGAATTCCTTGAGCGATTGCTTGAATAAATTCTGGCATTTGACTCAAAGGCCATGTAAATCCGGAAATCATAAAACTTGGAGTTGCCACAACCATTAATATTTCCGTTGCTTTCAACTGATTTGGAATCAAAATACTGACCAAAATTCCAATAAAACTCACGGCTAACACAAAAATTCCTGCCACTAAGGTTAACTCTCCCAAATTCTCAAAAAATGGAATTCTAAACCAGAAGGTAAATCCCCAATACATCAACCAAATCGCAAAACTCATGATTAGATATGGGATTAATTTGACCATAATTAGGGAAAAAGTAGATCTCGTTTTTAAAACCAATTCTTTGAAACTTCCTGATTCAAATTCCGAAGCAAAAGACAAAGCCAATCCTAAAAGTAATACTTGTTGCAAAACAGTTGCTAAAACACCAGGCCACAAGAAATACATATAATTGGTTGCACGATTATTTTTCTTTACAAATGTCGTTTTGAAGGGTTCGTATTGACTCATCACCAAATTCTCTGGAACACCTTGTTTTCGTAAAGTCTCAATTTGAACTCCAGCCTTTAAAGTACCCAATACAAGTTGCAAAGCTCCCGATGCATAATTTGCGGTTAAAACATTGGATGTATTGACTATTGTAGTGATTTCTGGATATTGTTTGGTCAAAATATCTTTTTCAAATCCTTTGGGAATCATCACAACGCAAGCAGCCGATTTCTCAACCATTAGTCGGTCTAAATTGGCAGTATTAAATTGCAAAGAAGCAATACTTAATACTTCATTGTCTTGCATCATATCAATTGCTTTGACACTCATCGCTGACCTGTCTTCATCTACTACAATGATAGGTAAATCGGTTACTTTTCCTTTGGAATAAACATATCCGATTAAGATTCCGTACAATAAGGGAGCTCCGAAAAACAACAAACGCAAAACCTTATTATCCCAAAATAGTTTAAACTCCCGTTTTAATAATTCAAAGAAAACTTTCATCCTTATTTTTTTATTGTTACTGTAGTTTTGGATAAAATTTCATCGGCTTCCGTCATATTTACTGGAAGAACTGTCATTTCATACAAAGGATCTTGCGCATCATAATCTGGATAAGCAGTTGCGATGTTGGCATAAGCTCCAATCGGTTTGATGTTTTTGATTTCTCCTTTGAGTTCTTTGTTCAAATAAGGAATATGAATTGTAATTTGACCTCCTTTCGGGAAATTTTTCAATTCACTTTCCGGAACGGTAAATCGGAAGAAAGTCGTGTCTTTCAAAGTCCCTTTGAATAAGGTATAACCGGGCATTGCCAATTCACCTAATTTCAAGGTAATCAAATCAACTTGCATATCTTGTGGGGCAATGATGTAACGTTCTTTTTCAGCAACTCTCACCTCTTCTAAAGCACCTAACGCACGATCTTGTTGCCCTAAAGCCATCATTTGTTGTTCGATACGCGCACCATTTTTCACATCGGCAATTTCTGCATCAACTGCAAGAATTTGCGCTTGTGCTCCTTGGTACTTCGCATATACTTCGTCGTATTGTTGTTGGGGAATTAAAGAATCCTTCACCATAACACTCAAACGATCCACAGATTTTTTCGCCAATATATATTGTTCCGTCAAAGCAGCTCTTTTGGCATTCAATTGTTGCAATTGATTTCTCGTAGCGCCATTTACCGACATATCGTATTGCGCTTCAGCCGATTTCACCGCACCTTGCGCTTGGGCTTTTTTCGCATCCACTTCCGGAATATTCAAAATCGCTAAAGTATCACCTTTTTGAACGAAATCACCTTCTTGAATAAGAATTTGATCAATTCTTCCGGCTATTTTTCCTACCACCGCAATTTCATCACGCTCCACTTTCCCTTGAATAACATTCTGCATTTCAGCTTTATTCTTACAAGCTGTTAAACTCAATAAAATTCCTGTTACAAAAACTATTTTTTTCATAATTATTTCGAACTTATATAGGTTGATAATACACCTGCAGATTGATAGGTTTCAATAGCAATTTGGCGTTGATTGATAATGGTTTCAATTTTATTTAAAGACTCTTTGTAAATATCATTTTCAGCAGTCAAACGTTCCGTTACACTGATTAATCCGGCTTTGTATTGTTTATCGGCCAATGCATTTGTATGTTGTGCAATTAGTTCACGTTGATTGGCAATTTCAATTTGTTGAAGTGCTGTCTGATATTCCAATTTATTTTTTTCTAATTGTAAAGCCGTTTTTTCTTTTGCGTCTTTCAATTTATTTTCAATCTGCTTCACACTTAAATTGGCTTCTTGAATTTTATGTTTACGCTCGAAACCTGCAAAAATTTCCCATTTCATTGCCACACCGACCATCCAAGTTGGATTGAGCGTTAAATGATTTACTTTTAAATCTACGGAATTTTGGGAAAGAGGTGAATTTGTACTCAATTCAGAATTGAATACGGAGGAATAACTATATCCACCAAACGCTCCCACAGTAGGTAATAAAGAACCTTTTTCTTTCTTCACTGCAAATTGAGTCGCTTGTTGGTAAGCTTCCAAGGCTTTGATTTCATTTCGGTTACCACTGGATAATTCTTCCAAAATGACAATCGGTTCGACATCGTAAGAAGTATTGAGAATTTCCTCGATCGATAAACCCGTTGCTTGACTAATTTTTAAAGCCAATAATTGTTTTTTATTGTTGACATCGGTACGATTGGTTTGCAGTTCCAAGCTCGCCAATTTGATTTTATCGCGGTCATAGGGAATTGCCAAACCTACCGAAATCGCTTTTTCGATACGTTCGGTTTCTTTGTTCAAACGTTTTTCGCTTTCATCGATGAGTCTTTCAGCCGTGCCTAATAATTGCAATTGATCGAAACTGAAAATGATGTCTTTAATGACTTCATCAGCCTTCACATCCATCATCAAAGCATTTCCTTTGTTTTTATATTCCAATGCTTTGGCTCCGTAATGAATTTGACCACCACTAAATAAAACAGCTTTCGCCATAATCCCACCGTGAAAAGCTTGCCCTTTCGTTTTAAAATCGGTCGAACCTTCAAATAGATTGAAATGGGTCATTGGCACATTAAAAGTCGGAATATCTAAATTTCCATTACTATTTAAATAACCATACAAAGCAGTTGCTTCCACTTTTGGGATGTATTTTGATAATACGCTTTGTCGTTCTAATTCTAATTTTTCAACATCAATTCGTTGGTTTTCCAATTCGACATCATTATCCAAAGCTAAATTGATCGCTTTTTGGACATTTTCATTCAAACTAATTTGGGCAGAAGCTGAAATCGAAAGTAAACCCAAACAAACTAGCCAAAACTTTTTCATTTTACAAAAGCATTAAGGTTTTCATATACTACTTGAAATGCATCACGAATTGCTACAATTTGGTCATTGATTAAACCATTTGTTGCTTTTTCAATGGTATCATCGACAATTTCCATAACAACTTGCTCAACTTCTTTTCCTTTTTCAGTAAGAAAAATTAAATTCAAACGACGATCATTTTCGTGACTTTTTCTAATTACATATCCTTCTTTTACCAAATTGTCGACTAAGCGTGTTACACTGGGTTTATCTCTACTTGTGCTATTGGCAATCACTTGTTGGGAACACCCGTCTGATTTCCATAGAACTGCCAAAACCGACCATTGTTCGCGAGTTAAATTCACTCCCTTATTTCTGAACTGTTGTGTTAAAAAACGATTCAACAATAGAGGAACACGACCCGATAAAAGATTGTATTTATTTTCGCTTGATACTAAATCTAATTTATCCATAAATACTATAGTTGTCTAAACAACTGCAAAGTTAAACAAACAATAGTTAACCAAACAACTATTTGGTGGTATTTTTTTTTATTTTAATTATTTAAACGGATAAGACCTCCTTAAACTCAGTCCCAATAAGGTTTCCTATACTTAAAATAATTGACTAGTCCTAAAATAGATTGACAGTTATTAACTATAATTTAGATCCGGAGAGATTTTATTTCTTCGGATTTTTTTGTGTCTTTTTTCTGGAGT
>NZ_JBEPMO010000023.1:0-31108 GCF_040545805.1 Moheibacter stercoris
GTCATGGTGTAATCGCGTTGGGTACGCTTTTGATAATTTGTCTCTTCTTTCATAATGATTCTTTTTTTTTGTATCATTATTTCAGGACGAGACAAACATATATATAAAAAAAACCTCTGAATTTTCAGAGGTTTTTTTATGGTTATAAAGTAAATTATTTTACAATTACTTTTCTACGGATCAAATGTTTCTCAGACGTAATCGTCACAACATATGTTCCTTTTGCTAAACCTGATAAATCCAAATTGGTGTTTTTATCAATAAAGTTATAGTCTTTTTGTTTCACTAATTTTCCTTCCAATGAATGAACCGTATATTTTGCAGGCTCGTTGATGTGCATGCTCAATTTAGCTTGTCCATTTACTACTGGATTCGGATAAATCATAGCAGAATTATCATTTGGAGCAACTTCCTCAATTGACAAACTAGATTGTGTCACTGGAGATCTCCAAACACCTCTACCGTAAGTTGAAATTACAACGTGACCTTCTACTGAATTTACTTCAATATCGGTAATTCTTGCGTGAGGTAAATTTGCGTTGAACAATACCCATTCATCCAAATCATCATTGGTATAGAAAACAGCATTTCTCGTTGCAACGTAAACAGTGTTATTATGACTTCCTTTTTGGTGAGCAATTGCAAATTTTGTTTGAGAAGTAGGTAAATTTCTTGTAATATTTGTCCAAGTTTGTCCGCTATCTTCCGTTTTAAGAACTCTTGTAGAAGAAGTTGCATAAAAAATATTGGGTTGATCTTGGTTGATTTCAATGTTTGTAATTTGACCACCAAATCCACCTGCTGGAGTAGGCAATTGTTCGAAAGTTAAAGGGTATGAATCTTGATTCTCTGCTAAATAGATACGTGATGTATTGGCAACCAAAACTCGTTTGTCATTAGAATGGTCTACACGTATATGATCCAACATCGGCGTAAACGTATTGGTTGAAGAAACCGCAAAAGCTCCTCCTGTAGAACGGTATAATTTAGAATAACCTGCATA
The DNA here is from genome assembly GCF_040545805.1 of Moheibacter stercoris. Classification (NCBI taxonomy): domain Bacteria; kingdom Pseudomonadati; phylum Bacteroidota; class Flavobacteriia; order Flavobacteriales; family Weeksellaceae; genus Moheibacter; species Moheibacter stercoris. Next base: position 1,004 of record NZ_JBEPMO010000023.1, read on the forward strand.
CATTACGTTGGTTGCTCCATACTCCAAAGGTGTAACCCAGTTACCGTATTCAGGTCCATTGGCAGCAATAGATCCATTTCCACCAGGATTTCCAGCGTTGAAACGATACAATGGGTTTCCAAATTGAATAAATCCATAATACATATTGGAATTGGTAGGGTTAATCGCAGCATCCATTCCATCAGCTCCATGGTAATTGATCCAATTGTCATTGACAAATGCATATCCACCATTATCTTGCAATCCTCCAACAATTTTTGAAGAAGAATCTGGAGCTACATCGATACGATAAAATTGACCAATGTTCAATCCATTTTTGGTTTTGTCAGAAAACGTTGCACCATTATCGTCTGAAATATAGATTCCCCCATCGGTACCTGCGTATAATTTTCCATTAAAAAATTTCAAATCATGGATATCAGCATGGGTGTAATTCGGAGCGTTTGGATTACTCCAGCTCGCCCCACTTGTCCAAGTAGTTCCTCCATTGGTAGATTTCCAAACATTCAAAACACCACTAAAAATAAGTTCAGGGTCTGTATCTGAAGCTACCAATGCTAAATCAAACCATGCTTGTTGAGAACCATCGTAAATGTTCGCTGTTGAATTTCTTACTTCGAATGTAGCACCTGAATCAGTTGAACGCAATAAATGCTTAAATGAATCATTTGCATTGGAAACAAGTACATATAAATAATCTGGATTTGCAGCAGTAACGTCAATTGCTGTTCTTCCAGCATTGGTTATTTCTCTTATGTCAGAGAATGTATCTCCACCATCCGTTGATTTAAGTAATTTGATTATGTTTCCCGCTTGACGTTGTACAATATAGATCGTGTTTGGATCTCCAGGCTTCAAGCGTATTTCTTTAACATTACCTGAAACATTGTTACTCCAAGTATTTCCTCCATCTGTCGTTTTGAAAAGACCTTGTGAACTTACTGCCCATAAAATATTGGAATTCGTTGGGTGAATATAAATTTCTCCCATTAAAGCATTGGTTCCAGTTACAGTAGTTCCTGTAGGATTCCAAGTTTGACCACCGTCAACAGATTTGTATACACCCACAGAATAACTGTCAGCTGCATCTTCATCTCCTGTGGTAATATAGATTGTATTCGAATTGTTATAATCAACCGCAATTCCGGAAATTCCAATCGATGGCAAATACAAAGTCAAAGGTTCCCATGTTTCTCCATGATCTGGTGAAACCCATAGTCCTCCATCAGGAGCACCAACATATAATTTATTTGGATCATTTGGGTCAACCAATGAAACATTAATTCTACCTTGTCCAGAACTCCAAGAACCTTGATTGGTGTGTGTAAATGGACCTAAAGATGTCCAGTTGCTATCATCCTCTGCTGGATTGGCATTCAATCTCATGTTATGAATCTCATTCCAACTATCTGCTAGTTCAAAAGCCGATGGCAATGTTCCGTCTTCTTTTACTTCATATTTCCATAGTTCCATCCAACGTTCCATTTGCTTGTAACCTGCACCTCTAAAGTTACGATCTTTTCCTTCCCAAAATGCTTTGTACGCATCTACTTGGTCTTGGAACTTGTCAGATTGTACTTTGGCTTGTTCATGCATCGGGGTGTTTAAGTGGTTTAATTCTTGTGCGGATCCGATTGAAACTGCTCCGCCCAAAAATAATAAGGGTAATAATCTTTTCATTTTTCTTATTTTGATTTTTTGTGATTTGTAAAAATAAGAAATTATACCGATTTTGTTTAATTTCAATTTTATAAGTTTGCCTAAAATAACGATACACATGAAATTCACTTTAGTTTCCCTTAGCTTTCTAGTGGGAATTTTTGCATTTGGTCAAGTTAAAATACTTGATGAAATGACACATGAACCTATAATTGGTGCAGAAGTTAAATTAAACAATCAAACTGTAATAACTGACGAAAATGGACTAATTCATTTATCAGTAGAACCCAATGATAAATTGATTATTTCAAAAGATGGCTCTATGATTGAAATCAAAGCCAAAGAAATTAAAAACAAAGTTTTCTATTGGAATCCTTCGTCCATTTTATTAGAAGATATCATTCTCTCACCTAATAAATGGGAAAACTCTAAAACGGAAACGGGTTATAAAGTTGTTACGATTACCCCTAAAGAAATACAATTGGAAAATCCGCAAACGACAGCAGATTTGTTGGGGAGTTCAACCAATGTGTATATTCAGAAAAGTCAGTTGGGTGGAGGGAGTCCTATGATTCGTGGATTTGCTACCAATCGTGTTTTAATCGCTGTGGATGGTGTTCGCATGAATACCGCTATTTTTCGTAGTGGAAATCTACAAAATGTTATTTCCATTGATCCCAATGCAATCGAACGAGTGGAAGTACTAATGGGACCAGGTTCTTTGATGTATGGAAGTGATGCGATAGGAGGAGTGATGAATTTCTCAACCTTAACTTCTAAGTTTTCCAAATCAGACAAATTATTATTCGACGGAGCATTTATGGCGAGATATTCCTCTGCCAATTATGAGCATACTTCGCATTTGCATGTGAATCTTGCAGGTCGTAAGTTTTCCTCCATGACAAGTGCAACCTATACAAGGTTTTCCGATTTGAAAATGGGAAAACATGGACCAGAAGAATATTTGAAAAACCATATAATCATTCGTGAAAATGGAGAAGATGTACAAGTCGACAATCCAGATCCGCGAAAGCAAGTCGCAACAGGGTATGACCAATACAATTTGATGCAGAAATTCCGTTATCAACCCAATGAACAATGGGATTTGAACTACGGATTTCATTATTCCACAAGTTCCGATGTGCCAAGATACGATCGATTTTTGATTTACCGTAATGGAAATTTGCGTTTCGCAGAATGGTACTATGGTCCACAAACTTGGATGATGAACAACCTAAGTATTGAAAATAAATCTGAAAATCCCTTATACAACCAAATCAAATTGACGCTTGCCCACCAATTATTTGAAGAAAGTCGTCATAGTCGTAATCTGGGAAGTTCTAAACGTACCGATCAGTTTGAAAAAGTCAATGTTATTTCGGCGAATTTGGATGTGTTGAAAAAATGGAATTCTAAAAACACCTTGTATTATGGAGTAGAAGCCTTGTTCAATAAAGTTGGTTCAACCGCAGAAATCATCAATATCAATGACCAATCGACTACACCAGATGCGTCACGTTATCCAGATGGTTCGACTTGGAATTCGTATGGAGCTTATATTTCGAATGAATACAGTCCAAGCGATAAATTCACCATCCAAGCAGGTGTTCGTTACAATTATGTTTCGTCAAAATCCGAATTCAGCAAAGAATTCTTTGATTTTCCTTTTGAAGAAGCAACTATTGAAACTGGGAAATTTACGGGTAATATTGGCGTGAATTATCATCCGACAACTTCAACCAGTGTTCGTGCGATGTTTTCGACCGGATTTAGAGCGCCGAACATCGATGATATTGGGAAAGTTTTTGAATCGACTCCAGGAACAGTTGTGATTCCCAATCCCGATTTGAAAGAAGAATATGCCTATAGTGGTGAAATTGGTTTCGCCCAAAAAATTGGAAGTTTTGCCAAGATAGATGTCACGGCTTACTACGTTCAATTGCAAGACGCTTTGGTGAGAAGAAACTATCAGTTAAATGGACAAGATTCCATTATGTATCAAGGAGAATTGAGTCAGGTTCAGACCATTATGAATGCTGCAAATGCACATTCGTATGGATTGGAAGCAAGATTGGATATATATTTTAACCGTCAATTGTCAATGTTTTCCATGGTTAATTTTCAAAATGGAGAGGAAGAATTGGACAATGGTGAAAAAGCTGCATTGAGACATTCGGCGCCTTTCATGTTTAGAGGAGGTTTCAATTACAAGAGTCGAAATTTCAGAGTCGAAATTTATGCAGTTTACAACGATGAGGTTTCCAATGAAGATTTGTCACCATCTGAAGCAGAGAAAGATTATATGTATGCAATTGACCAAAATGGAAACCCTTATTCTCCATCTTGGTATACAATCAACGCCAAAGCAATGTATGATTTCAACCAAAATATGACCGTGTCGTTAGGATGGGAGAACATCACCAATCAACGATATAGACCTTATTCATCTGGAATTGTTGCAGCAGGAAGCAATTTAATTCTTTCAGTTCGTTACAATTTCTAAAAACCGATGTATTTTTGCAATCCAAATAGAAAATGAAAATGATCGCGCAAATCAAACAATATATTCAAGAAGCCCAAGCATTTGAAGCCAAATCTGCTGCTGAAGTAGAAGAATTTCGTATTAAATATCTAGGAAAAAAAGGAATATTAAATGATTTGTTTGCCCAATTCAAATCGGTTCCCAATGAACTAAAGAAAGAATTTGGTCAAGTAGTGAACGAATTGAAAGTACTGGTAAATGAAAAAGTTGCCAACTTGAAAGAATCTTTTGAGTCAAAATCTGAATCCAAATCAGATTGGGATTTGACTCGACCAGGAGAAATCATGGAATTGGGTTCTCGTCATCCGATCAACAGTGTGAAAAATCGCATTGTAGAAATTTTTTCTCGAATTGGTTTCACGCATTCAGACGGTCCCGAAATTGAGGATGATTGGCATAATTTCACTGCGTTGAATTTACCAGAACATCATCCAGCGCGCGATATGCAAGACACTTTCTTTATCGAACAATCCCGAGACTTCGGGACAGATGTCGTGTTGCGTACGCATACTTCTTCGGTTCAGATTCGATACATGGAAGAAAATCAACCTCCGATTCGTATTCTATCTCCCGGACGTGTCTACCGTAATGAAGCGATTTCTGCTCGTTCTCATATGATGTTCCATCAGATCGAAGGTTTGTACATCGATAAGAATGTTTCTTTTGCCGATTTGCGTCAGACGTTGAGTTATTTTACGGAAGCCTTATTTGGGAAATCCAAAATTCGTTTGCGTCCATCTTATTTTCCATTTACAGAACCAAGTGCTGAAGTTGATGTGTATTGGGGATTGGAAACTGAAACCGATTACCGTATGACCAAAGGAACGGGTTGGTTGGAAATTATGGGTTGTGGAATGGTCGATCCAAACGTTTTACGAAATGTGAACATCGATCCAGAAGAATATACCGGATTTGCATTCGGAATGGGAATTGAACGAATTGCTTTGTTGTTGTATCAAATTGGAGACATCCGTTTGTATACCGAAAACGACATCCGTTTCTTGGAGCAATTCAAATCAGAATTATTTTAATCGAATTAAAAGCATAAAATAAACCCTACTTGAAATCATTTCGAGTAGGGTTTGTTTATTTAGTTTAATTTTTGGTAAAACCTCAATTCATAGTTGGGAAATAGTTCCGGATGAAAAATCGCCGCTAAATCTTTCAAAACCCAATCCGGACGAGCGGTTCCGGTTTCGAAATAATCATTTCCACCAGAAGGAGAGCTTCTTTTGTGCCAATTGTACACTTGATTGTTTTGAAAGGCTTGAAACCATTCATAATGCGGATAATTGACGAGTAAAGCTGCGCGAGAAGGGAAATCTCCTGCATTGATCCAAACCTCTGCATCTTCTGCTTTTTCAAAAACCGATTCAAAAGACAAATTCAAGGAATTAATGCCAGTTGTGCTTTTCCAAGGATATTCACCTCCAGCATCGGCAATTAATTTTGCTTGAAAGCTTTCTCCACTTGGTAAGTACCAAATGTCACTGTAGATTTGATTAACCAAAACTTTGGGAGATTTTTTCTTTTGATTCTCTAATTTTTTTTGGAGATTCTTGTAATTGGTTTCTACAACCTGAAAGATAGAATCGGCTTGCTTTTCTTTGCCTAATAATCTTCCAATGACTTTCACATATTCCGCTTTAGCCAATGGGTTTTGCTCTTCATATTCGTCTATGAAGATAATTTTAATCCCTTGATTTTTTAGTTGATCATGAAATTTCGCTAAACTGGGACTCGAAGTGGTAAAAAACACATCGGGTTTATTTAGGATGATTTTTTCAAAGTACAATTCGTTGAAATTTCCGATTTCTTCAATTTTTTGTTCACGATGTAATTCCTGAATTTTAGGATTGTAGATGTACTTGATTTGACTGACACCTGTTAGGTTTTGTTCCAATCCTAATTCGCTCATATAGGCTAACACTGAAGTAGGAACAACCATTACTGATTTTAGTGGTAAATCTTTTTTGGATAAGATCGTAATTATTCCACCAGATTCAATTTCTATTTGCTCTTCGGCTTCTTTCCACTGTAAATTTTCGATGTAATCAAAATTTTGAGTATTTCTAGAAGAAATATTCGAATTGCTATTTTGCTTACATGCAAGGATTAAGGAGGAAATGGTAATAAAAAAAATAAAATTTTTCATGATTGCAAGGTAAGTAATTTGGCAATATTGGAAAATATTGTATCTTTGCAGTCCAAAATAAAGGCCTCGTGGCGCAACTGAATAGCGCATCTGATTACGGCTCAGAAGGTTACAGGTTTGAATCCTGTCGAGGTCACTGAAATAAAAGAGTAATTAGCTGATTATTAGTTAACTGCTCTTTTTTATTTCTCTGATTCTGAGATTTTGTAACGGTATTTGTAACAGAAATGCAAAAGCGAATTTGACAAGTTGCCAAACTTTTCATTCTTTTAATATTAATTCCACAAAGGAATACAGCCGATTTTTGTTTCAATAAAGTACAGTAAAAGATGTGAAATGCTATGGGAAGCTTATCCTTGTAACAGGAAGAACCTAACCAGCACGTCCAACATACAAAAATAAAAAGTTGGAAAAATTTTGACCAAAATATTTAAAATCCAGACCCACCCCTCTTAAATCAAAACGATTTTCTTTTTAACAAAGTAGGGCTTTATATATGTAGGTATTCTACTCTCTCAGGTTTTCAAAGTTTTATTGATAACATTTTTCTTTACAATATATTAATTCAACAATCTTACAGATATTTGTATTAATGCTCTCTTTGGACTTATGAAAGCAATTTCTTATTTATGTAAAAAGATTTAAATGATTTTAGATAATTCAAAAGATAAACATACAGTTTTTGAGTGGATTCAAAAATATAATAACAATGGGGAATTAGATATCGTTTCTGGTTATTTTACTATTGGTGCATTAGCTTGGCTTTCAGATAATTTAAATCAAACTCAAAATAAATTTAGATTTGTTTTTGGTGATATTGTTGAAAACAACATGAAGACATCTCGGGTAGTAGATTTATTAAATGAAAACATTACAATAGATGCAGCTTTAAAATTAAATGCAGCGGCTAAAACGTGTGTTGATTTCTTAAAACAAGATAAGGTTATTTGTAAGACGTTAACTCCTAATTTTTGTCATGCAAAAGCATATTTGTTTAAAGATGAAAATAATGACGCCCTTAATTACTACATTACGGGTAGTTCAAATCTTACTGAACCAGGTATTGGCTTAAAACACACAAATAATATAGAATTAAATATTGGGGAAACTGGTAATAATCTAAATTTTAAAGAATTAATCGAGTGGTTTGAGGAATTATGGAACTCAAAACAGGCTTCTTCTGAAAAATTGATTGAAAAGGATAACAAAAAAACGAAAAAACCTTTTAAACAATATTTAATTGATGAAATCCAAAGCATATACATAGAGTATACACCCAAAGATTTGTACTATAAGGTTTTATTTGAATTGTTTAATGAAGATTTTGAAGATATAGATAGTAATCCAGAATTTAAGAAACAATTTCATCGTTTAGAAAATACGGTAATTTATAACACACTTTTTAATTTCCAGCAAAAAGGAGTTATTAGCTTAATTAAGATGTTAGAGGCTCATAATGGAGCCATTTTGGCTGATGCTGTTGGTTTGGGTAAAACGTGGAGTGCTTTAGCTGTAATGAAATATTACCAAGAAAAAAGGGAAGTAATATTATTATCACCAAAAAAATTAGAAAACAACTGGAGAAGATACATTAAAGGACATTCTTCTAAATTCGAGGATGATAAATTAGACTATAAATTATTCTTTCATACAGATTTAACCGAAGAAAGAATGGATAGAATTGAATCTTTCGATTATAATTTTATTACAAACAAAACACCAAAATTATTAGTTATAGACGAAAGTCATAATCTTCGTAACAATAAATCCAATCGTTACAAATTCTTGTTAGAAGAAATTATTAAGAAAAATGTAGACATTAAAATTTTATTACTTTCTGCAACTCCAATCAATAATTCGTTAATGGATATTCGTAACCAATTTAATTTAATTGCGAAAGGAGAAAATGATTTCTTTAAAGAAACTTTAGAGGTCAATAACTTAGAGGCTACATTTCGTCAAGCACAAATGGCTTTTAATACCTGGAAAGAACAAGAAAATAGAAATGTTGGGCAATTAATTAAAGATTTGCCTCAATCGTTATTTTTCTTAACGGATGCATTAATTGTTGCTAGAACACGTAATTTGATTAAAGGGTTTGAAAATGTTTTAAAATTTCCGTTAAAACTTCCACCTCAAAATCATTACAGTACACCGGAAATTTTTGGTGAAAATACATTTCAAAATTTATTGGAATTTTTACCGAAACGTTTTTCAGGTTATATGCCATCATTTTATTTACCACAAGAAGAAGGTGTTTCTGTACTTCATGATGAAAAACAACGTGAGTTTTTCTTAGTCAAGATGATGTACATTTTAGTTTTTAAAAGGTTAGAATCTTCATGGTATTCTTTTAGTAAAACGATTGAGAATATTCATACCCACCATTCTAATGTTTTACATCTAATTCAAGCTTACGAAGTCAGTAAAAAAGGGGCAATTGATGATTTTAGAAATTTACAGACGGATGATGAAGAAATTGATGATTTAATAAGTGATGCGTTTGAAATCGGGAAAAAACGTAAAATTAAACTGAGTGAAATTGATAAAGCTGGTATGTTGGATGTGTTTAAAAAGCATTTGATAGAAGATATTAAAGCACTCAAAAATATAATCGATCAAACAAACTCATTTAAAGATAAATTTAATGAAGAAGATGGGAAACAATCTGTTCCATCAATCGATTCTAAACTTGAGATATTAATGAATATCATCAAACAAAAACAATCTTTATCTGAAAATAACAACAACAAAAAAGTAATTATATTTACCGTTTACCATGATACAGCCAATTATTTATTTAATCATTTAACGTACAGAGGTTTTTCAAGAATTGGATTGGTAACGGGATCTGTCGCTAAAACATCATACGACAACATCGAAACCAAAGATTTTGAAAATATTTTAGAACGTTTTGCTCCATTTACTAAAGTTTACAATGAGAAGCAATGGGATTTTAAAACAGAAACAGAAAGACATTTAGCTTTTGATGAATGGAAATCGTGGTTGAAAATTGAACATAACAAAGACTATCGAAAAGCTTTTGATGAACCTATCGAAATATTAATTGCAACTGATGCTTTATCAGAGGGGCAAAACCTACAAGATGCCGATATGGTTATTAATTACGATATACACTGGAATCCCGTTCGAATCATACAACGTATGGGGCGTATAGATCGTTTAGGTTCTCCTAATGACAAAATTTTTGGAGTTAATTTCTGGCCTTCTGGCGATGTAAATGCCTATCTTAATTTACAAAGTCGAATTGAAAGTCGTATGACAGCGATGACTTTAGCTGGGGCGGAAGTAGATGCGAATTTTACGGATGGTACAAAAGATATTTTTGGTGATGACGATACAATCGAATCAAAATTGAAGGATAATTTATTAGTTCAATTAGAAAATTCGCTGGAAGATTTGGATGGGGATAAAAACTTTGGTTTTGATGATTTATCTTTAGAGCGTTTTAGACAAGATTTATGGTCTGAATTAGCCAATGAAAGAGAAAAGTACAACAAAATTCCTAACGCTGTTTATACTGGCTTTATAGCAGATAAAAGTAATTTAGCTGAAAATGGCATAATTGCATTATTAGGTTATCCTGCGAAAAAACCTAAAGTTGAAAATCACAAGTACAAGCAATTCGAGTTAATTTATATAGATAACCAAGGTGCTGATTGCTTAAATAACCAAAAACAAATTTTAGACTTCTTAGATACGCATAAATATAATCCACGTATCGTGAATAATAAAATTGATAATGGTGATGAAGCTGAAATACTTGCTTTAAAAAATGCATTTGATACTTGGATGGCGAATAAAACAACTAAAACGGTTGTAAATGAAGCTGGTGAACAGGTCAAAACAGTTAGCAATAGCTTATTAAATAAAATAAAAGGTTTAGGAAACGCTAAAAAGACAGATATTAAAGAAGTGAAAGAAGTCAATTCTTTTGATGAGAAATATCAAACAGATAATTTCGATTTAATCACATGGTTTATAACAACTAAATAAAAATGGTACTAGATAAATTTTCTAAAAATATAGTTACAGGAACAATAGATTTATTCAATCAATTAAATGTTCCAATAAATATTATTACTGAAACACCAATCAACCCAACTGATTTTTTTGAATCAAATCCAAATCGTGAGGTGTTTAAAGCGATTCAAAATTTATATACAATTGGTTTAATTGATGATGATGCCATCAATAAGAAAGTATTAGCCTTACTGCAATAGATGAAAAATACAACGGTTTAATTATCGTTGCAGTTGATTTAAAAGCGGATAAAGTTTCACGTACTACATTTGCCGAAATTACAAGAGCCATATCTCGTGAGTTTAAAAACTTGCCAGTCATTACGCTTTTTAAATACGGTCACCAAATTGCATTAGCTTCTGCAGAGCGTGTGCCTTATAAAAAATCATATTTAGAAGGTGAAAAATTAGGTAAAGTAAGTATTTTACGTGATATAGATTTTAATCAACCGCACGCAGGACATTTACGTATTTTAAATGACCTTGTCATTGGGAAAAAGAATAAAATAGATACATTCGACAAATTATATAAATTCTGGACAGAAAACTTCAACGTTTCTATCCTGAATAAAAAATTCTACAAAGAATTATCTAACTGGTATTTCTGGGCAATCCAAGAAGTGAAATTCCCTTCTGAACCTACAAAAGAAGATGCACATAGACAAGGAAAAATTTACGACGATTTAGTCAACGAACATAAGGCAACAAATGTCATTCGATTACTAACTCGTTTGTTATTTGTATGGTTTATCAAAGAAAAAAAATTAATCCCAGAAGAATTATTTGATATTAAGTTTCTGCAACAAGATTTATTACATAAAATAGATCCTTTAAAGCCTGTAGGAATGTTTGTCGAACAAGACAAAGAATCTATCTATTACAAAGCAATACTACAAAACTTATTTTTTGCAACGTTAAATTGTCCAAAAGAGGCAGATGAATACGACAAACGTTTCAGAGCCTTCCGTTCATCTTCTTCAAATTTTGGAGTAACACATCTAATGCGTTACGAAAACTATTTTAAAAACAAAGAGTTGTTTCTTAAAATGGTTAACGATACCGTTCCATTTTTAAATGGTGGTTTATTCGAATGTTTGGATGTTCGTGGAGAAAAAGAATCGAAAGGAGAACGCATATACATCGATGGTTTTTCGGATAATTTACCAAAAGAGCAGAAATTAATCGTTCCAGATTATTTGTTTTTCGGGAACGAAATTACGGTTGATTTATCAGAAGAATATGGTGCAAAATCGAAAGAGTTTAAAGAATCGAAAGCCAAAGGTTTATTCGAAATTTTAAAGTCTTATAAATTCACGATTACTGAAAATACGCCTCTAGAAGAAGAGGTTGAATTAGATCCAGAATTATTAGGGCGTGTATTCGAAAACTTATTAGCTTCTTACAATCCTGAAACTAAATCTACAGCACGTAAACAAACGGGTTCATTTTATACTCCACGTGAAATTGTAAATTATATGGTAGACGAGAGTTTAATCGCCTACCTAAAAAATAATTGTACAAATTGGAATAACCTTTCTGAGGAAGAGATAGATACACAATTACATCAATTATTTGCTTTTGATGCGTACAACCCGTTTAAAGAGAATAGAGATTTAATAACTGAAATTATTAACGCTTTAGGTGCTTGTAAAATATTAGACCCTGCTTGTGGTTCTGGTGCTTTTCCTATGGGGACGCTTCAAAAAATGGTGCATGTATTAAATAAGTTAGATCCGGATAATACCATATGGAAAGATTTACAAATTAAAAAGGCTCAACAACAAGCTGAAGAAGTTTTTAAGATTGATAACAATGAGATTCGTGAAGATTTATTAAAAGAAATCAATCATAATTTCGATGAAAAAATCAATGATCCTGACTATGCCCGTAAATTGTATATTATTGAAAATTCGATTTATGGGGTAGATATCCAGCCGATTGCAGCGCAAATTTCTAAATTACGTTTCTTTATCTCGTTGGTGGTAGAGCAAAAGGTGCATAAAGAATTACCGAATTTTGGGATTAAACCATTACCGAATTTAGAAACCAAATTTGTTACGGCAAATACCTTAGTAGATATCGAAAATTCGGATAACCAAACCAATTTATTCGAAACCGATACGATAAGTCAGTTAAAAGCAAAACTAAAAGCCGTACGTAACAAAATTTTCAATGCCCGTACGCCAGAAACAAAGAAAAAGTACAAAGAAGAAGACCAAAACATTCGTTGGCAGATTGCTGAAGAATTAAAAAATATTGGCTATCCTGCGACTGATGCCGATGCATTAGCGTCTTGGGATCCTTACAACCAAAATGCCTGCTCTCCATTTTTTAACCCAGAATGGATGTTCGACATCAAAGAAGGATTCGATGTGGTGATCGGAAATCCGCCGTATATTGATTCAGAAATTTTAAAGAAGAGCCAACCTGTTTTTAGAGATTATTTATCAAAAAAATATAAATGTGCTAAAGGTAATTGGGACCTATTTATTGTTTTTCACGAAAAAGCAATTGAGCTTTTGAATGTTAAAGGAGTAAAAGCATATATAACACCTAATAAATGGATATCTATAAAATATGCTCAGTCTCTTCGAAAAAAATATATTGATAATATCTATAAAATATGTATTTGTGATAAAATACATGTATTTGATGCTGGTGTATCTCCTATTATATCAATATTTTATAAAAGGTCTACTGAGGATATTATTATAGATGAATTTTTAAGTTACAATACAATAAATAAAAAAGGAGTAGTAAATAAATCAAATTTACAATCTGATGATTTAGGAATTATACTTTCCAAAAGTTTAAATCTTATCATAAAAATTAATTCATGTGAAAATAAATTCAAAAGTTATTTAGATTGTGAGAATCCTTTTACAACGAGTGAAGCTTATTTATTACGTGAAGTTGTAAAAGAAGTAAATGAACTTACTAATAATAATAAGTTTTATAAATTAGTAACTACAGGTACAATTGATCCTTTCATTAATTTATGGGGTATAAAAACTACAAGTTATTTGAAAGGTAAATTTTCAAATCCTATTGTTGAAGAAATAGACATTTTAAGACAAACTCCTAAAAGGTTTGAACAGATACAATCTCCAAAACTAATGATAACTGGTATGAGGTACTTAGAATGTTTTTATGATTCAAAAGGTGAATATATTTCCAGTAAATCGACTTTAATAATTAGAAATATAGAACATAAATATTTTCTTTTTTTTCTAGCAATGTTAAACTCGAAGTTAATTAGTTATTACGTAAAAGATGTATATAGTACTATGGGTATAGATGGTGGTATAAATTTTAATGTAGATATGATCGAAAATATTCCAATACCTAAATTAAAAGATAATGATATAATTGAACTATCAAATTTAGTTGAAAGATATGTACTATATAAAAATATAGAGGATATTAAATTAATAGATAATTTTATTTATAAATTATATGATTTAAGTGAAAACGAAATTAACATTATTGAAAATAATTGAACAAATTTAAATGTCCTACTATAACTACATAACCGAAAAACGCAATGATTCTTTAGAATTAAAAGAATTGATGGCAGATGTTGTCAATAATTTAATACAACATAAAACCGATGAGATTAAACCTGGTGTATTACTGGGTTTAATACAATCGGGTAAAACACGCGCCTTTTTAGGCGTAATGGCAAAATGCTTTGACGAAAACTACGATGTATCGGTCATATTAACCAAAAACTCGGTAGCTTTGGTCGAGCAAACCATCAAACGTCTAAAATCTGAATTCGAAACTCCTATTAATGCACGCAAACTTTACGTTTGGGATGTCATCAAAATGCAAAATTTAGATCAACTAACGGGATATATTCTGCAAAACAAAGTCATTTTTGTCGTAAAAAAAGAGATGAAAAATATGGAGCGTTTACATGAAATATTTAATTCTGTACCTTTATTACAAAACAAAAACATCTTAATCATCGATGATGAGGCAGACCAAGCGAGTGTATCATTTGTCAATGATAAAGAAAAAGCGGAAGGTATAGATTTTGCAAAAATTGCAGATTCTTTATCAAAATTCAGATTAAAATTAAAAGGTAGAAATAGCTTTTTACAAGTTACAGCAACGCCATATTCTTTATATCTACAACCCGATAATTTAGAGATAGATGGGGTAGAAACAGCTCCTAATCGTCCTGCTTTTACCAATTTATTAAAACCACATCCTGCTTACGTAGGAGGAAAATATTATTTCGAAAAGGCTATTGATCCAGATTCTACAGCGTATTATGTGTACAAACAAGTTAATGACGATCAGATAGATTATCTAAATGGCAAAGGTAAAAGTACAGGAATGTACAATAAAAAGTCCTTATCCAATTGTTTGCGTACAGAGAATTTTAAAGCTATTCGGGATGCCATCATTAGCTATTTGGTAGGTGGTGCCATTCGTCAGTTACAAGAAAAAGAATCAGCAGATTTATGGGTGCCAAATTACCATTCGGCTTTTGTATTGCATACCAGTGTTACTAAATTAATTCATAGCCAACAAAAACAATTGGTCGAAACACTTTTAGAAGAGTTAAACAATCTATCCGATACCGAACTGTTTACTTTTTTAAAGTACGCCTACCACGAGTTTGAATTATCAATGAAGTTAGTAGTAGATAAACTACCTACATTAGTAGAAGTCGTTGCACAAGTAAAGGAAGCTTTAGCTAACAAATTTATTGGTGTAACAATCGTTAATTCCGAAAATCAAGTCGTAGAATTATTGGGCGAAGATGGTCAGTTACGATTAGATAATCCGTTTAATATTTTTATTGGTGGTCAAACTCTTGATAGAGGAATTACCATTGATCATTTAATTGGGTTCTTCTATGGTCGTAATCCTGCTTCTTTTCAAATGGACACGGTATTACAGCATTCTAGAATGTACGGAAGTCGTAGCGAAAAAGATTTAGCTGTAACTCGATTTTATACTTCGGTTAGAGTGTATAATGCGATGCGTAATATGCATTTCTTTGATAATAATTTAAGAGAAAATATAGAAAAAGATCCAGAAGCAGCCGTTCGTTTTATAGCGAAAGAAGGCAATACAATAAAACCTTGTGGTCCTAATAAAATTAAGGCTTCTAATGTTGTGTCGTTCAAAGAATATTCGAGATTTTTACCAATAGGTTTCCAAACGAAAAGTAAAACCAATATTCAAGACACCATTTCTAAAATTGATCAAATTATTCAACCAGTTTTAAACAAAGATCAAGAAGGTATTATCACATTAGAACAATTCAAAAATATAATTGAGTTAATTGATAGTACGTTTACATACGAACCTCAATTCGGTAATGTTGGTCTTAATTGGGACACGAATCTAGTTGTTAAAGCGATTGAATTGGCATTAAATGACAAGAAGACTTCTGAAATTGGTTTATATGTAAGAGAAGGCAGAGAAGCATCTCGTTTAAAAAACAACAATTCAACATTCAATGATTCTCCTGGAGATGGTAAAACGGATAACGTTCGCACAAAAGTAATGGCAGAAAATAAACCTGTATTAATGCTTTTAAAACAAAGAGGATTAAAAGATAATGGCTGGAGGGATGCAGAATTCTACTGGCCTACCATTGTTATGCCTAAAGAATTACCTAATTATGTGTATAGTGAAGATTAAATAATAAGGTCATCAAACCCAAAATACTACATCAAGTAGTTTTTGATAATCAGTCATACAAATACGCCTATTTGCAAAGCTTTAATGTGTATAGGGCAACAACAAAAAAGCAACTGCGGTTAATTCCAGTTTTGCGCAATACCCTAACGGGATACTTCGCAAAGCTGCCCGGGACATTAACCGCAATAACTTTCGCTGTTGCCCTATATTCAAAGGATTTTGCAAATAGGCTTCTTTCGTTCTAAACACGAACTTCCGTTTTCAAAAACCGTATTTTGGTTTTGATGAAGTAGCAGTATTGCCACAATCATTTTTATGTAACGATTTACTCCGTTAGGTTCATTCCGCTTCACTACTTTACATTTCAGTAAGCTAATAATTTACTTCCATTTCACTACGTTCAGCTTCATTCACCCAACTACGCAAAACCAAGCCTAAAATAAGCTTTCCTTTCAATCAAGCCCATTTTTAAACGGCTTTTCGTTACACACAAAAATGCTCGTTTGGCATTTGAGATTAAGAGGAGAAGCTATACTGATGATGTCAATCTAAATCAAAAATAGAATAATGGGAAAACTTTTATAATTTCAATAGACCACATGGTTCATTTAAAGGAAAAACTCCTTATGAAGTACTAAAATCAAAACTAAAATAATTATATTTAAGGTCTACGAAGTGATGAAGTACGACACGTGAAAAAATTATTATTAAACAATTCTAAACTGTATGATAAAAATTACCAAAATAAAAACCACATTAAGTAAAGGCGTAGTCATTCCAAGTTTAATTTTTATTATTGGAATATGCTTGTTATCTGCAATTTATCCAAAACTTACTGAAAGCTTACTAAATACTGTCAAGAATTTTATTTTTTTAAATCTAAATTATGTTTATATCTGGTCAGTTACGATTTTTGTCATTTTTTTGATCTATCTAATATTTAGTAAATATGGAAATATACGTTTAGGAAGGAACAATAGTAAACCAGACTATTCTTTCTTTTCATGGATTTCAATGCTATTTGCTGCAGGTATGGGTATTGGACTGATGTATTTCAGCGTTGCTGAGCCGATGCAACATTACTCTAATGAAGTTTTTGCTGGAAATTCAATAGTACAGCGTGCCAAAGATGCACAATTATATACATTTTTTCATTGGGGTATCCATGCTTGGGCAATTTATTGTATTGTTGGATTGTCTTTAGCTTATTTTACTTATCGTTACCGTTTACCACTTTCTTTACGAAGTTGTTTTTATCCTTTACTAAAAGATAAAATCAAAGGTAAATGGGGAAATACGATTGATGTTTTTGCACTATGCAGTACTTTTTTCGGTATTACGACTACTTTGGGATTTGGTGTGGTTCAAATCAATTCTGGTTTGGAAATATTGGGAGTTTTACCAACGAGTAGTTTTATTTATCAAGTATTGATTGTAGTAGTATTAGTTTCGATTTCTATCATTTCTGCTATAAGTGGAGTTGATAAAGGTGTAAGAATATTAAGTAACATCAATATTATTAGTGTTGCGATGCTTTTACTTTTCGTCTTGATTCTTGGCCCTACCATCTATCTGATAGGTAGTTTTACAGATGGTATTGGAAATTATATCAGTAACTTTTTTAACCTTACTTTTAACACACATGTTTATGAGCCTGAATTACAACCATGGTTTTATGATTGGACAATACTATACTGGGCATGGTGGATTTCGTGGTCTCCTTATGTAGGATTGTTTATTGCTAAGATTTCAAAAGGAAGAACAATAAGAGAGTTTATTGTAGCAGTGTTGATTATACCAACTTTATTCAATTTTATATGGATGTCTGTTTTTGGTAATAGTGCGATATGGTTTGATGTTAATGTCGCTGATGGGGCGTTGAGTCAATTAGCCAGCAACCCAGACGCTCTGATGTTTCGATTTCTAGAAAATTTACCATTAACAAATATAGCTAGTTTTTTTACTATTGCTATTATCATCATTTTTTTTGTAACTTCCGCAGACTCTGGAATGTTTGTAATGAATAGTATTGCTACTAAAAATGCTAAGAATTCCCCTAAATGGCAAACTGTAGGATGGGGATTTTTACTTTCTGTACTAGCATTATTATTACTTAATGCTGGGGGACTGGCTGCTTTACAGAGTATGACACTAATTACAGCTTTACCGTTTTCCATTATTATGTTATTATTTATTGTAAGCCTTGTTAAGGCTTTGTCCATTGATAAAAGCTATTATGAACGTGATTTTTCAGTATCTACTATTCCTTGGTCGGGAGCCTCTTGGCGAGAAAGATTACAACAAATTGTTTCATTCAATGATAAGGAATCAGTTAGTGCTTTCATTAAAACAACTGTATATGAATCATTTTCGGATTTGCAAAAAGAGTTTGCTAAAAATGGTATTGCTGCGAAAATAAATTTTTATGAAAATCCTGAGAGGGCTGAAATTGAAATAACATATGATGTAGTAAATAATTTTATTTACGGTGTGATGAGTGATTCAAAAATTATATCGGATTATTTGCTTAATGAAGATAATTTGCCAGATATAGAAAATAACCGGACTTTTTATCCTAAATCATATTTTGGTGACGATAGAGAAGGTTATGATGTTCAGTTATTTACTAAAAATGAGCTTATCTCTGATGTACTGAAGCATTATGAACGATTTATTGAAATTATTTCTGAAGAAAAGAATGAAATGTTTATTAGTAGTAATATAAATCGAAGATTAAAATAAGAAGATATTCAAGACTTACGAAATATTAAATGACCCTATCAAGCTTGAGAAGCTTCGGGTTTAAATGCCACGCACCCCCACCACCCAAGAAAGTGGTTGCAGGTTCAGAAAAAGCAAAAGTTTTTAAGTAAGGTACATTGGTGTATTGCGCTAAACCGCTAGTCGCATCACATCGTTCGGTACTACACACTAACGTGTTTCGTAACCCCTCACTTTTGTGCTGCTTGATAGCTTATTAGCCCACACCAATTGGCTCGGTGTAGCAAAACATCCTGTCGGATGTTCAGCTACATTCCCTCGCCACCTTATTTTGAAGTTGATTTGCTTTTCTTCACCTGCGCGAGTTGCCCCAGTGCGTTTTGTCCGAAATAGACACACCAAAATTCACAAAAAAGATAGCAAGGTTAGTGAGTGGTCGTTTTACGTCAAGGTCAAGCCCTTCGGGTTTCTCACAAAATCTCCACCCATTCGGGTCGTATTTTGCTCGAAAACCTTGCCTTTAAAACGCCCCAATCCTGAATGAATGGCTTTCTTTTTTTTCTCTTTTTTTCTTTTCAAAAAACATTGAATTTGAACCAAAACCACTTCTTCGATTTCCTCAATTCGATTCCACTTTTTCGACTACGTTCCGACTTCGATTCGGAGATAAAGCGTACATATTCTGTAAGCTACCCCGAAAAAGTTACCAATTAAAAAGAGATAAACAACTAACTTTAAAAATTAATTGGTATGAAGAAGAGCAATTTTACAGAACAACAGATTTTCAAAATTTTGGAATCCCAGAATCAAGGTAAAACCGTGGAGCAGATCTGTCGCGAACAAGGCATTTCCAACGGAACATTTTACAGATGGAAAAGTAAATATTCGGGTATGGAAGCTTCAGAGATTAAGCGGATAAAGGAGCTGGAGCAGGAAAACTCCAAACTCAAACGGCTCTATGCAGAAGCCATGCTTGACAATGCAGCGCTCAAAGATGTCTTGTCAAAAAAGTGGTAAAGCCTGCCTTGAGAAAACAAATTGCAGCTTACTTGGAACGAGAACATCTTCTGAGTCAAAGAAGAAGCTGTGATTTATCGGGTATCAGCAGGCGTACCTACCGTTATAAAAGCATAAAACCACCGGATGAAGATTTAATTGATAAATTAACCGAATTGGCCAAAAACCATCTCGGCTACGGGTTTTGGAAGCTGTACCATAAACTCAGAAGTTCCGGTCATCATTGGAATCACAAAAAGGTTTACCGTGTTTACAAACAACTAGGGATGAACATCGTCAAACGCAGTCGAAGAAGACTTCCAACCAGGATACAGCAACCCATAGAAATCCCGCCCCGTAGTGGTGAATGCTGGAGCATGGATTTTATGCAGGACAGTTTATATTGCGGTCAAAGGTTCAGATTGCTTAACATAGCCGATGATTACAATCGTGAAATGGTGGCCATGGAGATTGGATATTCCATCGGTGGTGAAAGAGTTGTAAGAGTTCTGGAAAGATTGAAAGAACAAGGTAAGAAGCCCTTGCAAATCCGAGTGGACAATGGTCCTGAGTTTATATCCAAAGTATTCCAGAGATGGGCAAAGGAAAACCAAGTGAAAATCCATTACATACAACCCGGAAAGCCAACTCAGAACTCACTGATCGAAAGAATCAATCGAAGTTGCAGGGAAGAACTGTTGAATCCTTATATCTTTGATTCTCTACAACAAGTAGAAATAAAAGCTACTCAATGGCAATGGGAATACAATCATCAAAGACCTCATAAATCACTCGGGTATAAATCCCCTAAACAATTTGAATTAATGAACTATAATAATTAAATACTTACATTTACAATGGTAACAAATAAGGGTAGCTTACAATATGATTTATTCTCAAAATCATCTCCTATCTTAACGGTGTTCATTAAGTCAATATATATGGTTGTATCAAAGTTAGTTAGGGAAAATCACGTCTCCTTGAAAAACCACAAATTTTTATTAACCTGTTATTAAGAATGAGATTTGCTTATTTCTTATTTTCCTCATTCAAATTAATTAGTAAACACTGTCCTTCTTTAACAATAGCAACTCCTTCCCAGTTAATTGAGCCTCTGCCAAAAGCTCTAAAATCATAAGATTGAGGTTTTAATGCTACTGTTATAGTTTTTTCGTCATAACAAGAAGGCTCGCCTTCGATTTTACCTCCGAGTTCTCCTAAATTTGTTCTGTTTAATCTTATTTTAATTGACTTTGCTCGACCCATATCAGAATAGAAACAGATATAACCAGCTTCTAATGGTGCATCAACAATAGTAGGATGTTCTAAGTCATTGGTGAAATATACCTCAGCCGTTGAGGTAGGGTTGTTATTTTCGTCCTGTAAACTCAATAAAGACTTAGCATTTCGTATGGGATTAATGGTTGTGAAATTTAACGAGTTTGGCATATAATTATCAATTACCAATTTTGAAATTTTTCCATTTTCAACCAATGCTTTAGCTTCATTGCAGAAATTATAATTATCAGTAACCATTACCAAATGCCATCCATCTAAAATGGATTCAGGATAACTTTTAGCTTCTCTGTAAGTTTCCTTTACTTGCTCAATTCGAAATTGAGATTTCTGCACTTCAATTTCCCTTTTCTTGTTATCTGACCAAGTATTGGTGAAACTCTGAATTGCGTTAGCAATGGCATAAAAACCAAAGTTTTGATTCACAATTGTATAATGGTTCCGCTGAATAGCTAATTGATTAATTTGTGTATATCGGTAACTGTAGTTTTGTGCTTTAAGTGATAGTGAGATAAATGTTGTTCCAATTAAAAAGATTCGTTTCATAATATATTGAGATAATGGTGTTGCAATGTAGGTGATTTTTATTTTTAATGTGAATGGAGTGATTTTACATATTTGTTTTAATAATTCAAAATTTATGGATATTGCTGAGGTATTGAAATCCTATTTCCTAATCACTCTTAAGTTGTTTTTGTCTTCGTAATCAAAACTGTTTTTGGTTAGGTAGATTTTTCCTTTTAAATCAATAGTATGATTGTCAACTATAATAATCGGACTTTTCTCAAAATGTTCCAAAAAAATAACATGAAATACAATAAGATAAAGGATTTGCAATTTTTCACCTGTAAGTCCTATTTCTACCTCATTATTATATATCTCAACGATTTTTTCGGGTGGTTCGTAATATAGGCGATGAAAGTGAAATAATGTAAAATCTTCTTGATTCGGAGATTCTTCATTTATAAGGAGATTTTCTTTAATCTTGGAATTAATTTTCATAATAGGGTCTCGAATTATTGGCGTAGGTTCCTCTAAAATATCTACTTTCTTATGTTTTTGAAACAAGCTGTAAATTAATAAACCAGCCCAAATAACATCGACAATATTCCAAATCTCTCGACCAAGTGAAACTTTTAGAAAAGGATTGATTAATAAGGCAGAAATCAACCAAATGAAAAACCAATTTCTGTTTTTATTGTCTTTTTCCTGATATGCTAAAATTCCAAACCCAACCATCCCGATAAATCGAACAAACTCATAAAACCCATAATTCCAATCTAAGAGGCATAGAAGGAGCAGGATTGTTAAGGTTATTTTAAGGATTTCTTTGATTTTCATTTTTAAAAGATTGATTATAAATATTTAATTAATCTATTTCAAAAGAATCTTCCTTTAATTCAATCGTAATATAAGTAAAGCAAACTATATAAATAACACACTGTATTACTGTTAGAATTTTTTCAAATATTGAGAATTCTATTTCAAAAGGATTTACAAATACTAAGTAGTTAGCAAATGCTACTATTAAAAATATAATACTCCCAATAATAAACAAAGGAATTTTTTTGTTTTTTAAAGGGTATACATGCAATGAAGCATATATGCTTGTGGGAATTGCAAATAAACTTACCACAATTTCAGTCCATAAAGGATTAATAAATTCGAGTGAAATTAAATCAAAGATGTAAAAAATGATTTTATAAACAATTCTCGCAAGTAATAGAACTAAAAAGAATACTGGAATAAATCCTAAGAATCTAACGATTTTCAAAATCATATTTTTATTGTTTAATAAATTCGTCAATAGCCCATTCTCCATCATCAAATATTTCTTTAATTCTAAGAGTAGATTCGTTCATTACAAGAATTTCATAGTTTATCGTTTCATCATCCCACTCATCCTCTGTATAGTTCATTGTTAATGAATTTCCAGAGATTGACCAAGTGCCTCCACCTTCTGGTACATCATCATATTTAAATATAAAAGTGCCGTTATTAGAAAATTCAACTGAGATTGGCTCTGTAATAAGATACCATTCCTGATTGTTAAAATCACTGGCTTTATATCTGTAGGAATTCCATTCACCAACAATTGGACTATTGCTGTTAGGATTGTCATCATCACTTGAACAGCCTGTTAAAATGAAAAGTGTTGCTAAAAGCACGAAAAAAAAAGTTCTTGTTTTTCATAATAATTGATTTTAAATTAATGAGGTAAAATAATTTTGATTGAATAGAATTTCATTATGGTTTCCCGTAATTCTTAATGAAAAATGATTTTGATTAGTGAATAAAACAGATAAATGTCAATTAAAAAAGATATTATTCTCGTTTTATTTATTAGGCTTTGAAATCTAAAAAAGTAATA
This sequence comes from Moheibacter stercoris, assembly GCF_040545805.1. Classification (NCBI taxonomy): domain Bacteria; kingdom Pseudomonadati; phylum Bacteroidota; class Flavobacteriia; order Flavobacteriales; family Weeksellaceae; genus Moheibacter; species Moheibacter stercoris. Next base: position 24,451 of record NZ_JBEPMO010000023.1, read on the forward strand.
TCCATCAGGATTTAATCTGAATAATAATCCTCTAAACAATCCAAATATTAAAGCTGAAACCGTAAATACTTCAAGTAAGAAGAAAATTGCAAAAAACCATTTATACTTCACCCCTAGCATAATTCCACAAAACAAAATAAGAATCAATATTAAGTTTTCATATGTGTAAAGTATCCTCTGAAAAGCACTAGCTGGTTTTAATTGCCAATTAATTGGGCTTTCAAAAGTTGGGTTTATCCGATGTTTGAGAAATTTATGATTTGTCTGGTTTATCATCAAATAAAGAATCATAAGTACGTGGATGTGTAAAGGAAAGGTAGATATATAATCTTTCATAGTGAGGAGTTATTCACCCAGTCCCAAAGTGATTTTTAGTTAATTGTAAAAAGAAAGCGTGGAACTGTAGCCTATCGTAACTGAGGTACTGGAATACCCAATGCACAAATAAACTAAGCCCATGCCAGAGCGTGAGCGGTAGTCCATTTATCTTGTGCATTTAAAAATTTCCAGTTTTCAGTTACAAGAATAAATAGCTAACGCTAACTTTATTTTTAATTCAAATTTTTTACTTCAATATTCTTTAATTTTTATTAAGACAAATATAGAGATGTTTTAGGATTAGAACAACCATACTTTAATCGAAGGTAGAGGGTTGCGAGGATGCAATTTAGCTACTTTCTTTGTTCAGGTGACACAAAGCATCGCTGAAGGTGAAAAAGTTTGCAAAATTGCGCATACTGCACACATACGGATAGAATTTACCAATACTCTTCCCCCAACTGCACCTCGAAGCCGAAATGTTCATTTAACAATCTTTGAAAGTCAGTTTTGAGAATAGCAGCTTTGTCTTCCGTAGTGCTAAGACTGTCATGTCTTGAAATCAGAACCATGTCAGGGTGCTTTCTGGAAATTTTCTTACAACAAGTATCTAAAATGAATTTTGATTCCATTCGTTGTAACAGGATTGGTAAATCTTTATGACTATTTTTTTTCAATACATCCAAAACTTTTGTTACCACAGGAAACATCTCCCGAAATACTCTAACAGCCTGATTATGTTTTTTTGGATTACAATACAAAGCGTTTATAGTTATTTTCTTTGCACACTTTCTAAGATTGGTAAAGGGATGTGCTTTGAGCTGATTGGTTTTCTTGTTGTAAAGTTTAGCATAGAACAAATCACCATCTTTCCATACTAGTCCTAAGTCAAAATGTTTCTCTCCAACTTTCTCATAAATCAATCCCGATTGAATAAGATTGCAAAACTGGTTAATGTTCTGAACATCAGAATCATCCATTGAATTTAACAGGATTGTAGTAATATAATATACCATTGTACTTATATCTATAACATCTTTATTATTTATACTGTTAGTAATACTCTTATATAAATACTTTTTATAATCCTCATTACCTTGTTGTTTTAAGAAATAAGTATCAATGATTAATTTCAATAGTTTTGTTAAGAATAATGGTTGAGAGTTCTTTATATCCAATTCAATTAATCTTGATTCATCATAAGTTATAAAATTTCTTATGTCAGATGGTGCAGATACGAAGTAGTGATGTAATCGATTATCCTTACCATCTCTTGAATAATCTTTTTTCATCATTTCAAAATTTTCTATATAAAGAGTTCTTTTATCTCTTCTATCTTCTTCATCTGAGTATGTGTCATTTACATATTTTAATGCTGCTTGCTCATCCAGCTTAAAATCATCCTTGTTCAACCACTTCGTTAAATAAGGAACAGTCCTGTTTGCGGAAACTTTTCGTTTTTCGTTATTTTTAAGTATTTTCCTTATCAGTCTTTTATTTTTTATTTCAACAATTTGATTCCCTGAACTAAAAGATTTGGATGTTTCAAAATGTTTTGATTTATCATAATCACAAATTCTATATTTCCTGCTGGAGCTTGCTCCTCTTCCTTTATTATAAATATGTGGTTCTGATTCAATCAGCCCTATTTGTTCTAAAAATTTTAGATGTTCACTACATTTATATTTGATTTTATACTTTGTTGTATCATATAGCTTTCTTAAAAGTGCGGCATTTAAAGCAACCCAATATTTCTTGTCAATATCTTTGTCAGAGTAACTTTTGCTGTGGATTAAGAATAAAAGATAAGCTGCTAAATCAAAGCTTATGTTTTCATCTTCCTTGCAGGACTCTTTCAATTTGTCATACAGAAATTGAGGCAGCGATATAAAATAGCTGCCTCTTTTTAGATTTGCAATCATAAACTTTAGGATTTAGATTGATTTAACTCTTCAAATCTTTTTAAAGCTCTCCCATAGGTTCTGCATGTCCATGCCCAAACTCCAAAAGAATTAGAATTTGGATATCTTACCTGTGAAAACCTTCTGTTTACTTTTCTTTTGAAGACTTCATAGTGTCTTCCTCCATCAACCGCATAGATATAAGCCTTGTCGGACTTCAAAATCTGTGTGAAACAATATCCGCTTACTTCACCTTTTCCTGCAAATTCCGTTGGTAATTCTTTAATCTCTCCCATAGCCATCATTTTTTAATTTAACCATAGCCTGTTCAAGCTCGCCTCTCTTAAATCTGACTTTACTACCGATGTAGTACGGAATAATTTTCCCTTCTCTTCTCCAATTGTCTATTGTAGAAATAGATACTCCAAAAAATTTAGCGGATTCTTTACGAGTTAGAAGTTTATCATTTGAGGAGGTGTGTGTAAAAATCTTTTTGAATTCCTCTAATTTTTTTCCAACAGCTTCTGATATGAGCTGTTCAAATTGTACAGGTGTAACCTGTGTTAATAGTATACTTTCCATATTATTTATTTTGGAAAGCAATAAAATGAGGAGTTTGAGGAACAGCGAACTAAATAAAAATAATAAAACAAAAATATATCACTAATAATCAGTGTACTACATTTTGTTTGAGCTGTTTTTTACTTATTTTTGAGGAATGGATTCAAAAGTTTTGAGAATATCTTTGATTTTTTCTGGGGAACTTGGGAGTCTATCAATTCCCCTTCTTGTATTACTTCTAAATTTTGAGACCTGCGCAGGTGTCTTTTCTACATTATTAAATAAAAATCTTGAAGCCCACCAGATATTATATTCATTTCCATTTCTTAGGTCTGGGATAAAGTAGGGTTCTAATTTATTTAATAAATCAGCAAAGTCGTTTAATGTGCCATTTTGAAGATTTACTTTTTTTAATGGTGGAGCGTTGTTATATGTAAATATTTCTTTGAATATGTTGAAATCTACAATATAAGGGTCAATGAATACTTTGAGCTCTGTGTAGAACTCTGAAAAGAAATCATAATTTCTGTTACCAAATACTGTTAATGGAATGTCTGAGGTTTCGAAAGTTTTTAAAAATGGGTGTGTTTTGTAAAGAGAGTTAATTAAATCTTTGAGGATTTCTTTATGAAATTCGTATGCCCATATTTCATGAGAAGTTTCATATATTGAATCTACGTAATAGTCATTCCGATTATCATTCTCATACTTCTTTTCAAAATCTTTTAGTTGTACATTTAGAATGAAAATTTCAGAATTGAGAGAAAAAATTTTTAATCTCAATTTTTCGATAAAGGAAAGTAATTCTCCTCTGTATTGCTCAACCTCTTGCGTTTGTAATTGTCTGGAATTAAAATATTCAACCGTTTGAGAATACATTTGATGAAGAAAATCTTTGAACTCGTCAAGAGAAATTTCTTCGATTAACTTTTCTAATTCATCCAAAGGCTCAATTATTCCATTTGTTTTTTGTAGATTTCTTTTGATGATTTCAATATCTAACTTACTAATAAGTTGTTTTCTGTATAGTTCTGAAATATTATTTAAAAGACTGCTGAAAAATGAAATTTTTTCTTTCATTTTTCGTTTTTGCTGAAATCCATTTCTACCACTTGGTAAATTGTTTTTCAGGAACTCAATTTGTTCATTGATTGGGGTAAATATTTTAATGACAAGTATTGCGGAGAAAATATCCTCTTTTTGCGAATTTTCGATTAGCAGGTCGAAAATATTGTCGTTTAATTCGGAATTTAGTTGGGCAAACCTTTCTTTGTTGTCAGATTGGATTAATTCCTGCACAAGTAAGTCAATATTTGAAACAGCTTGCTTCACTATTCTAGTGCTTTGATAATTCTTATCATTGTGTCCTTCACGTTTTCAGAGATGAAGTCAATAAAAGGTTGTTTGTCTCCATCAACTTGTGCTTTTTCCAATACATCATAATATTTAAGCCTATCTACAGAATCACCTTTTAAAATTGCAATAGGGAAACCATTTTGAAGTAATACCAAATTCATTAAAAGGCGAGCTGTTCGACCATTGCCATCAATAAAAGGATGAATGGTCACGAGTCTTTCGTGTAATTCTGATGCTAACTGAACGGGATGCAAAGTGTTTTTAGCTTCTTCGTACCATTCAAACATCTTAGCCATCTCATCTTTTACAAGTAAGGGTTGAGGTGGAATATGTCGTGAACCACTGATAAGAACTTGGACATCCCGATATTTTCCAGCATTTATATTATCAATGCCTTGTAAGATTAATTTGTGAATATCCAGTAGGGTTCTTTCATTTATCGGTTCGTGATTAATTGCAACCTGCTTTATAAAGTCAATAGCAAATTTATGATTAGTAGCTTCCAGATGTTCATTTAAAGATTTACCGCTAATGGTTAGTCCTTTTTCAATTACCAGAGCTGTTTCTTGAAGGGTTAATGTGTTTCCTTCGATTTTGTTGCTTTCGTAAGTATATTCAATATCAAAAGCTTCTGCAACCTTTGGGCTTTGATTTGCACGAAGAGAATCTAATCTATCTTTTAGCTGGTCAAGTTCTTTGTAATTGTGAGACATCATTTTGATTTATGTTTGTAAAATTATGGATTTAATGATGAACTTTTTGATATTATTAAATCACAGCAAGTCTTTTTCTTCTTTGGTGTAATTCGTTCATTTTTTCAAATGCAAGTTCCACATAAACTTCACTGTCTACATTTATATATTCTCTAAGCATTTTCTCGGTGGTGTGTCCAGTTACCTGCATAATAAGCTCAACAGGAATGTGAGAGTAATAATTTGAGGCAAAAGACCTTCTCAATGTCCTCGTTGTAATTCCTTTATATTTAGGTTGTATGGTCTTAATATATCTTCTGGTTTTAAAATCTTTTACTTTTTGACTTATCTCCATTTCAGTAGGCTCATTGATTTTGGCTTTTTTACAGATTATTTTCATCAGTCGGTTAAGTTTGATATCCTCATTCTCATCATATTCTGTTTTTGGATTACCGTATTTGTCTATATAATAATTCAGTCTGTCATTTTTGATGATTTTAACCCACTTTTTCGTTTTACTTGTCTTAAATTCCCAATATTCAATTCCTTGAATGTGAGTTTTCAGATTTTTAGCACACAATTTTCCAAAGTCTGAAAACCTTAATCCTGTTTCCGAACCTATTAAGATGCATTTTTGTATCTCTCTCAATTCAGGGTCATTGCTTAAGTCGAGTTTGTCAATTTTGTCTAATTCTTCAAAAGAGAGAGGGATAACAAATTTATCTTTCATCTCTTCCTGTTCTTTGTAGCTGGAAAATCTAATTTTATTTAACCTCGAATGTATTTTAATGTTTTCTTCATCCAATTCATAAGAATACTCAATTGCTCTTTTCATGCGCTTCAAGTGTCCTATTATAGTAGATAATTTATATTTCATCTCCAAAATTCCCCATGATTTGAAGTCATCCACAAACTTTTGGTTGAAATCAGAGATTTTGAACTCATATTCTTTCTTGTTAGTCTTATTATAGTATTCCTGATAATTGGATAGCCAACTTTCAGTTGTCTTAAACTTTTTCAGTTCCTTTTTATTGGTTAAATATTTTGAGAAGATTGAATTTATTGCACTGGATAAAAGATTTTTATTTCTGATTTCGTTTTCAGCCTCAATCTCTTTCAGTCTTTTAGTTTTTTCATCAAAAATTTTCTCTTTACTATCTATTACATCGCTATTTTTTATAACTGCCGATTTGAACCATTCTCTTGTAATAGGAACTCCACTGTTAAATTCTGACATAAATTGTTGTTCAAGTCGTTCTTTGAATTCAATAAGTTCCTCTTTATGTTTTTTTAATGTTTCATCTCCTCGTAAATCTTCAAGTTTACGGTGTGCTGTTTTACTCACACCGTTTTTTGTTGTTCTATATATCCAGTATTCTTTTTTTGAAATATAAGGTGTAGTTAAGGTGTAATCAATTGGACTATGAAATAATCGGATAGAGATTTTTGCACTTTCTTTTTTGCTTCTGAAATGATAAGTAAACGATGCCATTAATTAATGATTTAATTATTGCAAATATAATTATTGTAACATTATTTGTAACAATAATTCTCAGATTATTTAATGCTAGTTAATATTATCTATTATATAAATAGTTATTATATAGTGTATTAGATATTAATATGAGTTTAAGCAGAGTAGATGCAATTGATAATTTGAATCCTGTCGAGGTCACAAAGTAAAAACCCTAAATAATTCATTTGAAATTGTTTAGGGTTTTTTCTTTTAAGCAAAAAAAAAGAGGCTGTCTCAAAAGTGAGATAGCCTTTTTTATAAATAAAAAAAGGAAAGCCAAAGCTTTCCCAATTGAAGCAATTTTAGTAAATTGC
>NZ_JBEPMO010000024.1:0-28654 GCF_040545805.1 Moheibacter stercoris
AAAGTATAATCTCGTTGCGTCCGTTTGTTCCTTTCGGAATTTAATTCTTTCATAATAAGTCGATTTTGTGTCAACTTATTTTAGGACGGGACAATAATGAAATTAAAAGGCTATTATGGAAATAGCTTTATTTTCTAACCATCCAGAGGATTTTAATTTTTCTAAGTTGATGGAACCTGTGACATACGCATGATGATTGCTTTGGTAGGATTCTTCTATGTTTTCGAACAAATTTTGATCGATATTTTCTTTTGGGTCAAATCCTAGATAAATTCTTTGTAGAGATGAATAATTGGATTGAAATCCATTTTGAATTCCTTTTCTTAATTCATATTTATACGAATAGCGCAAGGCGGAAATATCACTTAAAACTGCAGAAGAAGTAGGAAATCTTCCGGCACCTTTCCCATATAAAAATTGTTCATCTGCCAAAGCACTTCCTATTAAAACTCCATTGAATTCATTGTTGACCAAGGCCAATGTTTTGCTTTTTTCAATAAAAGTTGGAAGAACGGTAGGGATTAATTTGTTCTTATCATCCAATTGACAAGAGGCAATTAGTTTAATCACCAGACCTTTTTCAGTAGCATATTGAAAATCTTCAGTTTTTAAAGAGGTTATTCCTTTTCGAAGGATTTCCTCATGGGAAATTAAACGACCGAACGCATGTAGGATGATGATACTTAATTTGTTGGCAGCATCGATTCCTTCTACATCCAAGGTTGGATCACTTTCGGCGAAACCATTTTTTTGTGCAGAAAATAAGGCATCGTCATAGCTCTGGTTTTCAGATTTCATTTTGGTTAGGATGTAATTGGTAGAGCCATTGACGATGCCTTTGACATAGTTTAGCAAGTCATTATCGTAATATTCTTCTAAATTTCTGATGATGGGAATACTGCCACAAACGGCAGCTTCGTATAGGAAAGATACCTTGTTTTTTCGTTGTAATTCGATCAATTCCGAGGCATGCTCCGCAATCATTTTTTTGTTGGCACTGACCACTGATTTTCCAGAATTCATGGCAGTTTTTGCAATTTCAAATGCGGCTTCTGCATCGTCTATCAATTCCACGACAATATCAATTTCAGGATCATCTAGAATCTCTTTTGCGTCTGTGGTGAACAATTGTGCGGGTGCGTTTCGCTTTTTTTCAGGATGTTTGATGACGATTTTTTTGATCTCAGTATTGAGTTGAGATTTCTCTGATAAAACCTTGTAGATTCCCTCTCCGACTACTCCAAATCCGAATAGTCCGATGTTTATTTTTTTCATGATGTTGACTAAAGTTTCGTTCAAAAGGACCAATTTTCACCCTTTCAAATCCAAAAAATGGATTGATTTTAGCAATTGGCCCTGAACATGAGTTAGATAATTTCTTTGATTTTTTGATCGATGGACAATAATGCTTTTTCTAAATCTTGAACTAGATCTAAGGGATCTTCAATTCCAACAGAAAGTCGAATTAAGGAATCTTGAATACCCGATGAAATTCTTTTTTCTCTAGGTACAGAAGCATGCGTCATTTGAGCAGGATGAGAAATCAAACTTTTGACACCACCTAAGCTTTCTGCCAGCTTAAATAATTTTGTTTGGGTAACAAATTGATTGGCAGCATCTATGCTGTCCTTTTTTAAGCTAAAAGAAATAACGCCCCCGAATAATCCATTTTGTTGCTTTTGCGCAATCTCGTGGTTCGTGTGTGTAGTTAACCCCGGATAATAGACTTTGTCTATTTCCTCCCTATTCATCAGAAAATTAGCAATTATTTTCGCGTTCTCGCTTTGTTGTCTGACCCTTAAGTCTAAAGATTCAATTCCACGTATCACTAAAAAACAATCCCATGGACCTAAAATTGCTCCGGAGGCGTTTTGTATAAATTTTATTTTTTCAGATAATTCTGGTGTTTTGGTAATGACCAATCCTGCGACCAAATCGGAATGGCCTGCGATGTATTTGGTTGCACTATGTACGACTATGTCAGCACCTAATTCTAGCGGCAATTGCGCAATAGGACTTGCAAATGTATTGTCGACCACCACCAAGGCTCCAAATGAATGGGCAATTTCAGAAATTTTTTGAATGTCTGAAATTTTCAAGGTTGGATTGGTGGGAGATTCTAACCAAATCAATTTGGTTTTATCATTGATAAATTCAAGAATATTTTCAGCTTGTGTTGTATCAACATAATGAACTTTGATCCCAAATTTTTGATAAATCTGTGTAAATAATCGGTAAGCGCCACCATAAATATCATCCACTGCGATGATTTCGTCTCCCGATTCCAGTAATTTAACGACAGCATCAATGGCAGCCAAACCTGTCGCAAATGCGAAACCTTTGTGTCCCATTTCCATTTGAGCAACAATGTTTTCAAGGGCTAAACGAGTAGGATTATTGCTTCTCGCATAATCAAATCCTTTGTTGATGCCTGGCGCTTCCTGAACAAATGTGGATGTTTGGTAAATAGGGACGGAAATCGAACCTGTCAATGGATCGACAGGTATAGATTCTAAGATTTCAGTTATTCTGCTCATTTTTAGATTTTTTCTGTGTTTTGTGTGTGTTGTAAAATCTTACCAAGAGCAGCTTCAGAAAAGTCAAAAAAAAAGACTCCTCTGATAAGTCAGAAGAGTCTAGTATATTGTTTTATTGTAACCTAAACTTTGCTGTGAACTTATCTTTCCTTGTCGGATGGATGTAGCACCTTATCTAAACTAGATGGTTGCTAAAGCTTCAACGGGCCATTTCCCTCGGCTTTTCTTGATAAGAATAAAATTGATGAACTTCTCTTTTGCAAATATAGAATTGAATTTTTTAAATAATTGCAATTCTATATGTTAAAATTTAATAATAATTTTCAAATTATTTGTAATCAATGAATTATTCGATAGGAAAATTAAAATCCAAAACTAACTCCAGCCATTGGTCGAAGTCCTGTTGAAAATATGCTGGAATTTTCCTTGTATAAAACATTGTACATGATCCCAACATGAAAAGAAACCTTTCCTGGACTGCGATATCCGCCTCCCAACCATAATGCTGATTCATCATAATTTTCTTTCAGATCGCTCACATCTGGATTGCTAGATTGCCATGTATGCGTTCCTAAATAGTGTTCAAAATGGGAACGAAGAAATAAAAAATCAACCGGATAAAAATTCACATAAGGACCAAAATTGAATAAATTTTGTTTGGCATATGACCATTTCGAATATTGATATCCAGCCGAAACACCAGCTTCAATCATGGGCGTAATTTCATATCCAACTGAAGGAGAAATGGAAAATCCGAAATAATCATTGCTTCCGAATCCTAATCCAATCCCACCACCAACTCGCCATTTATTGGGATTCAATTCTTGGTCTGATGTTTGTGCAAAGCTGCCAATAGAAATGACAAACATGAGCGTAAAAAGTATGTTTTTCATTATTTCAATTAATTTTGTCGAGTAATATTCGTACAATTTTACTTAAATTTAATCAAAACAAACAAATATGTCTTTAAAAGAAACCATCAAGAATCAAATTATTGAAATTGAAAAAGCAGACTTAAATGGATTGAAAGAAATGTTTGCAACCTATCAAGAGTCCGCTGATTTGGATGAGGAATCAACCATCGATCCAGAGGATTATTCGCAAATGACGCAAAGTCAAGAATCTGCAAAAGGATTGGAGTTAAGAATTAACCGCCAAAAACAAATGATTGATAGTTTCTTGAATTTGGATTTTGGTCCAAAAGAGAAAGTAGAACCAGGAGCTTTGGTTTTAACCGAAACCTTGAATTTTTTCATCGGTATCACCGCCAATATGTTTGATTATGAAGGTAAGAAATACATTGGATTGAATACAGAGGCTCCTATTTATTCGGCATTGGAAGGTGCAAAAGCAGGAGATGTAATCGAATTCAATGGCCAAAAGTATAGCATCAAAGAAGTTTTGTAAACTTTGAGAAAAAATAAAACATATTCCAAAATAGATAATCTAACAGGAGTGATCAGTTTGCTGATTATTCCTGTTTTGTTTGTGGGCATTTTTCAGAAAGAAATTGACAATCAGAATCAAAATTTCCTCAAACTTTATTTGCCACCAAAGGATTCTTTTGAAATGTTTACTGATTATAATTATCGAGAAAAAATTGAGTATAAGACCATGGATTTGCCCGTTCATTTTACGATTGAACAAGAAATATACCTCAAAGCCGCTGTTTTAAAATTACAAGAAGAGAATATTCAGAAAACTGGCTTAAAATTTCAGTTGACAGATAACCATACGTATAATGATTTGGTTCGTCTATTGAATTTAATGGAAATCACAGAACAACCTCAATATTGTTGGCATTTAGAGGACAATTACTTTTATGTTGTAAATAACTTCAGCAATTAGTTCAATTTTTTTTTATTTCACGATCCATTTCAAATGGATTTGAATAAAATTGTGAGTATTTGGAATAATTTTTGTACCTTTGCACCCGTTTTCTGGGTAGAAAACACGAATGTTAAAGATTCATTTTGGGTTTTATAGGCTGCGTGGCCGTTTAATTTCATCTTTCGCATTCGATTTTAATAATCGCCGGTGCGTGGATAAATGACCGATTGCCGGTAAAACATACTTAAAAAAGAATGAATACTTTTCATGAAATGGGTTTGAATGAACAAATTCTTCAAGCCATCGACGGATTAGGATACACCAATCCAACACCAATTCAACAACAAGCAATCCCTCAAATTTTATCATCTGAACAAGATTTAATTGCCTTAGCACAAACAGGTACTGGGAAAACGGCTTCATTTGGTTTGCCAATTTTAGAAAAATTAAGTGTTGAAAGTAGAACAGTTCAAGCGATCATCTTATGTCCAACTCGTGAACTTTGTTTGCAGATTGCCAAAGATTTAGAGAGCTATTCCAAACATTTAGGAAACGTCATGATCCAAGCGGTTTACGGTGGAGCAGATGCTTTGAAACAAATCAATGGATTGAAGAAAAACCCTCAAATCGTGGTGGGAACGCCAGGAAGAACCTTGGATTTGATTAAAAGAGGAGCTTTGAAAATCAATCATGTTGACTGGGTTGTTTTGGATGAAGCTGACGAAATGTTGAACATGGGATTCCGTGAGGATATTGATGCGATTTTGGAATCGACTCCAGAAGAAAAACAAACCTTATTGTTTTCTGCTACAATGCCTAAAGAAGTTCGTAGAATCGCTAGCGAATACATGCACAAACCGATTGAGATTTCTATGGGTAAAACCAATGAGTCTTCATCAGATGTTGACCACCATTTCTATATGGTTCGTGCCAATGATCGTTATTTGGCTTTGAAACGTTTGGCTGACATCAATCCAAATGTATATGGAATTGTTTTCTGTCGTACGCGTCGTGAAACCAAAGAAGTGGCAGATGCCTTGATCCAAGACGGATATAATGCTGATGCTTTGCATGGTGATTTGTCACAAGCTCAACGTGATATGGTAATGGACAAATTCCGTCGTAAACAATTGCAATTATTGGTTGCAACAGACGTTGCGGCTCGTGGAATTGACGTTACAGAATTAACCCACGTAATCAATTATAATTTACCAGATGATCCAGAAGTTTATGTACACAGAAGTGGACGTACAGGTCGTGCTGGGAACAAAGGGATTTCAATCATTATCGCGCACTCAAGAGAAGGGCGTAAAATCAAGGATTTGGAAAAATTAATCCACAAAAAGATTGAGAAAAAAAATGTTCCAACTGGGAAAGAAATTGTTGAAAGACGTTTGTTTGCTACGATTGACAAAATTGAAAGCATCGATGTCAACGAAGAGCAAATTGCTCCTTATATGGACACCATCAGCCAAAAATTGGAGTGGATGGATCGTGAAGAATTGTTGAGACGTTTTGTGTATTTGGAATTCAGCACATTCTTGGATTACTACAAAAATGCGAAAGATTTAAACGTTTCAGAATCAGGTAGAGAAGAACGCGAATCTCGTAGAGGAAGTGTAAGAGGATTCACTCGTTTCCACATCAACATTGGTGAGAAACATAAATTGAAAGCGCCAAATTTGATTGGTTTGATCAATGAAGTAACCAACAAACGCGATATCGAAATTGGAAAAATTGAAATCTTACGTAATTTCTCATTCTTTGAAGCGGATAGTGAGTACGAACAATTGATTTTGGATTCATTTGCGAACGAGGAAACGGAAGTTCAAATTTCTACACCGTCTGAAAGAAGAGAAAGAAGAGATGATCGTGGTGGAGACCGTAGAGGAGGAGATAGAAGACGCTCTGGTGGCGGAGGAAAATCTTATGGAGGTGGAAGCCGAAGTGGAGGAGACCGTCGTAGTAGCGGTGGAGAAAGAAGCGGCGGACGTTCTAAATCGGGTGGTGGAAAATCATACGGTGGAGGAAGTCGTAGCGGCGGAAGCAGAAGCGGTGGAAGTAGCCGTTTTGGTGGAGGAGGCCGAAGAGGATAAATAAGATTTTTAAACATATAAAAGCTGCAAATACAACATTTGCAGCTTTTTTTATGGGTTAGATTTTATAAAGGGCATGATTTTGGTGTGAATTTACACAAATCACTAAAATGAAAAATCAAAAAAAATTTATGAAAATAGGATTGCCTATTGCTTTATTTGCTGGCGCAGGTTTATTCTATTTCCTTTCGGCTCAAAAAAGTTCAGACTACCAAAAATTGGCGGTAACCAATTTCGATTCTGAGAAATATTTAGGAAAGTGGTACGAAATCGCAAGATTTGACTTTAAACATGAGAAAGATTTAAAAAACGTTACAGCTGAATATTCCAAACGAAATGATGGAAAAATTAACGTAACGAATCGCGGATATAATTTTGTGAAAAATAAATGGGAGGAAGCCAACGGAAAAGCCAAATTTGTCAAAGACGAAACCATTGGAGCTTTGAAAGTTTCTTTCTTTGGTCCCTTTTATGCCGAATACAATGCCGTTATGATAGAAGATGATTATTCGTCCGTATTGATATTTGGTGAAAGCACAGATTATATGTGGATCTTATCTCGCGAAAAATCGCTATCAGAATCTGTAAAGAAAAAATACGTGGATTATGCGATCCAAAATGGTTTTCCAGTTGAAAATTTAGTGTGGACCGTTCAAGATGAAAAGTATTGATCCAACTAATTCAACAAACTTTTTAGAAGATTGATTTGATTTTTTGCCCTATTCAAGTTTTGGATAGGGTATTTGATTTTATAATAAACATCTTGGTTGAGAAAATCGGTGAGAAAACGAAGGGCTTGAATGTAGATGATGATTTTTGCCGCCAATTTCAAATTGTTTTTCTCAATGGGTTCCAAACACTCGTTGAGATGTTTTAGAAATCCTTTTTCAAGAGCCAAATAATTTTCTTGGCTGAAATTTTTTCCTACAGAAGGATCATCTTCTTCTTTCAGATTGGAATAGGAGCGAACCATATCGGCAAAATCATACAAAATTGTTCCAGGCATCAAGGTGTCCCAATCGATTATTGCAATGATTTTGGATGAATTCATTTCGTCAAATAAAAAATTCGAAATTTTGGGATCTCCATGTATGATTCTTAATGGAAGTTCAGGTTGTAGATTAATCCATTCGTCCAAAATAAAACGATGTGCGTACAAGAATTCTATTTCAGGTAAAGCTTCTGCCAATCGGTCTTTGGAAGCGAAATCTACACTCATCACAAATTGATGCCATCGATCTTCATAGTTTAAGAAATTGGGCAAAGGATTTTGGATTTGTCTCGTATCTAAATCGAGTAAATTCGAATGAAAATCACTTAAAAAAACGGCTGCTTCGTAACATTGATTTGCTGAATTTACTTTTTCAAATCCGATTGAATTTCCAATAAAATGCATGATTCTCCATTCGTTTTCCCAAATCGTTTTTCCGTTGGAAAAGGGTAGAAGTTCAATTCGTTTGTGAGCATAATTTTTGGATTCTAAATGTTTGGCAACAATCTCAATATTGGAATGAATAGTTTCTAAATTGGGAAATATAGACGAATTAATCTTTTGCAAAATGTATTTTTTCTGCTGATTTCGAATCAAATAGGTTTCGTTGATATGACCAGATTCCAAACCTATACATCCGAAATCTTCTTCAATGGATTCGAAATTTTCAAAAACTTTTTTTGCTTCTACTATTCCCATAATTGATTTGGATATATTCCGTTGGTAATTTGTTTTTGGATTTCTTTTTGAACCCAAAGTTTGTCGTCGGCATAGGTCAAACCCATCCATTTTGAAGATGTTTGTTGGATGAGAACTTTTACTTGCTGATTTTGTATGGCTTGGTCAATGACAAAGGGCAAATAAAATTCATCTTTTTGATTATCTAACATATTTTCTAAAAAGACATGAAATTCCTTTTTTGCCAAATGGAAAAAACTGGGTTGAAGTACCCAAAGATTCATGGATGTTTGGTCGGTTTCGTTTAATTTTGATACTTCCTTTTTTGAATTCAATCCGATTAAAACATTTCCATCATATCCTATTTCGGTATGTTCTTCAACAGAAACCAATTTTCCATTTTCAGATTTGCAAATTCCTCTTGAAACTTTCCCATATTCACTCAAGGTGTTTCCCAATTCAAAGGCGATTAGTCCGAATTCATTTTCCTGAAGATTTTGAGCCATTTCGATTCCTAAACGAAAGGTTTCTCTTCCATAAAAATCATCGGCGTTCATCGTTAAAAAAGGTCCGTTGATAAAATCCTTTGCCAATAAAACGGCGTGTCCTGTTCCCAAAGGTTTCTTTCGATGATCAAATCTCGATTGAAATTCTTCAGGAACCAATTGCTGATTGTCTTGAACAATAAAATGGATTTGAGCTCCTTTATGATTCAGTAGTTGGGTCAATTGATTTTTATAGTCAATTGGAAATTGGGAATTGATGATAAAAACAAAATTTCGGATACCCAGTTCCAAGGCATCAAATAAAGCAAATTCCATCAAGGTTTCATTTCCAGAAATGACATCTACTTGCTTTTGTCCTTTGTATCGACTTCCCATTCCACCTGCCAAAATAAGCAGAGAAATCTTATTCATAATAATCAAATCCGAATACAGGTTTACGTTCTTTGTATTTTCCTCGAGTGAAATCGGGCATTACTTGAGACGAGCCATTTTCAGCAATCGATTTTTCGCTCAATGGTGTAACGGCGTACCAAGTGGCAAGGTCGTACACATCAAATGGGAATTCTTTGTTGGCTTTGATGCATTCGACAAAATCGTTGATCAGGAAATAATCCATTCCGCCATGACCCGCTCCTTCCGCTTGTTTTTCATGCTTTTTCCAAACCGGATGATCGAATTTCGTCAAATAATTGGTCGATTCTTCCCATCGATGCGAATGGTTCATTTCATCTTCAAAATAAATAAAACCTTGATTGAAATCTCCCCAACCTATGTCTTGCCAAATTCCATCGGTTCCTTGTACACGGAATCCTAAATTATAAGGACGTTGAAGGGAAGTATCATGCGTCAACAAAATGGTTTCGCCATTTTCGCATTGCATCATGGTTTGTACGATATCACCTTGCTTGAATTCAACTTTTGCGTTCGGATGATTTTCTCCACCTAATTTTTTGATATAATCGGTTAATCCCGCTTGTTTAGAAGCCATTGACGTTAGATGGGTAATTCGATTTCCACGATTCACATCCATCATCGTTGCTACAGGACCTAAACCATGCGTTGGATAAAGTTCACCATTTCGTTTGACATAATGGTTGGTTCTCCATTTGGCTTCTGAAAATCCTTTGTCACCAAATTCGACTCCACCGCCATAAGGATTGATGCCATCATTAAATAATACATTTCGTAAATCGTGTTGATAGCCACCTTGTCCATGAACAATCTCTCCGAATTTTCCTTGACGAACCATGTTGAAAACCGCCATGATATCACGACGGTAACAAACATTTTCCATCATAAAAATCGGAACCTTTGTTTCTTCATAAACGTTGACATATTCCCAACATTCTTTGACATTCATGGCTCCGCAAACTTCCAAGCCAACGATTTTACCAGCTCGCATGGCTTCAACCGTTTGCATAGAATGCCATTCCCAAGGTGTGGAAATAATGACCGCATTGATATCTTTTTCTTTTAAGAGTTTTCGGTAATCGTAATCGCCATTGCCAAATATTTTAGGAGTTGGTTTGTTGAATTCTTTGAAGATTTTTAAGGCCATTTCGACCATTCTTTTGTCAGGATCTGCTATTGCCACTACTTCTACATCATTTCTTCTGAGCAATTCCTTCAAATGAACTTGGCCGCGCATACCCGTAGCAATTAAACCAATTTTGATAGTTGAATTGGCTGAATTTACCATGGAACTACTGTACAAAGATCCAGGTAAAATCAATGCGCCTAAACCAAATAAACTTGAGTTTTTTAAAAAAGTTCTTCTGTCCATATTTTGTGTGTAAGTGCTTCAAATGTAATGAAAATGAAGCGTCAAAAAAATAAATAAGAATTTTGATGGTAACTAAATTTTATTATTATATCTTTCCAGAAATTTAATAATTATGAATAAAGGTACTGTCAAATTTTACAATGACACCAAAGGTTACGGTTTCATTAAAGATGACGAGTCAGGTAATGAGTATTTTGTCCATGTAACAGGTCTTGTTGACAAAATCAGAGATAACGATAATGTTACCTATGATTTGGAAGAAGGTCGTAAAGGGACAAATGCTGTCAATGTTAAAAGAGCATAAGATTTTTTTTACATAAGATTAATTTACAATGACAAAACAAAAAAAACGCTGCTAATTGCAGCGTTTTTTTTTGATTCAAAATTTTGAATCTTATCTAAATAGGGGAATTAATCCATTCGTATAAATTTTCCATTGGAATCAAATTTCAATTCAATTCCGTTGGATAATTCTACTTCTTGATTGGTACGATTTTTTTCAATTTTCACAATTTTGGTATTGGGATAATTGGCCGATACATATTTCAAAATTGATTTGTCAATAAATTCGGTTGGGATTGCCGTAACATTATTTCCATCAATTTCTTTCCAATTTCCTTCTTTGTCAAATTCTACTTTCACACCATTGTTGAAATATACTTCATAGTCCATGTCTTTGACATCTTTTTCAACTTTTGCAATGGTTTCTTTACCGAAGTTTGATTTTAGGAATTTACTTGCCGTAGCAGGTAATTCAGATGCTTGAATAATTTGTTCTTGTGCATTTACGTGGTTGCCAAAAAACAACATTGATGCTATTCCGAATGTAAATAAGATTGATTTCATTTTCGTTTTTTTTAAAATTGTATGAACTCAATCCTGATGCCAAAAATCTCAAATCATAAGGATTTAACGTTTTATTAAAATTTATATGAATAGGTTAATCGGGGATTAGAATAAATCTCCAAGGTTTATTTTTCCAAATATCACCCGCGTACTCAATTCCGATTCTAGGAGTTTGTAGAATTTCACCAGAAAAATCTGAATTTTCAATCCAAATCCTATCGGATAACTCCAAATTTTCTCCATAAAAGCTTTTATCGATTTTTAATTGGTTTCCTACTCTACCAGGTCCAATACAACTGGAAATTCCTCTGATTAGAACAGCTTGTGGATGGTCTTTTGAACCTGTTACAATATTAAGCATCCAATACATGCCATAAATTAAATAAACATAGACCAAACCTCCTTCTTCATACATGACAGATGTGCGTGGAGTTTTCCCTTTGCTCGCATGACAGGCAAGATCATCTTCACCTAAATAAGCTTCGGTTTCCAAAATTTGAAAGCGCTTAATTATGCCATCTTCAAATTGTCGAACCAAGGTTTTGCCCAATAAGTTTTTGGCAACAAACAAGGCATCGTTTTCTTGAAAAAATGAATTTGGAATTCTATCGGACATATTGTATAAAATGGTTGGGAATAAAAAAACGCTGTCTTTAGGACAGCGTTTTCTTGTATGATTGATACTGTTAAACAGTCATTACTTCTTTTTCTTTTTCAGCCAAAATTTCATCTGCTTTTTTGATGAATTTATCGGTCAAATTTTGAATTCTAGTTTCATAATCTTTTTTGACATCGTCTGCAATATCTTCCACTTTCTTGATATCATTATTGGCATCTTTACGCGCATTTCTGATACCAATACGAGCATTTTCAGTTTCTGCTTTGGCCATTTTTGCCAATTCTTTACGTCTTTCCTCGGTCAAAGGCGGAATGCTTATGATGATCATATCTCCATTATTGGATGGAGCGAAACCTAAATTGGAATTGATAATCGCTTTCTCAATTTCTGGAATTAAATTTTTTTCCCAAGGTTGAACCGCCAAGGTTCTCGCGTCTGGAGTACTGATATTTGCGGCTTGAGTTAAAGGAGTTGAATTCCCATAATAATCAAAACGAACAGTGGATAACATTGCTGGAGTAGCTTTTCCTGCACGTAGTTTGGTGAATTCTTTTTCCAAATGATCCAAAGCTTTTTGCATTTGGTCTTTTGCTTCCTCTAGTATCAAATCTAATTCTTCCATGATATTTCTTTTAATCGATTTGCGAATATATTAATTCAATTTCAAATAGTCAATCTCTAATTACTTAACCAAGGTTCCGATATTGCCACCTTCTACCAATTTTTTCAAATTTCCAGAGGTGTTCATGTCAAACACAATGATTGGTAAATTATTTTCTTGGCTCAACGTAAAAGCTGTCATATCCATTACATTCAACCCTTTTTGATACACTTCATCAAATGTCAAGGTGTCAAATTTTGTTGCAGAAGGATCTTTTTCTGGATCTGCAGAATAAATTCCATCAACTCGAGTACCTTTCAAAATTACATCGGCACCAATTTCGATTGCTCTTAACGTTGCAGCGGTATCGGTAGTAAAATAAGGATTTCCAGTTCCTGCTCCAAAGATTACGACTCTTCCTTTTTCTAGGTGACGAGTTGCACGTCTTTTGATAAACGGTTCTGCAATTTGTTCCATGCGAATCGCTGTTTGCAATCGAGTATACACACCAGCTTCTTCCAAAGCAGATTGTAAAGCCATCGAATTAATCACCGTTGCCAACATTCCCATATAATCTCCTTGAACGCGGTCCATTCCTTGTGCAGCTCCTGCTACGCCACGGAAAATGTTTCCTCCACCAATAACAATTGCCACTTCAACTCCTAAGGCTACAACTTCTTTAATTTCTTGTGCATATTCATTTAATCGGATTGGGTCAATTCCGTATTGGTTATTTCCCATTAATGATTCGCCACTTAATTTTAGAAGTATTCTTTTGTATTTCATTTGATGAATTTTATATTGTTATTGGAATTTGCCTTGCAAATATAGTGAAGTAGTCTATGATTTCTTTTGAATTTAACACGAAAAATTCAAGGAAATTCAATTCCCTCATTTTTAAATTCCTTCCAAAAATTTCATCGTATCAATCCCATCTGCATAATCCATCAAACTTGGATTTTGGGTTTGCCCAAATTGAATCGGCATATCATTTCCTACCATGCATTGAATTAGTTCTTCTTGTTCCAACAAATGGACTTTGACCTCGTTTAGATCAGCATAATATTCATAATGAACGACACCAATAGGACTATGTAAATCAGTTGATTCTCGTAAAATCACAAAATTATTGTCCAAAAAGGCTTCATTTCCCATTAAATAAATGGCACGATTGTAATCATAATTATTGGCATATTTTGGATGATTGATAATAGGATTCCAATCGTAAAAAGCTTCAAATAAGGAATCGATATGGTAATTTTGAGGAATGTATAATTTGGTCACATTTCGGCAACCCAAACCAAAATAGGAGAAAATGTCTTTCGATAGATTTTTTAAGTCTTCCTCTGATTCGTTTCCTGTTAAAACCGCAACTGAAGTTCGGTTTTTGCGAATGATATGTGGAATATCTTTGAAATAAAATTCAAAATACCTTGCTGTATTATTACTTCCTGTGGCAATGACTGCATCTACATTCTGCAATTTTTCAACTTTTGAAATGCTTGATTTCATTTCCTCCTCCGTTTTTTGAAGAAATTGAATAATCCAATTCATCAGTACGTCATCTTTGGATGATGATTTGACCCAAGCATTATGACCCGATAATAAGACCGAAAGCAAATCATGAAATCCAACCAATGGAATATTTCCAGCCATGATGATTCCCACATTTTTAGGCGAGCTTGCATATTGGTAAAAATTCACCCATTTATCCAAATTCTCTTTTGTCAAGGCAGATCCCCATTGATTCAGAGAAATAACTAAGTTTTCTTGCGTAAACCAAGGATTATGAATTTCTGCCAATTTCAACACAGACTCAAATTCCTCAAAGGAGTTATCAATTTGGTCTTGATTGTCGTTTTTAGATGATTGAAAATCAAGATAATTTAGGAAGAACTGACCTAAATCATAAAATGCGGAAATGCGGTTCTGAATTGACATAATTTCTAAAAAAATGTGGTAATTTTGTGGGCAAATTTAGTGAATTTGAATTTGTGAAAGCTAGGAATCTACCAAGGAATTCTTAGCAGTTTAAAATGGTTAGAACGATTAAATAAAAATAGAGTAATGGCAATCATAATAACAGATGAATGTATCAATTGTGGAGCATGTGAACCTGAATGTCCAAATAATGCGATTTATGAAGCAGCTGTAGATTGGAGATATTCAGATGGTACCGAGCTTACAGGAAATATTGTGAACATTGATGGGCAAGAGTTCAATGCAGATGAAGCACAGGAACCTGTGAGCGATGAAGTTTATTATATCGTTCCCGATAAATGTACTGAATGTAAAGGATTTCATGAAGAACCTCAATGTGCTGCTGTATGTCCGGTTGATTGTTGTGTTCCAGATGATGATCATGTTGAATCTGACGATCGTTTGTTGAGCAAAAAAGCTTTTATGCACGGCGAATAGATTTCTAAATGAAGAAATTATACACCTATAATAACCAATTTTCACACAAGAATATATGAAAATCCACAATTTTAGTGCAGGTCCTTGCATCTTGCCAGACGAAGTATTTCAAAAGATGTCAGAAGCCGTTTTGAATTTCAACAATTCGGGTTCGTCCATTATGGAAATTTCTCATAGAAGAGCAGATGCTCAAGAAGTGATGGATACTTCTATACAATTGGTAAAAGAATTACTTCAAGTTCCCGATACGCATGAAGTTATATTTACGCAAGGTGGTGCTTCTTTACAATTTGTGATGGTTCCATTTAACATGATGAAAGTGAATGGTTCTGCTGCTTATTTGGAAACGGGAGCTTGGGCAAAAGGAGCGATAAAGGAAGCAAAAAAACTAGGAAATGTTGAAATCATCGCAAGTTCTGCCGATCAAAATTTCAATTATATCCCAAAGGATTACACTGTACCTTCCAACGTTGATTATTTTCATTGCACATCCAACAATACAATTTTTGGAACTCAAATGAAATCTTTTCCAGAAAGTTCTGTTCCGGTAGTTTGTGATATGTCTTCCGATATTTTGAGTAAACCATTGGATGTGTCCAAATTTGATGTGATTTATGCAGGCGCTCAAAAGAATATGGGACCAGCAGGTAGCGTGATGGCTATTGTGAACAAAGAGGTTTTAGGAAAGACAGGTCGCGACATTCCTTCCTATTTGGATTATCAAATTCACATCAATAAAGGCAGTGCATTCAATACATGGCCAGTTTTGGCAATTTATGGAGTGATGTTAAACTTACAATGGTTGAAAAATCAGGGTGGAGTTGCAGGAATTTCAAAAATCAATCAAGAAAAAGCTGAATTATTGTATTCCGAAATTGACCGAAATGGTTTATTTACAGGTACGGCAGTGGTAGAAGATCGTTCAGAAATGAATGCGACTTTTGTGTTGAACAATGAGGATTTGAAATCTGAATTTGATAAAATGTGGAAGGAAGCAGGTATTTCAAGTTTAAATGGACATCGAGATGTAGGTGGATATCGAGCTAGTATGTACAATGCTTTGCCTTTGGAAAGTGTTCAGGTACTTGTGGATGTTATGAAAGCATTTGAACAAAAATTTGGGTAAATTCCAATCATCCATGAAAATGGTCTTTGCAAATTGCCATCTTTAGAGATTTAGGATAAAAATAATAGGCTAATTCACGAATCCCTTAATTTCCATTTTATGAATTCGTGTCAAAATAATTAATACAACATGAAAATTTTAGCAAATGATGGCATTTCTTTGGCAGGAAAAATCTTGTTAGAAAGAGAAGGATTCGAAGTCATCACAACCTTTGTTGCTCAAGAGCAATTAGCAGATTATATCAATAAACATCAATTCGAAGTTTTATTGGTTCGAAGTGCAACAAAAGTTCGCAAAGAATTAATTGATGCAACCTCTTTAAAAATCATTGGTCGAGGAGGAGTCGGAATGGACAATATTGATGTGGAATATGCGCGATCAAAAGGAATTGCCGTTTTCAATACTCCCGCTTCTTCATCTAACTCGGTTGCAGAAATGGTTATGGCGCATGCCTATTCTATTTACCGAAACTTACATCAATCCAACCGTATGATGCCTTTGGAGGGTGAAATTCATTTTAATGCTTTGAAAAAGGAATATTCAAAAGCACAAGAACTTCGCGGAAAAACGATGGGAATCATCGGTTTTGGTCGAATTGGCCGTGAAGTAGCCAAATTAGCTATTGGTGCGGGAATGAAAGTTTTGGCTTACGATAGAACCTATAAAGAAGCAGATGTTCCAGTCGAATTTTTTGATGGACAATGCATGATGTTTCATTTTGATATACAATCATTTGAGGACGTCATTTCTCAATCTGATATTATAACCTTGCATATTCCTTCACAGGAAAAATATATCATTGATTCTGAAATCATTTCCAAAATGAAAGATGGTGTTGTGATCATCAATACGGCAAGAGGTGGAATTGTTTGTGAAGAAGATTTGATTGATGCGATTGAAGATGGTAAAGTTAGAGGTGCTGCATTGGATGTTTTTGAACAAGAACCCAATCCAAGTGTGCGTTTGTTGATGAATGAAAAATTATCTCTTACGCCACATTTAGGTGGGAGCACAGAGGAAGCGCAGGAAAGAATTGGAATTGAGTTAGCCGAACAAATCATTGGTTTTTATCGAGATTCAAAACTTTCTTAAATTTGCGCCATGCCACAATTCAAACCTTTTAAAGGAATTAGACCCATTCAAGAAATTGCAAAACAATTCACCTCGAAATCTGTCGATGCTTATACACCAGCGGAAATCGAAACTGAATTGAATCAAAACGAAGATTCTTTTTTACATATTATCAAACCCACTTGGTCTGACGTCTATCAAACAATGGACGAAAAATACGCTGCTGTTTCCAAAAATTTTCAGGATTTATTGGAGACAGATAAGATTGACAAAGACAAAAGTTCGTATTATATCTACCAAGTTACCAAACCGACAAAGGAAAAGGTAAAGTCTATCATTGGCTTGGTCAATTTGGATGATTACAAAGAAGGAAAAATCAAAATACACGAAGCAACTTTGACCAAACGTGTCGAAATGTTTGCTAATTATTTGCAGAAAATTCATTTTCATGCAGAACCTGTTTTGTTGACCTATCCGTACAATCAACGAATTGATTTGTTGATGGATGTAGAAATGAAAAAGAAAGCAGCCATTTCGTTTGAAGATAAACTTGGAAATCTGCATCAAATGTGGCAAATCGAAAACCGATTGAACATGCAGCAGATCAAAAGTTCCGTTGAGAAATACGATAATCTGTATATTGCAGATGGTCATCATCGTATGGAAAGTTCTTTGGTTTACACAGAAACCATGCGGAAAGAAATGAAAGGAGTTTCAGATCAAGATCCAATCAATTATACCTTGGCCATGTTGGTTTCAGACAAGGAATTGATCATCAAAGACTACAACCGTGCCATCAAAGACTTGAACGGTCTGACTGTTGAGGCCTTTAAAGAGAAATTAGCGGAGAACTTCGAAATTTCTGAACGAGGAGAACAAGCCTTTTTTCCTTCCAAAAAGCATCATATTGGTATGTATCTCGATGGGAAGTTTTATTCGCTTTTCGTGAAAAAAGAATCCTTGAAAGTTAAAGGTTTATCTGAGTTGGACACTTATTTATTGGAAGAACTAATTCTTAAACCAATTTTAGATATTCAAAATACGAGCGATAGTGATCGCGTTCGTTTTGTTCGTGGTACAGGTAATATTGAGGGTGTTAAAAAAGTTCAGACCAAAGTAAATTCAGGAGAATATCAAGTTGGATTTTTCTTTTATCCAGTATCAGCAAATGATTTGGAAATGATCGCAGATTTAGGTTTAAAAATGCCTCCAAAGAGTACGTACATTGAACCTAAACCTTTAAATGGATTAACCATATTTCAGTTGAAAGAATGAGCTTAGTAGAGAATTTAGAAAATATACAAAAATCAATTCCAGAGCATGTGACTTTGGTGGCAGTTTCCAAAACCCAACCAATTTCGGCAATTCAAACTTTATACGATGCAGGACAGCGCATATTTGGTGAGAATAAAGTTCAAGAAATGGTCGCGAAATATGAACATCTTCCCAAAGATATTCAATGGCATATGATTGGTCATTTGCAAAAGAACAAAGTCAAATACATGGCTTCCTTTGTTCATTTGATTCATAGTGTAGATTCTTTTGACTTATTGAAGGAAATCAACAAACAAGCCGCTAAACATGATCGCGTGATTGACTGTTTGCTTCAGATTCATATTGCACAAGAAGAAACCAAATTTGGTATGGATGAGCAAGAAGCAGAATCTTTATTGGAAGTATACAAATCAGAATTTCCACATGTAAAAGTTGTGGGATTGATGGGAATGGCAACATTCACGGAAGATGAATCTCAAGTGAGAAAAGAATTTAATTTCTTGAAATCGATTTTCGTCAAATTGAAATCCAGGTACACAGATTTGGAAGTTTTGTCTATGGGAATGAGTGGTGATTTTCAAATGGCGATCGAAGAGGGAAGTACCATGGTTCGAGTTGGAAGTTCTATTTTTGGTGAACGCATTTATTCTTAATGTTTGGTTAGAATAAATAAAGAAAACAAATCACGAAGAGTTAAAATTTTCATGTTAAAATAACAATAAAAAAACCTTGTCGATTGACAAGGTTTTTTAGTTCTCTATTGGTGTAATTCTTCAATCTTGATGGGTTGAGCATTGCACTGCGAAACCCTTTTTAAAGGTGTGAACTTCACATAAATATTTGTATTTGCTTTCATTCCTGGAATTCTGGATTGAATTTCTTCAACTTCATAAACAGTCCCATTTTTTGATTTCAATAAAAATTGACATGGAGTATCGTTGGCCTCAATGATTCTCATTTCGGTAAAGCCATCCGCCATTAATTGTTCAAAACTAGGTGTTGTGTTGGATTGTTTCATGGGTTGAGTCGAACAAGAAAGAAATACGCAAGATAAAATGAATGCTAAATTTTTCATAGGATAAAAAGGAGCCACCCAAAGAGTGGCTCGCTGTTAAATTATTTTACTAATATTTTTTTCGAATATTGTTTTGAACCGTTGCTTAATTTGATAATATAAGCTCCTTTTACAGCTCTTGTCATATCGAAATTCGTTTCAAAAGTTGATCCGTTTTGCGTCATACGTTTAACCAACAATAACTGACCAGCCATGTTGTAGACGTGTAAATCAACATTCTTTCTCATATTTGGATCGGTCAAAGTCGCTTTGAAAGTTCCTTTGGAATTGGTTTCATACACTTGGAAATTCTTATCATTTGAATCCAAATCACCAGTAGCCATTGAAATATCACCACATAAATCAATGCTCCAGTTCAATAAATTTCCTCCATCACCATTGTACATATCAGTAATGTGCAATGTCCAGTTTCCTAAGGCTTGTTTTCCATTGAATGCAGCCAATGGCTCTTGTGGACTGTAGGTTCCTGTGAAAGGTACATTTCCAGTTGTAATCGAATTTTCAGCTTCATCATCAAAAATTGTATTGGTATAATTGTCTCCATTTCCACCTAGACCATTTGCCAATAAAACTTCGGTTCCATCTGGACCTACCAATTTGATAAGCAAATCGCTTACATAAGTATGCGTAAGATTGATCAAAACATTGACATCATCAATTTCGAAATTGTCCGTCACATTGATAACAGAAGTTGTAACCGTGTTGGAGCCTGGGCCAATTGGATACTGCGTTGTATTTTCTTTGGTGATACAAGAAGCATTTGAAATTGTTTTGGTCGTAGAGTCGTTGGATGGAATTGCGTCATTAACCAAATTCGTTCTCGCTACAATGGTATAATCTTGTGGCGTTGTAAAATCATAAGTTTGTGTAAACGTATATTCCAAGGTTGAATTTGGTGCAATGCTTTCTGAAATTACTTCATTTACAGCAGCGCTCGTTCCAACTTGATACGAAACTGGTAAATTGGTCAAAGTTGAGGTTCCGAAATTTTCTACTCGTACTTTGATGGATTGGGTTCCTAAATTGTTTCCAGAATTTGGTTCAATGATTTCTGTTACACCTGCATCCAAAGGATTTAAATGCGTAACAGATTTGGTTGTAGCATTATTTGCTGGATCTTCGTCTCCAGTCAATCCCGTAGCTGCTTCCAAAACATAGGTTTGTCCAACCGTTCCTAAATTCGCAGTGGCAGTAAAAGTATATTCAACAGCAGAACCTGGAGCAATCGTGCTTGTGAAGGTTTCGGTTGCGATTGTAGTTCCATCAAGTTTTAAAGTAATTGGAAAATTGGATTGCGCTTCCTCCCCAAAATTATAAACGGTAACTTGAACAGGTTCAGCGGTAGTCAAAGCGCCTGACTCTGGAGTATCAATGGTAATGACTCCGACATCTTTTGTGAAATCAGGAGCAAGTTTGAAAACACCTACAACATCTTTACGACCATTGTTCATGTATTCATTGATATACCACATGGTTTTATAATCCGATGGATCGATATCAATTTTCGAATAATCACCATAACGGAATCCAGGAATGTTAGCATTTCCAGCAGCAATCAACTGTTCAGCGATTGTCATCGTTCCTAGAGGATCATTGGCCATTCTACCCGTATAATAAGAAGAAACATATTGGTTATTGGATCCACCCATTCCTGAGTATCCCATTCCGATATTTCCTTGAATGTCCATAATCAAGCTTGCATGCCATGCATGTTTTCCATCAGGAGAAGTATAAGTTCCTTCTTGATGAATGGTCCATGGTTGGTCATCGGCTGTTTGGCGTAATTCAAACCAACGAATTCCAGCTTGTTTTCCAGAGCTTGCATCTACGTCAACGACGAAATTGAATACAGCTGAATTATGCGTAGGAAATTTTTTGAATTGAGCTTGATTCATAATTGTTGCTTGCAAGGCATCGATGGTTGCACCTCCAAATGGTTGAGGTAAATTGCTGAAACTTCCTCCATCAAAAACACTAATGAAAGGTTCCGTTATCAATTCTTGAGGATTTCCAATTGAAGAATTGGAAGTCGTTTCCCAATCAACCGTTAAAGTCCAAACTTTTAAATGGTCTTCACTTACTCCACTCCAAGCATTGTCTTGCATATAGACGACTGGTACATTTCCAGGTGCTGGTGGATTGGTGTCAGAAAGAGTGAAAAACTGTGGACTATAAAATCCTGAAGTAACGATTCCTGGTAAAGGAAAAGCTAAGATTTTAGCAGTTGGATCTCCTTCCAACATTTTACTTCTCTCAAACGCATAAATGCGGTTATTCCCAGAACGGTTGTCCGTCATATAATATCCATCACTCCAAACCGATAGTTTTTGATAGTCATTTACTTGGGAATATTGATATACGTACCAATCAGAGGTAACGGGATTTGCTCCAGAAGAAACCGCTACATATGCGCCATTTCCTAAAAGAGATAAAACCCAACGTTCTGCAACGTGGTCGTAGGAAGCTGTTAAGTCACAACATCCATTTACACCAAAAATGTTATAGGGAGCCAATTGAGGCGTTAAAGCATTTCCTTGTTTATCATAAATGATATATCCTGTGTTGAAAACCACCACCACATGATTGGGTCCAACTGCCAATGCAGGGTCAGTAGGCTGAGAGTTGGATTGAGCTGCGTCAAAAACCAAACTTGGAGTTCTTCCTGGAATTTTTTGACTTAATTTGTGAGGGTTACTTGCCAATCTATCATTGGTGGTTTGCGGATCTTTCCCAATGATCACATTGTGTTTATAAAAGCGACCATCTCTCATTTCTGCTTTTTTGTCTTCTGCTATTTCAGGTTTTGCTAAACTAGAAATAGAGGGCATAACGACCATTTTGTCGGCTTTGCCTTCAAATAGAATTCCGTGTTTTTCTTGTGCTGAGGCTTGGATGAATAGAAACATCAGTGCCAGACAAGCAAAATGTTTTAAAGTTTTTTTCATATGTGTTAATTATTTAGATAAAAATACTAAAGTATTTGAATGATTTATAATGGATTACCTCAATATAAGAATATGTATAAAAAAACCTTGGTTATCTAACCAAGGTTTTTTTATTTCATTATTTCTTTTTGAAACGCATCAAAAGTATTTTATCTTGATAGAGTTTCAATTCATTATTGGCAACTTCGTATCCATTTACTTGAGATAACAAATCCAAAAAGGCTTGTTCTCCTTCCATTTCTGGGCATGCCATCATGGTCGAGCCAGCTTGACCAAATTTGATACTTTCTGGAAGCAACGTCACATTGGCAAAATAACGATTACAACCCGCAAAACCTACAGCTTGTAGTCCATTGGTTCTGTCAAAATTCATAGAGACCTCTTGATTGTTGAAACTTACAACCGTTCCATTTTCATCTTGTAGCAACCAAGTATTGGATTCAAGCATTTGTTTAACACTATTGAAATCTGTTACGGCTGTTGTTTTACAAGATTGGAAGGCCAAACTTCCGATGACCAATAAAGCAAATAGTTTTTTCATCGTTTCAATTTTTAGAAGAATTCAACAACAATCTTTTGTCCAGATTTGTGCTGCATCCCAGTTTATAACCTATTAATTACGCAATTCTGCGTTAAATTTCTCTTGAAAGTTACGAATTAATTTATTCATCACCTCATCAATTTCAACATCACTCAATGTTTTTTCCTCATTCAAAAGAGTGAAACTCATGGCGTAAGATTTCTTTCCTTCTGGTAATTTATCGCCTTCGTAAACATCAAATAATTGAACTGATTTTACTAATTCCAATTTCATTTCTTGTGTGGAAGCAAATAAATCTTGGTACACAATTGATTTTTCTAGTAACAAAGCCAAATCACGTTTTACTGCAGGAAATTTTGAAATCTCTTTGTATTTCAATTGGAATTCTGAAGCAATTTTCACCATCAAATCCCAATTCAATTCAGCAAAGAAAACTTCTTGAGAAACATCCATTTTTTTCAAAACAGGTTTCGAAACGATTCCCAAAACTCCAATTTCTTGACCATTGATTTCTAAGGAAAGCGCATCAGAATAGGTAGAATTTACAACAGGTTTTTCTGTCAAATCCGTAATGCCAATGCGTTTCATAATTTCCATTACAATCCCTTTTAAGGTATAGAAATTGGTTTTAATAGCCGGATTTGCCCAGTTGTCAGAGGTTTTGTTTCCCGAAAGCACAATAGCCAAACGGTATTTTTCATCAAAGCCTTTTTTCTCTTTGTTGTAAATTTTTCCAAATTCAAATAATTTGATGTTGGAATTTTTACGATTAAAATTATAGGCAACATTCTCCAACAAACCTGGCATCATGGATTGACGCATCAACGCCAAATCTGAACTCAAAGGATTTAGTAATTTCACTTCTTTGGATTCGTCCAATCCGAAGATTTGCTGATAATCTGCTTTCACAACCGAATTGTTCATCGCTTCGTGGAATCCTAAAGAAACCAAAGTTTGTGCCACAGCATTTTCAATTCGTTGTGGATTTTTCTCTTCATTTTTCACTGCTGAGAACGAAATTTTCTCTGGCGTTTTGATTTTATTGTATCCGTAAATACGTAAAATTTCTTCTATAATATCGACCTCACGTTGAACATCGGCACGATACGGAGGAATCGAAACTTCCAAAGTCTCATTAGACTCCGAAATGATTTGGATATCCAAGGATTCCAAAATCTTTTTGATTTGCTCTCTGTGCAATTTTTCTCCCAAAAGTTGATCGATTTTATGGTAACGAACCACTGTTTGAGTATGTGCAATTGGAGTAGGATAGATGTCCAAAATTTCTCCCACTACTTTCGCATCTGCATGAGCTGCCAAAAGAATCGCTGCTTTTTTCAAAGCGATAATGGCCATATTAGGGTCAACTCCTCTTTCAAATCGGAAAGAAGAATCTGTATTGATGGTATGAAATTTTGAAGATTTACGAACCGAAACCGGATTGAAATATGCACTTTCCAAGAAAATACGTTTCGTAGAATCGCTAACGCCAGAATCTGCTCCACCGTAAACTCCTGCCATACACATTCCGCCTTTGGCATCACAAATCATCAATTCTGTTCCGTTTAATTCACGCTCAACCCCATCCAAAGTTTTGAATTTCGTTTTTTCTGGTAAAGTTTGAACGATGATTTTTTGATCGGCAATTTTGTCTGCATCAAACGCATGCAAAGGTTGTCCTAAATCATGTAAGATATAATTGGTAATATCCACCACATTGTTGATCGGATTCAATCCAATCGTTTTCAAACGATCTTGTAACCATTCTGGTGAAGGTTTGATGGTGACATTTTCCAAATATAGACCAGCATATCGCGGTGCTAATTCTGGATTTTTGACTTCTACTTGAATAGGATTTTTACCTGAATTTCCCAAAGATTCAAATTCCTCAACATTGGGAGGCATTAATTCTCCTTTTATTTTTAGCACATTCAAGGCTGCGTTTAAATCACGTGCAACCCCAAAATGACTCATGGCATCGGTGCGATTGGGCGTCAATCCAATTTCAATCAAGGTATCGGCAGTTGGTTTTTTGATCAATTCCGAAATAGGCGTTCCCACTTTGTAAGCAGGTTCCAAAACCCAAATTCCATCATTGTTTTCACTTACACCCAATTCTGCTTCTGAACAAATCATACCCGAAGAATCCACTCCACGAAGTTTTGCTTCTTTGATGGTAAAGGATTTTCCGTCTGGTGAAGTCAAGACTGTTCCAACGGTAGCCACGGGAACTTTTTGTTCTTCTTCAATATTGGGAGCGCCACAAACGATTTGCAAATGTTCACCTGTTCCAACATCCACCATTGCGACACGCAATTTGTCCGCATTGGGATGTTTTTCCAAAGAAATTACTTTCCCAACTACAACTCCTTCTAAGTTATGATTTCCCGATCCTGTTTGTTCAATTCCTTCAACTTCCAAACCTGTATTGGTCAGGATCTCACCGATTTTTTGAACTTCCAAATCCGTTTTGATAAACGAAGAAAGCCAATTGTATGATATTTTCATTTTTTATTAAAAAAGAATTTTGCTTTTCGCAATTTTTTAGCTTGTAAAGATTAAAGTCTAAAAGTCTTAATACTTAATAGTTAATACTTTGTACTTGATACTTTACTTAAGCATTCAACATCACAGGCATTACCAACATCAAGATTTCTTCTCCATCTTCCAAACCATCGATTGGTTTGATGATACCTGCACGGCTTGGCTCAGACATTTCAAGAGTGATATCGTCAGACTGTAGATTGTTCAATACTTCAATCAAGAATTTAGAATTAAATCCAATTTGCATATCAGATCCATTGTAATCACATGGTAGACGTTCTTCCGCTTTGCTAGCGAAATCCAAATCTTCTGCATTGATTGTTAAGGAACTTCCTGATAATTTCAAACGAACTTGATTCGTGGTTTTGTTAGAGAAAATTGCCACACGTTTCAATGACGTCAAGAACAAATTACGGTTGATGGTCAAAACGTTCGGATTTTCTTTTGGAATAACCGCTTCGTAGTTCGGGTATTTTCCATCGATCAAACGACAAGTTAACACGATGTTTTTAAACGAAAAACGAGTATTGGTTGGATTATGTTCGATGGTTACATCTTCACCGCTTCCAGAAAGAATGTTTTTCAACAAGTTCAATGGTTTTTTCGGCATGATGTATTCCGTAGCTTCATTGGAACCTAAATCGGTACGTGTATACTTCACCAAACGGTGCGCATCTGTTGCAACGAAACGGAAGTTATCTTGAGACGCTTGGAAGAAAACCCCAGTCATTACAGGACGCAATTCGTCGTTTCCTGTTGCGAAAATGGTTTTTGCAATCGCTTCCGACAAAATTCCAGCTTGCATGGTTGACGTACTTGCATCTTGAACATCGGGAGTTTGCGGATACTCATCTGCAGATTCCAACGCAATTTGATAATTTCCTTGTTCTGAAACGATTTCCATCAAATTCGCTTCTTTCTGAATGAAAGTCAAAGGTTGATCTGGGAACGTTTTTAACGTGTCGGATAAGATTTTCGATGGAACTGCGATTTTCGCTTGGTTTTCTGATTCCACTTCCACAATCGTAGAAATGGTAGTTTCCAAGTCAGAACCCGTGATTTTCAATTGGTTTCCGTCTAATTCGAAAAGAAAATTATCTAAAATAGGTAATGTATTGTTGGAATTAATTACCCCGCTAATTAGGTTCACATTTTTAAGCAAATTACTGCTAGATACGATGAATTTCATCTGGTCTAAATTTTAATTGTTCTTAATGGACAGATGGAATGTACAAAAGCTAAAATCCTTGTCAACCATATAGTTTAGGCTATTGGAAAAGGAATTTCTTCTAGTACATTTCATACGTTTTTGACTTTTCTAAATACTAATGGACAAAAATAAATCTTTTATGCTGATTGCAAAGAATTTTGTCGAATTGTTATGAACATTTTTGCCCTTTTTCGTTAATAAATCAACGATTTCATTCTTTTTTCTTCTTATACATCCAATCCTTTCGAAATCCTTCTAAACAACCCAAAGGATTTAGAAGAATTGAACTAAATTAGCAAAACCAAAAACGTATTCACATGAAAAAAATAGTTTTTATTGGAATCTTGATGGCTTTTATGGGCCTTCAAAGTTGCGAAAGTTCAAAGCCGATGACCGAAAAAGAAAATAACACCGAATCCACAATCAATACCGCTGAAAGCTCTTCATTGGTGCAGCCTTCCGAACCTTTGTTGGGCAAATGGCAACTGGAATACATGAACCCAATATTGGGCAAAGACATCAATCATTACAAAATCCAGAAACCCTATTTGAACTTTGTGGACAAAGAAAAAGTAGCTGGAAACAATGGCTGTAACAACATTGCCGGTTCTTATGAGTCAGACGATCGTAAGATTCATTTTCCAACCCAGAAATTTGGTGCGACGCGTATGTTTTGTGAAGGAGTAGACGAAGCAGCTTTTTTAAAGGGTTTGGCCAAAACAACACATTATGCTGTGATGGATGATGGACAAAAACTCGTTCTGAATGGCGATGATATTGTCATGTTGACTTTCAAAAAAATTGTGGAAAAACAAGAATTGCCAACCCAATAAAACCTTGGAGTTCTTTCCAACAAACTTAAAATTAGATGAAAGCAATTGTCATTGGTGCAACAGGAGCAACCGGAAAAGAAGTCGTCGATCTTTTATTGAAAGATGTGTACTTTACCGAAGTCATTCTATTTGTTCGTCGAACTCTACCTCGAACTCATGAGAAATTAACAGTTTATGAAATCGATTTTGATAATCCAAGCGAATGGCAATCACTCGTGCAAGGAGATGTTTTGTTTTCATGTTTGGGAACGACTTTGAAAGCAGCCGGAAGCAAAGAAGCCCAATGGAAAATTGACCATGATTATCAATTAACATTTGCGCAAATCGCCAAACAAAATGGCGTTTCAACTTATGTTTTGGTTTCTTCTGCAATGGCGCATCCAGACTCTTCTTTTTTCTATATGAAACTCAAAGGAAAGCTTGAAGAAGCGGTCAAAGCCTTGGATTTCGAACGTACGCTTATTTTTCAACCCCCGAGTTTGATTCGAGAGAATTCCGATAGACTAGGAGAGAAGTTCGGAGTGAAAATCCTCCAATTTCTCAACCAATTCGGCATCGCCAAAAAACAAAAACCATTGCATACAAAAGACTTAGCAGCCTCCATGGTAGAACACGCCAAAGGAAACAAAAAAGGATTGCAAGTCTTTACACCCAAAGCTCTATATCCATATGTCATTTTGAGCGCAACGCAGTGAAGTCGAAAAATCTAAGATTCTTCATTCTGCTTCGCGCCATTCAGAATGACAATCCACTCCTTTGTCATTGCGATCCCGAATGTCATTGTGATCCCGAATGTTATTGCGATCCCGAATGTCATTGCGAGGAACGAAGCAATCTAGAGAAATCTACTCACAAAAAATTTTCCTTTCCCCAACCCTAAAGGGTGAGAAAATTTATTTGCTTAAACCTTTGCGAAACTTTGCGTAATAAAAAACCACATAGATACATAGAAACTCTGAAAATTTTACAGTCGTGGATAGTGAACTTCGTTCCATAGAATTTCATGTTCTAATCACCTTAATTTCCTTAATGTTAAAAAAAAACTAGTCACACTAAATTTTCCTTTCCCCAACCCTAAAGGGTGAGAAAATTTATTTGCTTAAACCTTTGCGAAACTTTGCGTAATAAA
>NZ_JBEPMO010000025.1:0-28552 GCF_040545805.1 Moheibacter stercoris
AAGTAATTCCTTCGACTCCCGATAGCTATCGGGACAGGATGACATGAAGTAGGAAGTTTTTCTAATCAGAAATCTAAAATCTTAAATCACAAATTCATTTAAGCTCGCGGCAGGGATGGGCGTGAAAACCCCGCAGACGACAAAGGAGGCGAGGAGTTGCAACAGACAGCCCGGTCTTGTTGGCTTTTGAAGTCTTTAAAATCTCTACTTTTCTACCCAACAAGAGCCGCCCAAATCAATTCGATTTGAAAATATAAGTTTTCAGTTCAAAAAATTCTATTAAATTTAGATTCTAAATCTGCTTTTACTATGATGAGAAAATACATCCCTAACAGTATTTTACGCCAATTGATTTTTTTACTTCTATCTTTGGCGTTGCTATTCTTAGTTTTATACCATTTATCAGCATTTTTACCAGGATTTCTTGGCGCTTTTTGTTTGTACGTTTTATTAATTCACCCATTGCGATGGATGATGTACAAATGGAAAATGAAGCGAATTTGGTCGGTTATTTTATTAATGTTGGGAAGCATTTTGGTCATTGTGACGCCGATTTATTTTTTGATTGATATGTTGACCAATCGTGTGAGTGATGCTTTGGCAAATAAGGATAAAATTCAAGCGCAAATAGAATTGGGATTGCAGAAGGTGCATGAAGAATTTGGCGTGGATGTATTGAAAGAAATCAATCTTGGAGATGTTTCGGCTGTTATTGTGAAAGTGGTACAGGAGATATTAAATACTTCTATCAATGGTTTGTTACAGCTTGGTGTAGCTTATTTGATTGTTTATTTTATGTTGATGAATTATCGTAAAATGGAGAATTGGTTTTACGATAATATTCCATTGAAAACGGAAAATTTAGTGATTCTGAATAAGGATTTACGTGATTTGGTTATTTCCAATGCGGTTGGTGTTCCTGTGGTAGCAGTTTTACAAGCGGTTGTAGCCTATATTGGGTATTTGATATTTGGATTAGATCAAGCGTTTAGTTGGTTTATTGTAACCATTTTTGGAGCAATGGTTCCAGTTGTAGGGGCAGCGATTATTTACATTCCAGCTGTGATTTATTTACTGGCAAGTGGCGAAACGACCAATGCCTATTTGTTGTTGGCTTATTCGTTGATTGTAGTAGGTGCTTCTGATAATATTTTCCGTTTTTGGACGCAAAAAGTCATGGCAGATGTTCATCCGTTGATCACAATTTTCGGGGTTATCGTTGGGGTGAATATTTTTGGATTTATCGGAATTATTTTTGGTCCGATCGTCTTATCCTTGGTTATATGGTCGTTTAGAATTTACAAATTGGAGTTTTCGGGCAATACGCAAAAAGATGAATTGGCAAAGGAACAATTATAAGATTTAGGTTCAATCTATTAAGATTAATTTGTAAATTTGAGAATCTAAAATATTCTGATACTATTTATATTATGAGTCAGTCTTTATGGGGGTCATTTTAGTCATATGCTTTTCTGCCACCGAATTCTAATTAGCATTTGCAATTTGAATTTATTTGAAGTGCATTTTTGTCTTTAATTAGCCCCCTTTTTTTATCCGCCAACACGTTTTACTTTAAATCCTTTTTCCACCAAGAATTTCATGATTTTATCGCGGTAATCTCCTTGAATAATAATTTGATTGTCTTTGAAACTACCGCCAACACTCAAGAATTGTTTGATTTCTTTTGCCAGTAATTTAAAATCTTCTGTTTCTCCCTCATAACCATCAATAATCGTATTGACTTTGCCATTTCGCTTTTCAAATTTGCAAATCAAAGCTTCTTTCTGCACAAATAATTCATGCGAACTTTCTTCTTTTTCTGGTTCTGGTTCCGAAACGTGATCGGGAAATAATTTTTTTAATTGATCTTGTAAATCCATTTGTCAAAATTAAAGATTTCAGCTTAGATTTGATAAGATTTAGTAGTATGAATTTAAGTTATTGGGAATTGGATTCTTATTTTACCAATGTTGATTATACAATTATTGGTAGTGGAATTGTGGGATTGAGTACGGCGTATCATTTGCATTTGAAGCATCCGAATGCCAAAATTATTGTGTTGGAAAAAGGAACTTTACCAGAAGGAGCAAGTACTAAAAATGCTGGTTTTGCGTGTTTTGGGTCTGTTTCTGAAATTATTGATTATTTGAAATTTCATCCTCAAAACGATATCTATCAATTGATTGAAAGACGTTATTTGGGATTGAAAAAATTACGATCCCTAATTTCTGATCAAGCCATGAATTATCAGCAAAATGGCGGATATGAACTTTTTCGTCAGCAAGATGAAAAGTTGATGACTCAATCTTTTGAACAATTGGATGAAATCAATGAATTTTTGGAACCCATTTTTGGTGCGAAACCTTTTCAAGTTTCGTCCAAAGATTTTGGTTTTAAGGGAATTATTGGAGCTATCGAAACCCCTTTTGAAGGACAAATTCATACAGGGAAGATGATGCGAAAATGGGTGGAATTGGTTACTTCTGTTGGGATTCCGATTGTAAATAGAACGGAAGTGAAAGAATTAAATGAAATGAATTCAGGTATTGAAATTTCTATTACTTCGGGTTTAACCTTCAAAACTCACAAAGCTTTTCTTTGCACCAATGCTTTTACCAAAAATTTAGTGGATTTGGATGTGGTTCCAGCGCGTGCTCAGGTTTTGATTACAAAACCTATTGCCAATCTTTCTTTGAAAGGTTGTTTTCATATGGACCAAGGATTTTATTATTTCCGAAATATTCAGGATCGAATTTTATTGGGTGGTGCTAGAAATTTGGATTTTGAAGGCGAAACTACCACTGAATTTGCAACGAGTGACCGAATTCAGAAAGATTTAGAGAAGCAATTAAATGAAATCATATGTCCTAATCAAACAATTGAAATTGAGCATCGATGGAGTGGAATCATGGGAATGGGTTCACAGCGAAATCCGATTATCAAACAAATTTCTGATCACTTATATTGTGGTGTAAGACTTACCGGAACAGGTGTTGCTATAGGTTCTTTGGTTGGAGAGGAATTGGCCAATTTATTGGATTGATGTACTTTTACAAAAATTATAGACAATGGGTGTAGCAGATATTTTATTCAAAAGAAAAAAGGAATTGGCTGAGAAAAATTTAAAAGAAGGTCAAGCCTATATGGAAGAAAATGGCAAGAAAGAAGGGGTTATTACCTTGGAAAATGGATTGCAATATGAAGTTTTAACCGAAGGTGATGGACCCAAACCAAGCATCACAAGTACGGTTAAATGCCATTACCATGGAACAACGATTCATGGGGAAGTATTTGACAGCTCAGTGAAACGTGGTACACCTGCTAGTTTTCCTTTGAATCGTGTGATTGCGGGATGGACCGTAGGGGTACAACTGATGTCTGTGGGGAGCAAATATCGTTTTACCATTCCTGCTTGGTTGGCGTATGGAGAAGAACAAATCTCAAAAGAAATTGGTCCCAATTCAACCTTAATTTTTGAAGTTGAATTATTGGGAATTCAATAATTTACAACGAAATAGAAATAAAAAAAGCAATCAGTACTGATTGCTTTTTTTGTGGATTTATTTTTTGAATTTTTCAACTGCTTCGAGCGTTTTTTCTATTTCAATGTTTTGAATGGAATCCGAAATAAACCATGTTTCGTATCCTGAAGGAGCCAAATAAATTCCTTCGGTCAACATATGATGGAAAAATTGATTGAATGTCGCATGATCTGCTTGTTGCGCATCATCAAAATTTCGGATTGTTTTATCACCAAAAAAAACGGAAACCATTGAACCAAATCGGTTGATGCTATGCGCTATCCCTTTGTTGGACAAAATAGTCGAAATTTCTTCGTGCAAAATTTTTGTGGTCGTATTGATACGATTGTACAAATCTCTATCTTGATCCAAAATAGTCAAAGTGGTCAATCCAGCTCGCATGGCAATTGGGTTACCAGATAAAGTCCCAGCCTGATAAACAGGTCCCATTGGTGCTAAATAATCCATAATCTCTTTTCGTCCACCAAATGCACCCACTGGAAATCCTCCACCGATGATTTTTCCATAGGTAACCAAATCCGCATCGATATTCAAAGCTTTTTGTGCACCCCCAAAATCCAATCGGAATCCCGTCATCACTTCATCAAAAATTAACAAAGTTTCATTTTCGGTACAGATTTTTCGCAATTCCTGCATGAATCCTTCATCGGGTAAAATACAACCCATATTTCCTGGAATTGGTTCCAAAATAACCGCCGCAATTTCCCCTTGATTGGCATGGAAAAGTTCTTGAATGGATGCTAAATCGTTGAATCTAGCCAATAAAGTATCTTTTGCAGTTCCTTGGGTTACACCTGGACTATTGGGATTTCCAAAGGTCGCTGCTCCACTTCCTGCTTTGATCAAGAATGAATCGGAATGACCATGGTAACATCCTTCAAATTTGATGATTTTATCTCGGTTCGTATATCCTCTTGCCAAACGAATGGCGCTCATACAGGCTTCAGTTCCTGAATTCACCATTCTGATTTTATCTACATTGGGAACTCTTTCAATGATGAATTTCGCGATTTCGGTTTCCAATTCTGTTGGTGTTCCAAAGGAAAATCCTTTTTCAAGTTGTTGAGAAACGGCTTCCAAAACAACAGGATGAGTATGACCCAAAATCATGGGGCCCCAAGAATTGATATAATCTACATAGGACCTTCCATCTTCATCATATAAATAAGCTCCAAGAGCTTTTTTCATAAATACGGGAGTTCCGCCAACTGATTTAAATGCACGAACGGGTGAATTTACACCACCTGGAATATAATTTTGTGCCTCATGAAATAAGGCACTGCTTCTTTTGTATAACATCTTATCTTTTTCTAGATCTTAGGTGTAAAACAGTTCCAACTTTGGGTTGGTCGCCTGCTTTTAATTTATTTAAACTATATAATTTGTCGACTTTCATACCCATTTTTTGAGCGATTAAATACATGGTATCGCCTTGTTGAACGGTATATTTTTCGTCAGAACCTTTGTTTTTCTTTTTGCCAAAAAATACCAATTGTCCTGGTGTTAATTTCCCAGATGTTGGTAATTCATTGTATTTCGCTAAATCTTTGATGGAGAAATCATACAGTTTGGAAAGACTCGCCAAAGTTTCGCCCTCGTATGCAATCACATAATCTACACCTACTGAATGCCGTTTGATTCGCATCATCGGATTTTTGGCGCGTTTTTCAATTTCTATTTTCTTGATAGGTTGTTCGATTGTCACGGTAGCGACAGTCGCCAAAGGTTCAGGAATGGTTGCTTTTATAACTTCTTTTGTTGTTTCAGTCATTCCTGAAAGCGCAATGATATTGGATTTACCGTATAAATTTTCCAATACTTTGTCCACTTCCTCTGGATGAATTCGATCAAATTTATCTAGGTTGTATTTTTCAATTCGAGAGATTAAAATTCCTGCGTATTTCGGATTGGTTGCATAACCTGCTTTTTTTAATCCATGAGCCCAAGCTATGTAGTCCAACATATCCAATTTGAACAAATCTTTGTAATAGGGACGCTCGGCTAAAAATTTGGAATGATCGCGGTAACTTTCTTGAACCGATCCGTACACACGGAAACATTCGTTGGGCGCATCATCGGTATGACTGATGGTTGGACCGCTCCATTCTTTTGGGCTTTTGCATTTGATTCCAAAATGATTATTAGCTTTTTCGGCTAAACGACTTTGTCCTCCGCCAGTTTCCAAAATCCCTTGTGAAAGGGTAATACTTGCCGGAATTTTGTATAGATGCATTTCTTCCACTGCCAATCGAGCATGTGTTCTGATGTAGTCTATATCACGTGAATCTTGTGCGTATAGGTTGAAACAAATCAAAATGAGACTGATCAATAAACCCTTTTTTTTCATCTAATAATTGCTTTGTTTTCTTGAATTAATTGTTGATTAATGCCTTTTATTCCTTGTAAACCACCCGTGTGAATGGCCAAAACTTTTGATTTAGCTGGGAAGAAATTCTGTTTAACGAGATTTAGTAAGCCAAACATCATTTTACCCGAATAAATCGGATCCAAATTTACATTATATTTTTGGGTGAATTCGTTAAGGAAATCTATAAATTGAGGAGTAATCTTAGCATATCCACCAAAATGATAGTCCAATATAAGGTCAAAATTGGATTTGGAAGTCCATTGTTGAATTTCTTCTCGCAAAAAATCCGCGTTTTTTAAGGCAGGGAATCCTAAAATTGTTTGTTTGTCATTACATGATCTGATAATCCCAGAAATGGTTCCAGCGGTACCCATGGGACAAGCAATGAAATTATATTCTTTGGTATGTTGGCCTAAAATTTCTTCGCAACCTTTTACTGCGAACTCGTTGGTTCCGCCTTCTGGAAGGATGTAAACATTTCCGAATTTTTCTTTTAGTATTTCCAAAAATTCTGGATTGCTTTTGTTACGGTATTCCGATCTTGAAATGAATTCCAATTTCATCCCATTTTGAGAAGCCAATTGGAGCGTAGGATTTTCTTGATATTTTGATTCTAATTCTTCTCCACGGATAATGCCAATCGTTGGAATGGAAAACTCCTTTCCAGCTGCAGCAACAGCAGCAATATGATTGGAATAAGCACCTCCAAAAGTTAGCATGGCAGAATAATTGCCGTTTTTAAACGCTTCTAAATTGTATTTGAGTTTCCTGAATTTATTGCCAGAAATGTTTGGATGAATTTGATCTTCTCTTAAAAGATAAATTTCGACCTCATTGAGTTTGGTGATAAACTGAATTTCACTTTGTTCATTGAATTGAGAAAATTCGTTCATGATAAATACTTCGTAAAGGACCAGAATTTCCTGTTTTTTAAATAGTCAAAATCTATTTCGTTGGCATAAGCTTCTTTCTCAAAACTGATGTTAAAATAGGCAACTGTTGGATTCTTGAATTGAATCCAACGAATTAAAAATTCAATTCCATACCAAAGGAAAAAGAAAATCCATAGCATTTCAATTTGTTGACGTAAATGGATTTTTTCGTGATGAATGATTTTTGGATTATCTCGCAAAGATTTGTCTCTCAAAAATATAAATGGATATATTGCCAAACCGCGAAAGTCTTTTGCAAAAAGCCATGAAGTTATCACTATAAACATTGCACAAATCTATAAAGAATGGATGTTTAATTCAATTTCATACCCGTATCTTCTGCGAATTTTTTCTGTTCATCCAATAATTCGTTTTCCAAATTTAGAAAGTGTTCAAAATCGGATTTGGTTTTATTCAATTGTTCATCTGTTAAATTTTCCAATCGTTCAGGAGAATTAAAATTATAAATAAGACTATCGATATTGGGAGTGGTCAAATAATAATTTGAAACAAACGTAAAATACTTAATCGCCGCCATTTTGAATGAGGAATTCCCGTTGTAATCCTCTAATTTTTTGATTTTTGTCAACGCATTGTCCGAAATGTCAATTAATTCGCTACGATGGCGCTCAATGTCCTGTAAACTAACTTGAGGCGAAAAAAGAGAATCCAATTTGTCAACTATTTCCAATTGAGGTTGAATGATGGTATCGTTGTATCCAATCGCGGTTTTCCCCGAACAAGAAATAAGAAGAACTAAGATGACTAAAAAAACAATGCATTTTTTCATACAAGCAATTTTGGCAAATTTAAACAATTAAAAAGGAAAATATAGGCTGAAATTCAGTTGATTAAATTGTAGGAAGTCTTCCAATTCTATGAAAGACTGGAAATCGTACTTTTTGATAGGTTTGATTTTCCCAAGCCACTGAAAATTTATCTGTCAATTCTTCCAATGGATTTTTGCCAACTGCCTGAATATAATGTTTAAGACCCGACCAAGTGTTGAGATATCCAATCAAATCATCAAAAGTCCATTCATTCTGAATGTGAAAATTGGGAACGCTAATTTCTTCGAATGGGAAAGAAATGGTTT
The DNA here is from genome assembly GCF_040545805.1 of Moheibacter stercoris. Classification (NCBI taxonomy): domain Bacteria; kingdom Pseudomonadati; phylum Bacteroidota; class Flavobacteriia; order Flavobacteriales; family Weeksellaceae; genus Moheibacter; species Moheibacter stercoris. Next base: position 7,939 of record NZ_JBEPMO010000025.1, read on the forward strand.
GATACTGCGATTCGACAATTTTTCGTTCAATGTCCCAATGATCTCCAATGATTTCCGAATACAAATAATCAATCAGAGAATTGATTTCGGGAGTCAATCTTGGTAAATCATATCCAATTGCTGCAATAATTCCATTGGGTTTTAAAACTCTTTTTGCTTCTGGAAAGAATTCATCCAAATCAAACCAATGTAAGGCTTGGGAAATTAGAATCAAATCAAATTCATGATCGGGAAAGTCCGTTTTTTCTGCGGGTTGTTGGCTATAGAAAATGTTGGATTCTTTTGCGGCGTTTTCCAATTGCTGTGCGCTGATATCTGTTGCTTGAACCTCTTTGAAAAATTTTGACATGATATAAGCTGACTGCCCATTTCCTGTACCACAATCCCATGCTTTTTCACGATTTGGAACTAATTCGAGGATATAATCAAATAATTCGATGGGCAAAGAAGGTTTGTATTTCGCATATAAATTGGATTGACTTGAAAAATTATCTTTCATTTCATCTGAATATTTTCCTGTAAATTACGGATATTTTTTCAATCAGTTAACCTTAGAATTCAATTGAAAGATGAGTCAAAAGAAAAAAATAGTCGTATTGACGGGAGCAGGAATTAGTGCAGAAAGTGGAATTTCTACTTTTCGGGACGCCAACGGATTATGGGAAAATCATGATATTATGGAGGTAGCTTCGCCTCAAGGTTGGCAAAAGAATCCTTCTTTGGTTTTGGAATTTTATAACCAGCGTAGAAGGCAACTAAAGGAAGTAGAGTCCAATTCGGCACATCTATTTTTAAAAAATATGGAAGAACGATTTGATATGGTGATTATAACCCAAAATGTGGATGATTTACATGAACGCGCGGGTTCTTCAAAAGTTCTTCATCTTCATGGCGAGCTGCGAAAAGTTCGAAGTGAAGCTAATGAAGAGTTGGTTTACAATTGGGAAGATGATGTTCATTTGGGTGATTTAGCCGAAGATGGTGCGCAGTTGCGACCTCATATCGTTTGGTTTGGCGAAATGGTTCCTATGATGGAAACTGCGATTCAAGAAGTAGAAAATGCAGACGGAATGATTGTTATTGGAACTTCATTACAAGTATATCCGGCAGCATCCTTATTGGATTTTTTGCCCAAAGGAAAACCTATCTATGTAATCGACCCCAACACCATTGAGTTCCAGAAAAATCCAATGATTCAGATTATACGTAAAACTGCCACAGAAGGTGTTTTGGATATTGATTTTGACAAATTTTAATCGGAAAAGTTAAAGCTTAAAGCTTTTTTAATGTTCTGTGAGATTAGAAGCTTATTCAAATACTGCCTCTTCCTAAGGATTAGGGACTCACATAAGAAGAGGCTTTATAATTGCTTGAGAATTTAGTGATTTGAGTTTTTCGCTTTTATTATAGTTGCCGTTAGGGGGAATACCATTGCGATAAAAATTCTCTAGGGTTTAGTTAAAGCAAAAATAAACCCTTCCTATTGATTATAAATAACTGTATTCAGCTATTTTTTTAAGCGTTTTGATATGGTAGTTTTGATAAAATCTAACTACAATTGAATAATCTTACACAAAACGTTTTATTTATTTGTTCCATCACAATAGTTTCTGGTGGTGGTGAGAAAAAGCATACAACTTCTTCAACTGAAGCAAACCAAACTGAAACTATTGCCAATATACTGACTCAAACAAGTTCGGAAACCGAAAAAGTAGAAGTAGTTGGAAGTATTTTAAACAATGCAGATGCTTTGAAAAAAGCAGAAGAATCATTGAAAAACTTGCCCAATTTGAAGGATAAAAACATACGTGTTTTTCAGGATATTCATTTTTATGGTGATGGAAGAATTATGGTGGATATTTTAAATCCGATTGTTCTTTAATTGAATTTAAGAATAGATAAGAAACTTACACAATAGGCACATAGACTTACTAGCGACACTGTGCAATTCTTTTGAAATTTATTTTAATAACCCCTTGTGCATTTTAAATAATTTGAGTTTTTAAACTGTTGATATTTCGACCAACGTATTCCTTATTAATGAATTGAACAATTGTCAGTGCGGTAATTTTAGCCAAAATACGAGTTTTAAAACCGTCAAAAGTTTTCGCATAATTTCGTCTGATCATAAACTGGTCGCAAAGCTGAGAGAATAGCGTTTATTCATTTGTTGTTATTTTATATTTTGGAATTCATGATATGCTTCGCAATTCAATGCGTTTTCTGTATTTTTTGAAAAGATAATATTGAGGTTTGTATTCTTTTTGATTGATTCTTTTAGGCGTTTCTAATTCAATATTGACTGATTCAAACAAATCAATCTGTATTTCTGATGAAAGATATCCTTTGTCGCCAAGTAGCAAACAATCTGATAGTTGATTTCTTATGTCCTTTAGAAAGTGGATATCGTGAACCGATGCAGGACTTACATCCACGCTTTGAAAAACTCCACTTACAGAACATACTGCGTGAAGTTTGTATCCATAAAAAGACATTTGCTGCGAGGCACAGAAACCTCTGTTTGGAAAACAATAATCTTGCTCTTTGCATATCTTAGAACGTGAACTTATTGCTATCTTACATATTTCCAGCGGCATACTGTCCACAATAAAACAATCTTCAAACTCATTAAATTGTTGTGCTAATTTCAGACGAATTTCATTGATTTCAAAAGCCAATTTCCTTTTTCTACGGTTGTAAACACTGCGTTCTATTTTAGTTTTGAGTGAAGTAGGGAGATTTCTAAACAAATGATTTTCACTGTCAATACCCATAAATTCTGCTGTCAGAGCTAAACTTATCAATTCTAAATCTTTCATTTGAGGAGATCTCCTTTGGTAACTCAAAAGTGTATCAGATGATATTTTTCTCAATACTTCCAAAATTGACTACGTCGAACCACTCCGTTAGGTTTCTTTCGTAATTTGCAATTAAGTTGTTCATTGTAAATGTTTTATGGCTAAAACAATTTACTGATTTTCAATCAGATGAACAACTTTTTTATCCTAATTCATAATGCACAACGGGTTAAAATTAAATCATAAAAGAATCCTAAATATACATTCTCCAATTAATTTCGTTTCCTAATCTTAAATAATTTTCCGTTTTTTGATTTTTAATTCAACCGAAAAACAAGAACGAATGAAGAAGATTTGGTTTGCTGCCATTTTAGCAGTTCAGTCAATTTACCTATACGCACAAAATTCCCCGTTTTTTATTGATTCTCTCCAACAAAAAAAATGGGTAGAAGACAAATACAATGCAATGACATTGGAAGAAAAAGTTGGGCAATTATTTATAGTTGCGGCTTATTCCAATCGTGATGCAGCCCACGAAACCCAAATCGAAAATTTGGTGAAAAATGAAGCCATTGGCGGATTGATTTTTATGCAAGATATCGCTGTCAAACAAGCCGAATTAACCAATCGCTACAACAAAGTGGCAAAAATTCCTTTGTTCATTGGGATGGATGCTGAATGGGGATTGGCAATGCGCCTTAAAGAAGTCAACCGTTTTCCTTGGGCGATGACCGTGGGTGCGGTTCAGGACAATTCTTTGGTTCAACAAATGGGAAATAACATTGGCGAACAATCGGCGCGAATGGGTGTTCATTTTAATTTTGCCCCAACGGTTGATGTCAATACCAATCCGAAAAATCCGATTATTGGAAACCGTTCTTTTGGTTCCGATGTGGGAAATGTTGCCCAAAAAGGAATCAGTTATATGTTGGGAATGAAGGAAAGAGGTGTTTTGGCTTCTGCGAAACATTTCCCTGGACACGGCGATACTAGTCAAGATTCCCACAAGGTTTTGCCAATGATCGCACACGATTTGCAGCGTTTAAAATCAGTGGAATTAGCACCTTTTCAAAAATTAATCGACGCAGGAGTCGCTTCTATAATGGTTTCTCACCTAAATGTTCCCGCTTTGGACAACTCAGGTTTACCAGCTACTTTATCCAAAAAAATCATTACCGATTTATTGAAAAACGAAATGAATTTCAAAGGCTTGGTGATTACAGATGCTTTAAATATGGACGGAGTTGCCAAACAATATTCGCCAGGAACAGTCGATTTGATGGCGTTTGAGGCAGGAAATGATATTTTATTGTTTTCGCAAGATGTGAAAACAGCGAAACAAAAAATTATAGACAAAATCAATTCAGGTGAAATTTCTGAAGCAAGATTAGCCGAAAGTGTCAAGAAGATTTTGGAAGCGAAATATTTCGTCGGATTGAACAATTCCAAACCAATTGATACCAAAAATCTTTTGGCAGATTTGAACAAAGTTTCCTTTTCAGAAACGACTTACCAATTGTATGAATCTGCAGCAACTTTGGTGAAAAATGAAGGAGATGTTTTACCAATCAAAAATTTGAACGATATCAAAATTGCCTATGTTTCTTTGGAAGAAGCCGAATACAATGATTTCGACAAAAGTTTGGATTTTCACGTTCCAGTTGATTTAGTCAAAATCAAATCCGCAGCCGAAATTTCGAAATTGAAAAACTATGACCAAGTTATCATTGGATTCCATAAATCGAACGAAACGGCTTACAAAAGCTATAAGATTTCGGAAAATTCAAAAGCCATTTTAAAAGCTGTTTCGGCTCAAAATTCTACAACCTTAGTTGTTTTTGGTAGTCCTTATGCCTTGATGGATTTAGATCTAAATCAAACCAAAGCGGTTTTGGTGATGTACCAAAATTTGAAAACAACCCAAGATATTGCGGCTGGATTAATTTTTGGCGCAGCTGCTATCAAAGGGAAATTACCCGTTGATGTTAATGACCAATGGAGATTTGGAAACGGAATTTCGATTCCCAGTTTGAACCGATTGGGCTTCGCCGACCCTGAATCAGTAGGATTGAGTTCCGAAATTCTAAAGAAAATGGATGTTTTGGCGCAAGAAGCAATCGATAAAGGGGCAACGCCTGGAATGCAAATTGTCGCCACGCGAAAAGGGAAAGTGATTTACGATAAAACATTTGGATACGAGAGCATCCAACGAAAAAAAAAAGTTGAACCCACAGATTTGTATGACGTAGCCTCGGTTACAAAAGTTACCGCAACGCTTCCTTTATTGATGCAAGAAGTGAGCGATGGGAAATTGAGTCTCAATCAAACACTTGGAACAATTATTCCGAAAGCAAACGGAACAAACAAAGCGAATATCACACTCAAAGAACTTTTGGCGCACCAAGCAGGTTTGCCGCCTTGGATTGGTTTCTACAAAGAATCGGTCAATGTGCAAAATGCTCGTTTGTATTTGGATTATTATTCGCGAAAACAAGATGAGGAACATCCGATCAAAGTCACCGACAATATTTACATCATCGGTTCGATTCGCGATACCATTATGACCGATATTTTGTATGCACCGCTTGCGTCGAAAAAGATGGAATACAGTGATTTGGGCTATTATTTGTACCAAGATTATTTGGAAACCAAATACAAAAAACCGTTGGATTCTTTGGTCAATGAAAAGCTGTACAAACCAATGGGAATGAGATTTACGACTTATAATCCTTTGGATCGTTTTACAAGAGAACAAATCATTCCAACCGAAAACGATAAAATCTATCGAAATCAATTGATTCACGGATACGTTCACGACCAAGGTGCCGCAATGATGGGTGGAGTAGCGGGGCACGCAGGCTTGTTTTCTACCGCTCGCGATATGTCGAAACTGATGCAAATGTATCTTAACGGCGGAACTTACGGTGGCGTTCAATACATAAAACCCGAAGTCATTCAAGAATTCATCAATACCCAATTTTCAGGAAATAAACGCGGTGCCGGATTTGACAAAATGGGCGGAAACACCAATTGCAAATGTCCGTCAGAACAAAGTTATGGCCATTATGGATTTACTGGAACGATGGTTTGGGCAGACCCAAAAGAGGAAATTGTCTATGTGTTTTTGTCCAATCGAATTAATCCATCGGTGAACAATAATGCTTTGGCTAATGGAAAATACCGCGAAAACATCCGTCAGGTTTTGTATGATGCGATTGTGAAGTAAATTAATTGGATGGAAAAGATTCTTTATATAATTGGAGGATGTAATGGAGCTGGAAAAACAACGGCTTCATTTACTATTTTGCCTGAAATTTTAGATTGTAAAGAATTTGTAAATGCAGACGAAATAGCAAAAGGAATTTCCCCATTCAGACCTTAAAAAGTATCTTTTGAAGCGGGGAGAATTATGTTGAGTCGAATAAATGAGTTGATTTTAGACAATAACAACTTTTCATTTGAAACAACTTTGGCGACTAGAAGTTATAAAAACACTGTATTGAAAGCGAAATCTAGTGGATACAAGGTTGTTCTTTTATTTTTTTGGCTTCAAAACATTGAATTGGCCAAAGAAAGGGTAAGGATAAGAGTTCAAGAAGGAGGACATAATATCGAAGATGAAGTAATCAAAAGGAGATATATAAAAGGAATATTTAATTTGTTTTCGATTTACTTACCAATTGTTGATATGGGATTGATTTTTGATAACTCAGAAGGAAAACACGAATTGATTGCACAAAAATTGCTTGAGAAAGATATAGATATACTAAATAGTGCTAAATTTTAAAAGTTGAAATCCTATTATGACAACAATTGAAAAACAATTAGAGCAGAAATCAAAAATTCTTAAGGGCTTAGAAAAAGCATTTGAAAATTTACTTTTGTTCAAAAAGAAAAACAATAGCGTACTGGTTATTCAAAAAGGTGATAAAGTTGAAAAAATTCATCCTGATAATTTTATTCATCCTCATCCTCATAGTCAATCCCAGGCGGATTAAACAATCCCCAATCATCCAAAACATAATTCCAGGGATCAAAAGTTTTTAACCATTCCCGAAATAGAACTTTGAAATTCTCGATTTCTAAACGGATCAAATCTGTGTATTCATTTTCTTCCAATCTTCCCAAATCCAAATACCCAAGGGTTACCGAAATTTCTCTTGCAGCTTTACGAATGATGGCTGCGTTTTCCATTCGGATGTCGTAAATGTCGCCACCTTCAGCGCCAGCGATTTTGGCGGGAATGATTAAAGAATTTTCATGAATCATATCCAATTGCATTTCCAAAGGAGAATTTTCATCAACTTCTGCTTCTTCATAAAATACTCTAAGTGCGGAAACCAATTCTTGAATTTCCATCGCCTTCACCATAATGGGCATTTGAAATAATTTATCTTTGTTCATAGAGGTAATTCTTCCATCCAAATTAAGAATTTTAAAAGATTAATTCTAATTTTTAATCAATGAAAAATTGGCGACTGATTCTGCTTTTTACTGTTATTCCCATTCTTGTTTTCTCCCAAGAGAATGATTCTCTAAGCATCGATTTGCCGCAATTAACCTTGACGAAATTTCTGGTGGAGGAAGAAATTTTGCAAGCACCAATGTCGATTTCCGTTTTGGATGAACATACGTTATTATCGAACAATGCAAGCGATGTTTCTTTGATTGTCAATCAATCATCAGGCGTTTTTATGCAATCGGGGAGTATCAATACCAACCGAATTTCCATTAGAGGAATGGGCGCACGAACACCTTATGGAACCAATAAAATTCGGGGATTTTATGGGAATATTCCCTTAACTTCAGTTGATAGCGAAACGACGATTGAAGATTTGGATTTGGAGCAAATTTCCCAAATCGAAATCATCAAAGGGCCGATGTCAAGTATTTATGGTGCAGGTTTGGGTGGAGCCATTATTTTACAACCGATTTCAACCAAAAAAAATGGAATTAGTTGGCAATTTGGTACTACGGTCGGTTCATTTGAACTTTTGAAAAACAACGCGCATTTCGCTTGGGTGGGCGAGAAATCTTCGATTCAATATGCGTATTCACGGATTCAATTGGATGGATTTCGGGAGAATTCCAATTATTTCAGAGAAGGCCATACGTTGTCGGGTAATTTGTTTCAAAATGAAAAACATCAACTTCGGTATTTGTTCAATCAAACCTATTTGAAATCCTATATTCCAAGTTCCATCAATCAAACCGATTTTGAGGAAAATCCACATTTAGCGGCGGCCAATTGGCGAGAAGCAAAAGGTTTTGAACAATACCATAATTGGATGTTGGGATTGGATCATTCATGGAAATTAAATTCCAATTTTACATTGAATTCCGCAATTTTTGGAGCGACCAAAGATGCCTATGAACCAAGACCATTTGACATTCTCGATCAGTCAACCCAAAGTTTAGGCGGTCGTTTTTCTTTGCAAGGAAATCAGTTTTTGAAATTACCGATTCAACTGAACATCGGTGCGGAATATTTTTACGATCAATACGAAGGTGAGACTTTTGAGAATTTATATACTTCCAACAATGGAGAAGGGAGTTTGCAAGGAAATCCTTTGGTGAAAACCAATCAAGATCGATCTTTCATTCAATTTTTTGCGCATTTTAAAATTCCGATTTTCGAGAAATGGTTCGTTCAGGCAGGATTGAATTACAACCAAACCCAATTGGAATTTCAATCAGGTCCAAGTTCAGAAATCAGGGAAAACTCCAAGAAGAAGTATGATCCCATATTTTCTCCGCAATTGTCGTTGTTATATCATCCCAATCGTTTTCAATCGGCTTACTTCTCGTATAGTCGAGGTTATTCCTTTCCATCAATTGAAGAAATTTTGGATGAAACGGGAAGATTAAATCCTGAAATTCGACCAGAAATTGGCGATAATTTCGAGTTGGGTTATAAAATTGCTCGTCCGAAATGGCAATTGGAATTGGCGATATACCAAATGAACGTGAAAAATTTATTGGTTTCGGATCGGGTGGCAGAAGATCAATATGTAGGTGTCAATGCAGGTGAAACTTTGCATCAGGGAATTGAAATTGCAGGAAATTATAGATTTCGATTGGGACAGAATTGGACATTCATTCCAAGATTTGCAGCTTCTATTGGACGATATGAATTCAAAGAATTCCTACACAACGATGAGAATTTTTCGGGCAATCAATTAACAGGAGTTCCGGCAAATTTGGTTTCGTCAGGATTTCGTTTGGAAATGCCTTTCGGATTTTCTTGGACGGGCGATTATCAATTCGTCGATCAATTCCCGATCAACGATGCGAATACGGTTTTCAATGAATCCTTTCAATTGGTTCATTCGAAATTGAATTGGGAAAATGAATTTTTGGACAAAATTTTCGTTGGACTATCCTTTGGCGTCAATAATTTGACCAATACGAAATATGCTTCAATGGTTTTGGTCAATGCTACTGCCTTTGGAAATGCTTTGCCGAGGTATTATTATCCTGGAAATCCGCGAAATTTTTATGGGCAAATCCGATTGAAATTTAGCCTTTAGTCATTGACTAATTTGTATTTTCGCACATCATAATTCAGAAATAAAAATTCTCAAATTTTAATTCAATTCAAAATGAAAAGTATCTGTGTGTATTGCGCTTCCAGTTTAGGAAATAATCCAATTTTTGCTGAACAAGCTTATGAACTAGGAAAAACCTTATCAGAGCACGGTATTACGCTGGTTTATGGTGGTGCAAAAGTCGGACTGATGGGGATAGTTGCTGACGGATCTTTGACAAATGGTGGGAATGTTGTTGGAATCATTCCTGAATTTTTGGCAGCCAAAGAAATCAAACATGATCAACTCCAAGAATTAATCGTAGTTGAAACCATGCACGAACGTAAGGCTTTGATGCAAGAAAAATCAGACGGATTTATTGCTTTACCAGGCGGATTTGGAACAATGGAAGAATTATTTGAAATCCTCACTTGGGGTCAATTGAGTTTGCATAAAAAACCGATTGGAATTTTAAATGTTGGCGGATATTACGATTCCTTGATTCAATTAATTGACACGATGATTCAATCCGGATTGTTAAAAGAGGAATACAAAAATATGGTGTTGGTAAGTGACTCCATAGACGATTTATTAAGCCAAATGAATTTATACGAAGTTCCATTTACAACCAAATGGGATGGTAGTAAAATCATGTAATTTATCAATCCTTTAACTAAATTCACACGAAAAAAATCGGACAATTAGACTAAATTAGTGCCCAAATAAAGCACAAATGAAAATTGGGATTGTATGTTATCCGACATTCGGAGGTAGTGGGATTGTCGCAACAGAATTGGGAATGGATTTGGCCGAAAGAGGTCATCAAGTTCATTTTATTGCCACGAGTTTACCTGCTCGATTAAACATCACAAAATCCAATATCTTTTTTCATAAAGTCAATGTAGAAACCTATCCACTTTTTGATCAGTACCAACCGTATTCGCTTGCATTAAGTACAACCATTGTGAACATTGCCCAATCGTATGGATTGGATCTGTTACATGTTCATTATGCGATTCCACATGCCTATGCGGCTTATTTTGCGAAACAAATGTTACGTGAAAAAGGAATCGATTTGCCGATTGTTACAACGCTCCACGGAACCGATATTACCTTGGTAGGTAACCATCCCGTGTACAAACCAGCGGTGGAATTTTCCATCAATCATTCCGATAAAGTAACGGCTGTTTCAGAAAGTTTAAAAGAGGAAACTTTGGAATTGTTCAGTATCCACAAAGACATAGAAGTGATTCCTAACTTCATCGATAACCAACAATTTATTCCCGATGAAAATTGTGGTTGCCGAACTCAAATGGCGCCCGATGCAGAGAAAATTATCATTCACGTTTCCAATCTTCGAAAAGTGAAACGTGTACAAGACGTAATTCAGGTTTTTTATCGAATTCAGAAAGAAATTCCTTCGAAACTAATCATTGTAGGAGAAGGACCAGAATGGGAAAAAGCCAACAATCTGATTCATGAATTAGGAATTGAAAACAAAGTGAAAAATTTGGGAAAAATAACAGAATTTCAAAATGTTTTATGTTCGTCTGATTTGTTTTTATTGCCATCTGAAAAGGAAAGTTTTGGATTGGCTGCATTGGAAGCAATGGCAGCGAGCGTTCCGGTAATATCATCCAATGCAGGTGGAATTCCAGAAGTAAATGTTGACGGTCAAACAGGATTTGTTTTGCCAATTGGTGATGTAGATGGAATGGCTGAAAAGGCAATTCAGTTATTATCCAATCCGAAGATGTTGTATGAATTTAAAAAGAATGCGAAAATGCAGGCAATGAAATTCGACGAAAAAAACATCATTCCTATGTACGAAGAACTTTACTTATCGATTTTAGAAAAATCGAACTATCTATAAAACATTAACCGCTTAATTTAGGAACACATGAAAAAAGTCTTTATACTTTTAGTTCTATTGATTGGAATAAATATGATGCAAGCACAGAAAGCCCCTTTGATCGATCGAGAAATATTTTTTGGTAACCCAGAAATTTCGGGAGGTCAATTAAGTCCAGATGGGAAATGGATTTCTTTTATGAAAGAATACAATGGGATCATGAACATTTGGGTGAAATCCTTAGATGAACCTTTTGATAAGGCGAGACCATTAACCGATAGTACAAGACCTTTGTATGGATATTTTTGGTCAGAAGATGGTCAGTATATTTTGTATGTGAAAGACAAAGATGGCGACGAAAACATCAATGTTTTTGCCGTGAAACCTACGGACAAGGCCGAGAAAGGAGAAGTTCCTAATTCTCGAAATTTGACTCCTTTGAATGAAGTGACGGCTCAAATTTACATGGTAAGCAAAAAAGATCCAGATTTGTTAATGGTCGGAATCAATGATCGTGACAAGGCTTGGCATGATTTGTATTCTTTGAAAATTTCAACAGGAGAATTGAAAATGATTCACGAAAACAAAGACCGAATTACAGGATATGATTTCGATTGGGTTGAAAACCTTCGCGTTCTATACCGAACTGATGAAAAAGGTACTACGCAGTTTTTGTACAAAGAAGGAGAGAAATTGACGCCGATTTACGAAACTTTGGTAACGGAAACAGCCTATATTTCCAATTGGAATGAAAACAATTCTGAATTTTATTTGGTGACCAACAAAGGCGATCTTGACTTAAGTGCTTTGTTTTTGATGAATCCATCTACTAAAAAATTAACCAAAATTGAATCTGATCCAAAAGGAAAAGTTGATTTTGGTGGATTGTTTATCGATCGAAATACCCGTAAAATCATTTCGACACAATATACATCAGACAAAACAGACGTCTATTGGAAAGACAAAACTTGGGAAGCGAATTACAATTATTTAAAATCGAAATTCCCGGGAAGAGAAGTAGATTTCCAAAGTTTCACAAAAGATTATTCCAAATCTTTGATCGCGGTTTGGGGAGATAAATATGCGACTGAAGCTTATTTTTATGACACCAAAACAAAAGAGTTAATTCTTCAATATACGCCAAGACCAAAACTAAAAGAGGTTGAAAAGCATTTGGCAGAAATGATTCCAGTATCTTATAAAAGTAGTGATGGATTGCGTATTCCAGCCTATTTGACTTTGCCAAAGGGTTCTTCTGACAAGAACTTACCAACGATCATTTTGGTTCATGGTGGTCCTAAAGGTCCTCGTGATTATTGGGGATATAATTCAGAAGTGCAATTTTTAGCGAACCGTGGATTTGCAGTTTTGCAACCCAACTTTAGAGCAAGTGGAGGGTATGGAAAGAATTTCCAAAATGCGGGAGATTTGCAATGGGGGAAATTGATGCAAGATGATATCACTTGGGGAGTGAGCTATTTAGTGGAACAAGGAATTGCAGATCCTAAAAAAGTGGTGATCATGGGTGGTAGTTATGGTGGATATGCAACCTTAGCAGGATTGACGTTTACGCCTAATTTGTATGCTGCTGGAGTCGACATCGTAGGTCCATCCAATATTTTTACTTTATTGGATTCTGTTCCTGCTTATTGGGAAGCGGGTAGAGCTTTCCTATATGGAATGGTTGGAGATCCCAATACGCCAGAGGGACAGAAATTGATTCGTGATGCGAGTCCACTTTTTAGTGTAGACAACATCAATAAACCCTTGTTGATTATCCAAGGTGCTAATGATCCACGTGTGAAGCAAGCTGAATCTGATCAAATTGTCGTTGCACTACGCGATAAAGGCAAAAAGGTCGATTATTTATTGGCTGACGATGAAGGGCATGGTTTCCGTAAACCTGTAAACAACATGGCTATGTATGCAGAAATTGAACGATTTTTGAATGAAGTGGTTGGAACGGATTATCAGAAAGACATGCCAGCAGATGTGGAAAAAAGACTAAAGGAAATTCGAGTTGATGTTTCCAAAGTGGTTTATGAACCTGTTCAGAAATCAACAGTCGCTTCTTCATTGCCAAAAATTCAAAATAAATTTCAAGAGGGAGTTCAGAAATTTGAAGTAATTATTGACGTTCAAGGTCAGACAATTCCAGTAAATGTAACGCGTACGGTTTCAAAATCGGGTGAAAACTGGTTGGTGAAAGATGAGGCAGCAAGTGCAATGGGAAATTCTGTGGATGAAATGGAATACACTTCCGAATTCAAACCCTTGAAAAGAAAATTCCAACAAGCAGGAATGGAGGTTCCGATGGTTTTTACGGATAAATTAGTCAAAATGACCATGATGGGAAACCATATTGAATTTGTAATGGATGGCGCCTATATATCGGATGGAGTAGGCTATGACCAAATTATCGCAGGTCTTCCGTTGGCAAAGGATTATACCCATTCGTATTATTTGCCAGATATGATTTCAGGTAAGAACAAGCAAATGAACCTTAAAGTAGAAGGGAAAGAAAGAATTGGAGAGAAAGAAGCATGGAAGGTAGGGATTGTCAATGTTGAAAATTCGTCTGATAAGACAACTTTGTGGATCGATGCGAAATCCCAAGAATTAGTAAAATCAGAACAAATTCTTGCTCAAATGGGAAATGCTGTGATGACGATGGTAAAGAAATAATTTTAGAAGAATAATGAAATTAACTCCGATTTTCTAGGAAGGAAATCGGAGTTTTTTATTGAAAATGAATTAATTTTGATAGTTAAAATCGAACTATTCTTTTATTGAGAATCATTCTAAACTGCCCTCTCAAGGCAATTGAATGACTTTTTTCATTGTTAAAATTTTTTAACTTTTCTACATTTGTTTCTTTACAAATCAAAAATTGCTTTATGGCTAAAGAATCTCTGCTTCGATCGTCAATCGGAAAGAAATTTACAATGGCATTATCAGCTTTGTTTTTGCTGATATTCTTATTACAACACTTTTTAATCAATTCATTATCAGTTATAAATCCTGATATGTTCAATGATGTTTCCGACTTCATGAGTAGGAATCCTTTCATTCAATACTTGATGCAGCCAATCCTTATGATTGGGGTTGTCTATCACTTTGTGATGGGATTTGTTTTGGAAATTCAAAACAAAAAAGCACGTGGTCCAGTAGGGTATGCAGTAAACAATGCAAGTGCAAATTCATCTTGGGCATCTCGTAACATGATTTATTCTGGTGGATTTATCTTGGTGTTCTTATTGGTGCACTTATGGCAATTTTGGATTCCAACAATCAATGCCAATCACTTTGCACAAGATCCAAACTTTGGACAAGGTAATTACTTCATGGATCACTTAGACCATGTATTTACAAGTGCAGTTACTTTAGTATTGTACATCATTGGATTCATCTTTTTGTCTTTGCATTTACAACATGGTTTCGAGTCTTCTTTCCAATCATTGGGTGCAAGACATGCGAAATACACACCAGTGATTAAGTGTATCGGAAAAATTTATGCGATTGCAATTCCATTAGGATTTATCATCATCGCTGTATATCATTTTATTAAACAACTATAATATCTAATATGAGTAAGTTAGATTCTAAAATACCTGTTGGGGACATCGCTGAAAAATGGACGAAGCACAAAGCTAATTTGCGCTTAGTTGCTCCAAACAACAGAGGGAAAATTGATATCATCATAGTAGGTACAGGATTGGCAGGTGGTTCTGCTGCAGCTTCTTTGGCTGAAATGGGCTACAATGTAAAAGCATTCTGTTACCAAGATTCACCACGTAGAGCGCACTCTATTGCGGCGCAAGGTGGGGTGAATGCTGCAAAGAATTATCAAAATGACGGAGACTCGATCCACAGATTGTTTTACGATACAATCAAAGGAGGAGACTACCGTGCAAGAGAGGCTAACGTTCACCGTTTAGCAGAAGTATCTGGAAACATTATTGACCAATGTGTTGCGCAAGGTGTTCCTTTTGCTCGTGAATACGGAGGATTATTAGATAACCGTTCGTTTGGTGGTACGCAAGTTCAAAGAACATTTTATGCGGCGGGTCAAACTGGACAACAATTATTATTGGGTGCTTATTCTGCCATGAACCGTCAAATCGGGAAAGGTAGAATCCAAATGTATAACCGTCACGAAATGTTAGATTTGGTGATTGTGGACGGAAAAGCACGTGGTATTATTGCTCGTAACTTAGTAACAGGTGAAATCGAAAGACATTCTGCTCACGCAGTTATCATTGCTTCTGGTGGATACGGAAACGTTTTTTTCTTATCGACCAATGCTATGGGATCCAACGTTACAGCTGCTTGGAAAATCCACAAAAAAGGAGCGTTCTTCGCAAATCCTTGTTATACGCAAATTCACCCAACTTGTATTCCTCAACACGGAACACAACAATCCAAATTAACTTTGATGTCTGAATCATTACGTAATGACGGACGTATTTGGGTTCCTAAGAAAATTGAAGATGCGGTTGCGATTCGTGAAGGTCGTTTGAAACCGACTGATATCAAAGAGGAAGATAGAGATTACTATTTGGAGAGAAGATACCCAGCGTTTGGAAATTTAGTTCCGCGTGACGTTGCTTCTCGTGCTGCAAAAGAAAGATGTGATGCTGGATTTGGAATCGAAAACAACGAAACCAAAGAAGGTGTATTCTTGGATTTCTCTGCAGCGATCCAACGATATGGAAAAGAAAAAGCTTTGGTTGATGGAGAACACAATGCTTCACCAGCTCGAATCACGCAATTGGGTGAGGAGGTTGTCAAAGCAAAATATGGAAACTTATTCCAAATGTATGAGAAAATCACCGACGATAATCCATACAAAACTCCAATGAAAATTTATCCGGCAGTTCACTATACAATGGGTGGAGTTTGGGTTGATTATAATTTGATGAGTACCATTCCAGGGTGTTTCGTTTTAGGAGAAGCGAATTTCTCTGACCACGGAGCGAACCGTTTAGGAGCTTCGGCTTTGATGCAAGGTTTGGCTGATGGTTACTTTGTGATTCCTTATACAGTTGCTGATTATTTAGCAGATGACATTCGTACAGGAAAAATCCCAACAGATTCACCTGAATTCGTAGAAGCTGAAAATGCAGTAAACGAACGAATCAATTTCTTCTTGAATAATAAAGGAACTCATTCCGTTGATTATTTCCATAAACGTTTAGGAAATGTAATGTGGAACAAAGTCGGAATGGCTAGAAATGAACAGGGATTGAAAGAAGCGATTGCAGAAATCGACGAAATCAAAAAAGATTTCTGGGCAAATGTTCGCGTTCCAGGTTCAGCAGATTCTTTGAATCCTGAATTGGAAAAAGCAGGTCGTGTTGCAGATTTCTTGGAATTGGGTCAATTGATGGCAATGGATGCTTTGGAAAGAAAAGAATCTTGTGGAGGTCACTTCCGTGAAGAATACCAAGACGAAGAAGGGGAAACTTTACGTGACGATGAAAACTTCAAACACGTTGCTGCTTGGGAATACAAAGGAGATGACATCAAACAAGAAGTTCGACACATTGAGCCGTTGAATTACGAATACATCAAAATCGCTGCAAGAAACTACAAATAATCAGTAGGTTTCTGCCTTAAAAAATTAGACTATGGCTTCAAAAAATATCAATATTAAACTCAAAATCTGGAGACAAGCAGGAGATAAGTCGAAAGGGAAATTTGAGAGCTATTCATTAAACGGTGTATCAACTGACAGTTCCTTCTTGGAAATGTTGGATATGTTAAATGAACAATTAGTAAACGAAGGAAAAGAACCGGTTGCATTTGACCACGATTGTCGTGAGGGAATTTGCGGTATGTGTTCCTTGTATATCAACGGACGTGCACACGGGCCAGATCGTGAAATCACGACTTGTCAATTGCATATGCGTTCGTTCAAAGATGGCGAAACCATCACCATCGAACCTTGGCGTTCGGCGGCTTTCCCAGTTATCAAAGACTTGATAGTTGACCGTTCTTCTTTCGATAGAATTCAACACGCAGGTGGATTTATTTCGGTGAATACTTCAGGAAATACCATCGATGCGAATTCGATCCCAGTTCCAAAAGCAGATGCTGACAAAGCGTTTGCGGCTGCAACTTGTATCGGATGTGGAGCTTGTGTAGCAACTTGTAAAAACGGTTCTGCGATGTTGTTCGTTGGAGCAAAAGTTTCTCAGTTTGCTTTATTGCCACAAGGAAAAGTAGAAGCGACGCACCGTGTTTTGAATATGGTGAAACAAATGGACGCAGAAGGTTTTGGAAATTGTACCAATACGGGAGCTTGTGAAGTGGAATGTCCAAAAGGAATTTCGTTGGAAAATATTGCACGTATGAACCGTGAGTATTTGAGCGCGAAAATCGTTTCAGAAGAAGCTTAAGAAAAACTTAAATAGAATTAAAAGCCGATTTTCTCAGAGTCGGCTTTTTTTGTACATTCGAATTATGGATTTAAACAAAGTATTTGAACATAATAAAAAATGGGTCGAAGCAAAATTGGCCAATTCTACCAATTATTTCCCCCAATTATGCGAAGGTCAAAAACCCGAAGTTCTCTACATCGGTTGTTCCGATAGTCGTGTGACAGCAGAAGAATTGATGGGAGCCAAAGCAGGAGAAGTATTCGTACACCGAAACATTGCCAATATGGTCATCAACATCGATTTAAATGTGATGTCGGTGATTGATTATGCAGTGAAACATTTGGAAGTAAAACACATTGTGGTGTGCGGACATTATGTTTGCGGTGGTGTGAAAGCCGCGATGGAAGCACAAGATTTAGGCTTGTTGAATCCCTGGTTACGAAACATTCGCGATGTCTATCGTATGCACAAAGACGAATTGAATTCGATTGAAGATGAAACTCAACGTTATGATCGTTTGGTAGAGTTGAATGTGGAAGAACAATCCTTCAATGTGTTGAAAGTTGCTTCGGTTCAAAAAGCGATCAACAGCCGAAATTTACAAGTTCATAGTTGGGTTTTCGATATGCATACGGGTGAATTGATCGATTTACAAATTGATATGGAAGCGAAATTGAAAGAAATTATGGAAATTTATGATTTAGGAAAATACTAAATTAATTCCTAACCAATTGACAATCTATGAAAAAAGAACATTTAACACATATTCCACCACATTATCAAGCTTATGTTGATTTAGCCGATGATTTAACGATCAAAGCTGCATTGGACAAACATTTGGCTTCTTTCCAAAATCTAAATTTTGCTATTTTGGAAGAATTAGGTAATCGAACTTATGCGCCAGAAAAATGGACGACAAAGGAAATCATCCAACATATCATCGATTGGGAACGAATTTTCTCTTATCGCGCTTTGGTGTATGCTCGCAAAGATGCCAACCGACCTGTATCGCACGACGAAAATGTATTGGCACCCAATTCCAAAGCCAACCATAAAAACTGGGAAGAATTAAAAAACGATTTTCTTTTTGTGAGAAGTTCGACCATTTCGCTTTTTCAATCCTTTGATGAAGAAGATTTGACGCAGCCTGCTTTTTCAGGCGATTCTGAATTTTCCGTTTTGGGATTTGGATTTAGTATGGTCGGTCATCAAATCCATCATTTCAACATCATTCAAGAAAGGTATTTGCCATTGTTGGGAAGAGATGTCGAATTGGTAAAAGAGATGCGATGCTAGAGAAATTTTACAAATTATCACTGGTAAGGAAAATTGCCCTTATTCTTTTTGCCGTAATTCTTTTCTTGTATGCAATTTTAATGGTGGTTCAGTTTGATTTCTTAGTTATTGTACCTAATTATCGGTATGTTAAACTCTATTGGGTTTTATCTTTGACTATAATTTTGTCCATTCTATTATTGATTATCATCGAAAAGAAGTATGATTTCTTCACCATTTTCAATATAATGTGGATTCCTTTATTTATTGGAATTTTTATTGGTTTAAGTTTTACTCCATATACATTAAGGAAGTTAGATTTTATCTTCTCCAAAAAAGTTAATGATTATAATGTTGAGTATTTTTCAGAAGATAGATACTTTCACGTACACAAGTTTATATACAAAAACGACGATTTGTATTATTATGAAGACGAGAGATGGGATGATATTTACAAAGGGAAATTCAAATTATACAAAAGTCGATTTGTAGATGCTTATCATTTGAAGAAGGATGAAAACTGATTCATTTAAATTAAATTTAACTAAAATGAATATTCAAACAAAAAATAAACTTTTAAATAAATTCATTTGGGTTTTAATTCTGCTTGCCTTCTTTCTAGCATTCTGGCCAACGAAATTTATTGAAATTAATAGTTTTGATGTGCCTACTAAATATTACGTAATTGGAGCAGTTTTGTTGACCGTTATGGTTTTGTTTTTAATAGAAACAAAATTTGATTTTTTAACGATAATCAATACTTTATGGGTTTTCCCAATCTGTTTATTAGGGCTTTATGTCGTATTTGATTCATCAAATCTTTCGAAAATAGATTTCCTTTTCACGAAGGAAATTAAGGAATTTGGTTTGGAAACAAAGAATTTTGAGAATAGGAAAGTTCATGAATTCTTTGTTGAAAACGATACTATTAGGTATAATGAAAGAAATAGGGAATATGAGGGAGATTATCGTTTATTTAAAAGTTCTCTTTCTGAAAATTATTATTTAAAAATGAAATAAGATTAGAAGAAATCTTCAAATTCACACAAGATTAAAATAAGAAAATCTAGAATGGCATTGAAATTGGAATAGCATCGCAAAAAATAAACAAAATGATAAAATTCTTTTCCAACTTGACGATTCTAATTTTATTAGTAAGTTCAACTTTATTATTCGCACAAAATATCAAAGTAGATACTTCGGTGTTCCCGAAAGCTCAAAAAGGTTATGAGCAATTTATCATTGAAGTTCCACATAGCTCCTTGGAGGAAGACGCTAACAAGAAAATCGAAATTTTTGTGGGGAAATATATGGATGTTGATACGTGTAATCGTCATTCTTTGATGGGCGAATTTCAATCCAAAGACCTTCAAGGTTGGGGATATTCCTATTTGGAATTCAATACAAATGGCGATGCCATCAGTACGATGATGGGTTGTGGTGATAATAAAATGGTTTCGAAATTTGTGACAGGACAATCCTATTTGACCGATTACAATGGTCGTATGCCGATTGTTATTTACGTTCCAGAAGGATATGAAGTTCAGTACAAGATTTACCAAGCAATGCCGGAACAATTCAAAGCTTTGCAAACACCTAAGAAATAAATCAATCAAGCATAAAAAAAGGTTCATCGGAAGATGAACCTTTTTTTATGAGATTTGTCCCGTCCTAAAATAAGTTAACACAAAATCGACTTATTATGAAAGAATTAAATTCCGAAAGGAACAAACGGACGCAACGAGATTATACTTTAGCTTTTAAATTAAGTATCGTTTC
>NZ_JBEPMO010000026.1:0-28525 GCF_040545805.1 Moheibacter stercoris
TTGTATTTGGAGTGGTAAAAAACAGAGTATTTTACCAAGAAAATTATTTACAAAAATCTGCCTAAAAAACTTGTTTTTTTACACAGTTCATGTTATCGGTAGTGGCTCTTTTCGGTTATTTGTTGGAGCGTTGGCTTGGTAGCTCTTTTGCATTTTTGCTTGGCTTTGTGTGGTTGCGAAAATGCAAATGTGCTACCAAGTGCGTGGATTTAGTTTTTCTATGTTATAGTTCTATTTTACTAATTCTTTCCGTCATTAAGTATATTCAAAAGTTTTCTTGTAAAGCCAACTTTGGTCGTGTTGTTTTGTGTTTCAATGTTTTCATCTTGATTGGATTGGTATATTGAAAGATATGTTAAAAATTCCTTTTTGATTTGTTTGTTTATGTCCCTCATATTTTTGTAAGAAGATACATTTATGCGAGTTGAGAGGTATGTTTTTAATTGTTCTCCCAAGTCTATTTTAAATTCAGATTTTACCTTTTTACTAATGCTTTCAGCTCTAAACTCTATATACTTCATTTTGTCTTCATCACTTAACAAAGTGAAAATACACTTATAATCAAATCTTGACCTTAATTCGGGGGAAATTCTTTTTTTGAAATCCTCTTTTGAAATGTTTGAAGTAAACACGATAATAAAACCGTTCAAGTCCATTTCTTCACCTAATGAACTTGTCATTTTTCCACTTTCTAACACTTCTAAAAAATAGTTGAATAGAGTTGAGTTAGATTTTTCAAATTCATCAATTAGTAAAATCCCCATATCTGTTTCCCGCACTTTCATAAAGATTTCACCATCATCGCTTCCGATATATCCTCTTGCAGAACCGATTAGAGAGCTTAGTGAAAATTCATTACTATAATTTCCGAAATTTATTTTAGCAAGTTTTTTTTCTCCTTTCAAACAATTAAAAATTGTTCTTGCAACTTCTGTTTTCCCAACACCAGATTCTCCCATTAGAAAAAGGGATAAAATTTTGTGCTCTCCTAACTTATTGAATACTCGAAATGTTCTGATTTGTTGTTCAAAATCATCTTTGAATTTGGAATGTCCGTAAAGCCTGTTTTTAAATTCGTTGAAGAACTGACTTAATTCATCATCGTTTAGGTCGATTATTTTCTTGTGTCTTTTGGATACTAATTGCTTTTCATCATTTAAAGATTCTGTTTCTTTCTCTTTTTTCTGAAAAGAATCCTTATCTACATTTTCAAATGCATCAAATATAAAACGTAGCTCATATTCTAATTTTTCTCTTTTAGAAACATCACAAATAAAAATAGGCGTTTCTTCGAATTGGTATATTATCTGCTCAAGAATAGATTGAATAGTATTATATTCAGTAAGAGCAGAAAGGTCAATTATTTCATTATTTATATCAATTTCTTTAATCAGAGATAAGTTATGAATTAATTTGGTTATGCTTATAATTGAGTAACCCTCCAAAGTTTTTGAATCTTTGAAGTCATAATAATCATCTTTCTCGTAAAACAGCAAAACTTTATCCATTGATGATTATTTTATGTTTACGTTTTGGATAATAGCAAGTAAGTCAATATAATGATATTCGTTCCCGTCTCCTGAACTTTTAAAAGTAAACTGGTTATTGGATTCATTAATTTTATAATGACTTTCCTCTATTTCTTCGTCTTCTTTGTTCAATGGGAAAGCATTTTGTAATTGTCCAAGTTCCTGAAAATATTGAAATGAATTTTTTAAATCATCAACTTTGATTTTTCCTTTGTATAACCCTATTACTGAAACTTTACCAACAAATAAATCATCTACACTATATGAGCTTTCAAATTCACTTTCAAAAGTTAATGGAATTTTGATAAGGATATTATCGTCGTCTTTTAAATTTCCTTTGATTTTATAAGCATAATCTTTAAACATTGAATTGAAAAGATTATTCATATCAAATCCATTAGTTCCTGGAACAACCAAATCTTTCATTGCACCACTATTGATAAATTTTACAATTCGTAATTCATCTTCGTTTTCTAAAGACAACTTTACATTGTCAATTTTTATTAGTTCTCCCTCCTCAACTTTATCAAACCCCTCAAACTCATTGCACTTTTTTACAACTTCGTCCAGAATTATAGATTTTGTTGTTTTTATTTCAAACGTTTCTAATACTTTTTTAGAGCCAGAACCTTTTATACTTCCTCCAACTTCTGCTTCTCCCAGTTTAAAAATGTCAAGAATATTAAATCCAAGTTTAGTTTTTAAATAGGTTTCACCCTCAATTTTTTTATCTTTTTCAACTGTCTGTTCAGCGAGAAGCATATTATTAAGCATCATCTTAATTTCATAAACCTTTGGAAAGTTTATGTAGTATATATTGAAAATCATTTGTTTGACTGGTATTGATTTGAAACTGCTAATTTACGAATTTGGAATTAGGTTTTACTCAAAACAATTACTTTGAAAATCTTATTGATAATTTTCGTAGATTTATACCTTGTAGTATTGATGATTTTAAGTATCTTTGTAGAGATGGCAACTAAAGAGCAAATAAAAAATACTGGAGCAACTTTTACACCGAAAGAACTTGCTGTTTTTTTGGCTGAAAGAATTGCGTTGTATGCTAAATCAACAAGTAACCGTGTTCTTGACCCTGCTTGTGGAGAGGGCGAATTATTAGTTGCAATGGGAGAAGTTCTGAATGAAAAAGCAATTGATTTTTCGCTAACTGGTTATGATGCTAACGAGCAATATTTGAGTTTTTCAAAAGACCGTTTGTTGTGTTTTGGAAAGAAGAAATCTGATTTAATTCACGAAGATTTTTTATTGTCTGTTGACCTGTCAAGTACTCGAAATACACCGTCATTATTTGATGAATGTACATCTTCTGTTAATAATTCATTTGATATTGTAATTGCCAATCCGCCTTATGTTCGCACTCAAATTTTAGGAACTGAACAGGCACAGAATCTTGCTCGAAAATTTAATTTGAAAGGTAGGGTTGATTTGTATTATCCGTTTTTAATGGCGATGACCGAGAGTTTAAAAGAAAACGGAATACTTGGAGTAATAACATCCAATCGTTATTTATCGACTAAAAGTGGTGAAAGTATTCGTAAATTTTTGTCTGAAAACTATGAAATTTTAGAATTGATAGATTTAGGAGATACAAAATTGTTTGATGCTGCCGTATTACCTGCTATTTTTATTGGTAGAAAGAAAAAACAAAAATCACCATCATCGGCAAGTTTCATCAAGATTTATGAAGAATTAAATGGCTACAAGGGCGATTTAATTTCTGTTGAAACAGTCTTTGATATTTTAAAAAATAATCAATCGGGTTACTTTGTAACAGAAAATGGAAAGCGGTATAAAAAATCATCGGGAGCATTAAAATACAAAGTTGGTTCAACTTCTTGTTGGGAAATGTTATCGGGAGATGAATCAGATTGGGTTTCTAAAATTGATAAAGCATCAAAAAATAGGGTAGAAGATTTTTTCAAAGTGAAAGTTGGTATTAAATCAACGGCAGATAAAGTTTTTATCAGCGATAAATGGGAAGAATTAAACGGAACAAAGCCCGAAAATGAATTATTGAAAGATTTGATTTCACAAGAAAATATTGAACCTTGGAATGCAAAAGAAAATTTTAAATTAAAAGTTCTTTATCCTCATATTTCAGTTAATGGTGAAAAACAAACGGTAGATATTGAAAAATATCCAAAAGCAAAAAAATATTTTACTCAACACGAAGATAGATTAAAATCAAGAAAATATTTGATTGATGCAGGAAGACAATGGTTTGAATTATGGGTTCCGCATCGACCTGACCAATGGAGGTTTCCTAAACTTGTTTTTCCTGATATAAGTTTAAAACCTCGTTTTTATTTTGATAATGGTGGGAAAATCGTAAATGGAAATTGCTATTGGATTGTTGCAACTAAAGATGAAGATGTCGAAAAACTAATGTTGATTCAAGGAATTGCCAATTCAAAGCTAATGACCAAATATCACGATTTGGTGTTTAATAATAAATTGTATTCGGGTAGAAGAAGGTATTTTACGCAATATGTAGAAAAATATCCTTTGCCTGATTTTAAATCGGAAAAATCAAAGGAAATAATTACAATTGTCAAAAAACTTAATCACACTAAAGATGAAACTAAAATTTCAAAATTGGAAAACCAATTAGAAATTTTAGTCGCTGAATCTTTTGGAGTTGAACCTGTTTTTAGCTTGGATTAAAAACGGATTTTCCGTAATATTTTTCAAAAAATGACATTGGTATTGCTCGTTGACATTTATAACTTTCTGCACTAACATAAGAAAACAACTCTCCTAATTTTTCTCCAGGGGAGAGTATAATACCCTCTATTATTTCCGTTTTAGGATTAGTTAAAGCTATCAAATATCTTACATCAAAAGTTGTCAAATTTGAATCTTCAATAACGATTTCCTCTTTTTCTGGTGAGAATTTACCCAAATCAACTGTTGGGCTATCTTGAACTTTTACTTCTAACAATTGGTTTCTAATATCAGGAAAAGCTCCATACAAAAGGTCATTTTCATTCACTTCATAACCTAACAATTCAAGTACTTTCTTTTCTAATGCCTGTCCTCTGTTTTTAGTTGCTGCTGCATCTAATTTAAATCCGATTAGTTTTTCAGCAACCATTTTTTTCAATAAACCAATAGAGAATAAATGTTTAATATCTGGTTCTTCTACCATTCCCGACTTTGGTGGTTCGTAATCGTGGCGAATTTGATAAGAAAGTTTTTTTGAATCGGGGAAGGAAAGGATTTTGTCTTCACTTCCATAAATATCTTTTCTTACTTTTCCAGAAATTAGTAATTGATGTTTAATAGTTGGTTTGCCAAACTTTCCAAATTTTTGTTCAATGTATTCGGGTGTAAGAATAATAACAGAAGCGATAACGTTCTTTTCGGTATCAATTCTCACAAAAACAAAACGTACATCATTACATTTTAAACTTTCACCCGATTCGTATTTTATCAATAGGGTTTCTGTTGCAGGTATTCTATTCCAAACTTGTAAGTTGTAAGATGTTCCGCTTGTAACAATATAAGTGTCAATAAATTCTCTTACAATTTTTGGAACTCCTTTTGCTTTGGGAGGAACTATTTCAAACTCTCCTTGTTCTGCTAATTCAGGCAATGAATGTTTTTCTAAAGTAGAAGCAATTAATTTACGAACGTTGGAACCATCTGTTCTTGTTTTTCCAGTTAGCATAAATGGTTGTCCTACTAGTTCAGAAAAGTATTGTACTAATGTTTCGCGTTGAGTTAGTATTTTGACTGACTTTGGTGGAGTCTTAAAATCTTTATTCATTCTTCAATGTTTAATAAAATAGGAACTTTTGTTTTTAATGCTTTTGCAATTTTTCGTAGGTTGATGACAGAGATATTTCTTTCGCCTCTTTCAACAGAACCGATGTAAGTTCTGTCAAGGTCACAAGCAAAAGCTAATTTTTCTTGAGATAAGTCGGCTTCAATACGAAGTTCTCGTATTTGATTTCCTATTTGTTCTAAATAGTTTTTTTCACTTTCAGAATATGTCGCTCCCATATCGGTAATTTGAAATGCAAAGTTCCGAAATAGATGTAAATAAGTCCACGGACTATAAGTATCAAATTTGTAAAAAAGGGTGGTGGGTGGGCTTGGTTGCGGTTGGGTAAAATTAAATGTGGTGCAAAAGCGTTGGATTTTTGGGTGGGTTGCACCTCTTTTAATTTTGCGAGGCGTTGGCAAAATTTCGGTTTTGTCGGTCGGTTGATTTTGTGTCGGAGCATTCAAATGCCATTACCGATAACGTCCGGCGGCTTTGCGAAGTGCGGAAAATCGAAGCTGAAATCTTCAACTTTTACAAATCGTAGCAAAACCACTTTTGTTTTGACTAATTTACAAAAATTGTCTAAAACAAAATGGATTTTGCGGATTATTTTGAATAAAAGTTCAATCATCCCGTCTTTCCGCATTTTGCAAAACCGAGGTTATATGAAGGCGCGACACAGTTTATTTGTAAATCTGCAGCAGGATTTCTTTTCAAATTATCATGTGTTTTTCTAAAATTTTTGTTGAATAATTTTACAGTTACTTTTCGTGATTTATCTGAAATAGTTCTTTGCTTAACTCGTTTTCATCAGAATTTTAATGTTTTCCAGTGATAAAAAATTAAGCGGAAAATCATTAAGGACCTTTCAATTGATAGAACTTTTTGTTTGAAATTAATGTCAAATATTTCTAATAGTTTTTTGAAAGGTTCAAAACTGGAGTTTGCAGTTTGAATTAAAAACTCATTATTTTCTAGACTTAACTTACGTTTTTTTTAAGTTTTATAAAATAATCGGTAAGAAAATAGAGTAGAGCAGAATCTATTTTTTGATTAGTTTTCCTACATAATTTCAATAATATTTTCCACGAAATTTTAAGAATAATTAGAAAGAGAAATTTTGAATTTATAACTTAAATTTCCTTCGGAGCGCTTTCATATAACGGGTAGGGGCTTTGCGAAGTGGCGGAAAATCGAAGATGGAAGTTTCGATTTAGACGACACGTAGCAAAAGCCAATTTCTATTTGCTAATTTATGAAAAAAGCCAATAAAATTGGCTTTTGCGGTTTACGAAGCAGAAAGTTTCAATTTAGACTTAACCCCGCCATTTTGCAAAACCCTTGTTACAGGCAGTGTTTCATTCTCGTCTGCTGCTGTAAGTTTTATCTTGTTGATTTTTTTTGAGATAAATAGGTAGTAGGTTGCTTTTAAAACAATAAAAATTGTAAATTTGTAAGACTGGTTTTAGACTTCACTAAGCGATGTATTATAGTCTAAATTAATAATGGGTGAACAATTAAAAAACAAAATTATGGCAAAAGCAGATATTGGTCTTACACCAAAACAAACAGAAATCCTTGCAGAAATGTTAGAGCCTTTATTGGCTGATGAATTTTTACTGTACCTTAAAACCCGTAATGCACATTGGAACGTGGAAGGACCGGATTTTCATACGGTACACGTCTATTTTGAACAACTTTATACGGAATTGGAAAACGTAGTAGATGAAGTTGCTGAAAGATTAAGAAAATTGGGACATTATGCACCTGCAACGATGAAGCAATATCTTAGTTTAACGCATTTATCGGAACAAGGAGATGGAAAAAACGATAGTTTGAGCTATATGAAAAATCTTTTGGCAGATCACGATGCAATTATCGTCTATCTTCGGGAATGTATTGTAAAAATTGGTAATGAAGTAGAATTTGCTTACGGAACAAGCGACTATCTTACCACGTTAATGGAGCAGCACGAAACTACAGCTTGGATGCTACGTTCGCATTTAAAATAATATATCATCATCAAAAAGGCTATTTTCAAATCAGAGAACAGCCTTTTTTTATTGAAACATTTTTAAAATACAATTATAGTAAAAATAGTATTCCTGCTGAAAATTCTATATATATGGATTTTCAGCAGGTTTTTTATTTCTTCAGAAAAAACAAAGTCAAAGATTTTGCTCCTTGTGCACCACGAACCAAAACCGCTCCGATGTCGGCAGTTGCTGATGGTCCCATTACAAAACAGCCGTAGTTCACATCGAATAAACCGGGAGTATTGTAAGCAGTGTGCATATTTTCGGTAATATCGGCAGGGTCTAATAGCACGGCTAAATGCTGCGACAAAAACCCGATAGCATTCACTTTCAGCGATTTTTCCGTTACCCAAACCATTCCCATTTCTGCAACGCCAAATTCAGCCCGGAAAATTCCCAAATCCACATCTGCCAAATCTTGCGGACGAGCAATTTTGTTGATGTCTTTATTTCCTTTCCACTCATCGGTAGCTGAACAAACAACTTTTGTGTCAGACAGTTTTTCCTGCATTATTTTTTGAGCTTCTTCCACAGAAGAAACATCGTAAAAATTTACCGCTGCCAATTTCAGATTTATTTCAAAAAGGGATTTCAAATCCACATTCTCCTTTTCGTAAGTCGGGATTTTTGGGTATTCGGTTTTGGTGCGTTTTTTCAAACTTTCCCGTACCGATTGTAAAAATTCTTGTTTATTGCTCATTGCTTTTTCTGTTTTTAATATACCAATCCCTAAAAGTTTCTTTCTTTACATCGGGCAGTTTGCGGTGTGCCGCCCAAGGGTCGAGGGTTTTGTTTTCGGTGATGGCTTCGGGTAAAATATTGATAGCATTATATGCTACTTTTTCTACTACACGGAACAACTTCGGATTGCTCAATACTACGCCTGCTGCTTTAAACGCCATTCTCCGGCTGAAATCGACTTCCTTGTTTTTCATCATCACTTTACGCCAGTCCATAATCTGTTCGGCAATGTTGATGTGTACTGGGCAAACTTCGGTACACGAACCGCATAAAGACGAATGATATGGCAATTCGGAATATTTTTTTGGGTCAAAAGTGGGGTCAATAATAATACCAATCGGTCCGGAATAAGTAGCACTGTACGCCAAACCGCTGCTTCGTCTATATACAGGACAGGTATTCATACAAGCACCGCAACGAATACATTTCAGCGAAGTCCAAAATTCGTCCATCGCCAAACGTTTGCTCCGTCCGTTGTCTGTTAAAATAATGTGCATTTCCGAACCTGCTCTCGGTCCCGAAAAATGCGAAGTGTATTGCGTAGCCGGAGTTCCCAAAGCACTTCTAGATAATATGCGTATGAAAACACCCAAATCTTCTACTTTGGGCAATATTTTTTCAATACCGATACTGGCAATGTGTAAAGGCGGTAAACTTGCGGTGAGGTCGGCATTTCCTTCATTGGTACAAACAACAAAAGTTCCAGTTTCGGCAATAGCAAAATTTCCTCCCGTCATTCCCGCATCGGCAACCAAAAATTTTGGTCGGGCATTGTTCCGCATAGCGGTATTTAATGAGCTTGGGTCGGTATCGTTAGGATCTGTTCCAATTTTTTCTGCGAACAATTTTGCTACATCTTCTTTGGTTTGATGAATGGCCGGCATTACAATATGACTGGGAAGCTGACCCGACAACTGTTGTATCCGTTCTCCCAAATCGGTTTCTAATACATTTATTCCTTTTCCTTCCAGAAAAGGTGTCATTCCGCATTCTTCTTGCAACATCGACTTACTTTTGATGATGTTCTTTACATTATGGCTGCTCAAAATTTCGTAGGCAATGGCATTATGCTCAATGGCGTCTTTTGCAAAATGAACTTTGATGCCTCTTTTTTCAGCATTCTCTACAAACTGCTCAATGTATTGGTCTAAATGTGTAAGTGTATGCTCTTTGATGGTAGAAGCGAGATTTCGCAATTCTTCCCATTCGGGAATTTCGGAAGCGGCTTTATCTCTTTTTACTCTTGCATTCCACAGGTTTTTGTCGTGTTCCGTTACGTGAACATCGTCCTGATAGATGAATGCCGCTGCGTTTTTTTCTATATTGACTTTTTTCATTTTCTATTTCTTTTTTTTTTGTCAATTAACTTCGTGTCTTCTTTATCAAAAAGGTCCGTTATTCAACACCTGAGCCACGTGTAGAAATTTCAATCCGGTTTTTTCTTTGTCCGAAACGCCTTTTTGGTGCATCAGGCAAGACATATCTGGCGAAACAACGTATTCAATTTCGTTACGGACATAATCCGAAACTTTGTCTTGTCCCATTTTGGCACTTACTGCTTCATCGGTTACACAAAACGTTCCGCCAAAACCACAACATTCATCGGGTCTGTTGATGTGTTTGATATTGATATTCTGAATGGTTTTCAAAAGTTCTTCTGTTTTATTGAAGCGAGGTTCCTGCCATTCGGAGCGAGAACTGATGTGCAATCCCCTGATAGAACTGCAACTGTTGTGAATGGCGACTGTATGCGGAAATGATAAGTCAGAAAAATCCGTGATTTTCAGAACATCTGTGAAAAACTCCACTAACTCAATTGTTTTTGCCCGCATTGCCGTTACTTTTTCAGTTTGCTCGATGGCATCGAAATGAAGTTTTATTTGTTTCACGCAACTTCCGGCAGGACCAACGATATAATCTACGTCTAAATCCTGAAAGTTTTGAGCAAAAACTTTTTCCATCTTTGCCGAATTTTTCTGATCTCCTTCATTGGCAGTCGGCTGTCCGCAACAGGTTTGATTAAGTGGAACGACAACTTCTATGTTGTGTTTTTCTAATAATTCCAACGTGGCAATTGCAACTTCGGGATAGATAAGGTCTATATAACAAGGGACAAAAAGTGCTACTTTCATAATATTTTTGAAAAATTTTTCAAATTAAATTTACGATATTGTCAGTCTTAAATTTTATTCGTTAGTAATTTGGAATGATTATAGATTTGTAATTAAAATTCCATTGGTACTTCCATTACGAGAACCCAAGCCCATTCCTTTCCTGCATCAACTCTATCATCATTCAACGCCCGCAATGCACCAAAGTGCATACGTTCGGGATTGCGATAATTTTGTAAAACTAAACATGTGACAGGATTATAACTAGCCGTGTCTTACGTGTCCTCTTGTTTCTACTTTGTTCAATATTGTTTTTGCCATATTGATTAAATTTTTATTATGTTCTTAAGTAGCTCTTTTATTGAGTTGGTAGTGCGGTTGTGTAACATTGCCTGTAACGTTTCGGGGCTTGCCGAAGGCGGGGATTTTTAGCACAAAAGTTCAATAGAATTACTACCGTTGAACTTTGCACAAATGTTCAATTAAATAACTTCAACCCGCTTTTGGCAAACCCTTGTTAGCTGCTGGGCTTAATTTTGCTAAAGGTAATTTATTTTTTTGAGATAATATTTTGTACTTTTGTAGCATCACTTCCAAAAAAGTATACAACACGTGGCAAAGCCTTGGATTAAATAATTAGGGTCATTCTCTTCAAAACCCAGTTTTATGGTATAGTACTCTGTGTATTATACTAATATTTTCTTGTTGTATAATTTAATCAAGTTTTTATGGAAAACCGTAAATGGTTTAAGACCTATATGTTTATATGGGCTGGGCAGTTTGCATCAATGCTTACAAGTTATGCTGTTCAATTTGCTATTGTTATATGGCTTAGTCTGGAGTATAAGTCAGCCGAAGTTTTAGCCTATGCGGGAATAGCAGCTATGTTGCCTCAAGCATTGATAGGCTTAATTGCAGGGGTATATATTGACCGCCTCAATCGTAAGTACGTTATGATTTTTTCGGATGCTTTTATAGCTATCTGTACTCTTGCGTTACTCTTCATTCTACAAAATGAAAATGTTAATTTGATATGGATTTACATTCTACTCGGATTGCGTTCTGTTGGCAATGCTTTTCATACTCCAGCACTACAGGCTATAGCTCCCCTAATTGTACCCCAAAGTGAATTGGTAAAGGTTGCTGGAATTAATCAGGTTCTGCATTCGGTTTGTAGTATTGGCGGTCCTGCCATTGGCACATTAGCCATTGCTTATCTTCCCATTTCAAAAGTACTGTACTTGGATTTGATTGGAGCATTGCTGGCTATTCTTTCAATCGTAATGGTGAAAATTCCTGATTTGGTGACGAAATCAAAATCGTCTATCTATTCCATTGCTACTGATTTTTCGGAAGGATTTCAGACTGTTTCCAAGAACAAAGGTTTGCGTTATCTTTTTCTTTATGCAATGGCGATAACCTTTGTTATAATGCCTGCTGCCATTATGTTTCCGTTACTAACAACAGGGCATTATGCAGGAGGGAATTGGGAGATGGGAATTGTAGAAGTGGTTTGGGGCGGAGGTATGCTTATTGGCGGTGTCATCTTGAGTATTTTCAAATTAAAAGGCTCCAAAGTAGCAGCTGTCAATGTAATGTATGTATTATTAGGACTTACATTTATTGTGAGTGGAGCATTGCCTGCATGTTGGTTTGTAGGATTTGTATTGACAACTGCCATTGGAGGTATCAGCCTGTCCGTTTTCAATGGCTGTTTTACAGCAATTGTACAGACAGAGGTAAGTCCTGAAAAATTAGGGCGAGTATTTTCTCTTTATTATAGTATGGCAGTGTTGCCAAGTGTAATCGGTTTATTATTCACAGGTCTAATTGCAGAAGTTATTGGTGTAAACATTACGTTTATCGTAAGTGGTTGTTTGGCAATCCTTGTGGGTATTCTTTCGTTTGGCACTCGTAACTTAATGCAATTAGGTAAAATCAAAAATGTTTAAAAAATGAAAAATAGAGATATTCAAAAATTAGCAGAAAGAAATGGTCTATTTCTATCGGATGAAATGAGTTTTAATGAGATGGGAATTGACTTTAAGGTTGGTTTCGCTACAGATAAGGATGGCACAAAATGGTTGCTGCGTATCCCAAGAAGAGCAGACTTAGGCGAACAGATTGCGAATGAGTTACGCATTCTTCAATTGGTGTCGAAATACCTCTCGGTACAAGTTCCTGATTGGCGTATAGCTAATGAAGAACTGGTAGCCTATCCTTTGCTCGATGGAAAACCTGCGCTTACTTATGATGCTGATACTTATGAAGTAACTTGGAATATGTCTAAAGAAAGTGAATTTTACATTCCATCATTGGCAAAAGTGCTTATAGAACTTCATTCTATTCCAAAGCAAGATGTTCTTAGTAACAAATTAAAAGTGTTAACACCAGAACAGGTTAGAAATGAGATTTCAGAAAAATTACTTTTGGTGAAATCTGAATTAGGTATAAGTGCCGAATTAGAAAATCGATACCGACAATGGTTGGATAGCGATACCTTATGGCCGAATTTTACAAAATTCATTCATGGGGATTTGTATGCAGGTCATACTCTTACTCATCACAATGGAGAAGTTTGTGGAATTATCGATTGGTCAACGGCGCAAGTCAGCGACATAGCACAAGATTTTTCGGGTCACGTTACTGTTTTTGGTGAAGAAAGTCTCAAAGCTTTGATTTCAGAGTACGAAAAACAAGGTGGAGAAGTATGGGATAAGCTATTTGAGCAAGCAGTTGAACAAGCTGCGGCTGCACCCTTAGCTTATGGATATTTTGCTTTAGAAACGCAAGATGAAATTCATCTTAGTGCCGCAAAATTACAGCTAGGTGTTGAGTAGAAATTGTTTATTTAATTAGTAGGAGCTGACGCTTTAATTGTGTCAGCTCTTTTTGTTTTGAAAGGGAGTTGTCGATTGGCGGTGTTACGTAGCCTTGCAGCTAACGGAAAAAGTATTGGCGAAGTGCGGGCTAAATTTAACTGAAAGTTCAAATTCGACCAAGCGGAGCCGATGCTTTTTTCGGATTGTTAAATTAAAAAAAAAATCAATACGAAAAAGCAGCGGCGGCTAAGTATTTCAAAACTTTCAATTTTGACCTTCCTCCCGCATTTTGCCAATACTATGTTATCTGCAGGGTTTTTTAATCTATGTCCTGAATTTTTAGTTTAGCGGTTCCTAAAATTAAGTTTGTTAATTCATACAATTTTTCATCTTTTTGAGGAATTCCGATATAATAAAAGCGTTTAATAGAGTCTTTTTTCTTAAAATTTATTTCAATTGAAGGTGGATCTATCCAAATTGCTTTAGCGGTGTCTTTTTCTGAAATTTGTGAAAATAAATTCAAAATTTCTGTATATTTTTCAGTGGTAATTTTTCTAGTGTCAAGATATTCATTATGTCGAAAAATCTTTACTTTAACATTCTTCTTGTTATTTCTATAAGTTGGAACTAATCTAATATTTGTTTTACTCCCGATTACCATTGCATTCGAAGTTTCAAATTCCAAGTATTCATTCTTTTGAGTAGAACAAGAGTAAAAGAATAGAAAAATTATTGTTAAGAATACTATTTTCATTGTGACCTTTTTGTCAGGATGTGATGTTTAACCTTGCAGATAACGGGCCGCGGCTTGGCGATAGTGGCGGATTAGAAAGCCAAAACTTTCAATCTTTCACTAACTTGAGCAACAGCTTTTTATTATTTACTAAATTAACAAAAAAGGAAATATAAAAAGCTGTTGCGACAAAAAATGTACGAACTTTCTATATTTCCCATAACCCGCCATTTCGCCAAACCGATGTTAGCGGTAGTTTTTTCTTATTTCATGTAGGATTTCTTTCATTTTTGGTTCAATATTTAGTTCGTCAAATAGTTTTTCCGATAAATTTAATGAGTTTTCAAAAGCTAAAATTATATTTTTAGGAATTAAATCCGATGTTACTGTTTTATACGCAAAATACCAGGTCGTATCAATATCCTTTTCAAGACTTTTAGTTGGACTTTCCCAATGTTGGGTTTTGTTTGTTCTTGCTCTAATAAGCCAAAGCAAATATTTCTGAACATTTGATAAACTATGATGAGCATGAGCAAATTCTTCTCGCTTAATTAAGTTGCTTGTTGTCAGTATAACATTCAGTAATGATTGACTTAACCACAAGATGTTTTCATTTGTTATTCTTTCGGGCGATTTCGTTTTGATTTGATTTAGTGTTTTCGTTAAATGTCCGTCTTTGTCGATTAGGTTCATTTGGTCAAAATCGCTAAATGCAACAATTCCGTCCCAAGATTTGATAATTTCAATTTCCTCCGTTTTTAAAAAATGAAATTCGCCTCTGACCATATTCTCAAAAATAGCAACTTCGCTTCCATATTCATTTGTAAAATATAATGCCACAGGATGAATTTGATTTACCCATTTTTCCGACGAGAAATTTTCTTTATTTTTTAAAAAGATGTAAAATTCGATATCAGAATATTTATCTCCTTCGCTTTTAGTAAATGAACCATACATAAAAACAGCGGAAACATTTTCGTCTTGTTGAGCTATAGATTTTGTTTTGTTAATCATTTGTAACTGCGTCATTTCTTCTAATTTTTAAAAGTTGATAATAGAAATTCTCACTGCTTTTTGAAAGCAATAAAAAAGTTTCACTTTTTTTATTTTGAACAGTTACTTATAGCTTCATCGGATTATATTTTTTTATGTTCAACATTCTGTTTGGTAAAATTACCGCTAACACACAAATATACGCAATAAACTCTAATTATCCAACATTGAAAATCAGTTGGTTAAACGTGCAAGAGTTGCGCATTTTGTGTATTTTTATAGTCTAACTATTTTTACCATGTGGACACCTTTTAATAACTTTACATTTGAACTCGGATTTCATCGTAACAAAAATGTCATCTGGATCAAATTCCCTATATCAAATGAGGGAATTCATCATGTCAAAAAAATTCCCCAAGTTAAATGGAGTCAATCCCAAAAAGCATGGTACGTGCCCGATAAGCAAGCTTTTAGAGAAATTTTCAAATTGCCAGACTCACCAATTGTAGGTAAAATTGTCCTTCAGAAAATTCATTCCATCAACCATTCCGCTTTTGAAGCCTTTCAAGAAGAATTAAAACTCAAAGCCTATAGCAAAAACACACAAAAATTATATTCATTAGAATTCGCACAATTTCTATCAGCAATCAAAAATCATCCTGTTGAGAAGTTTACGCCAGACAGAATCCGTGGCTATATGCTATACCTGATTCAAAACCAACAAATTTCAGAAACACATCTCAATAGTCGCATAAATGCTATAAAATTTTATTATGAAAAAGTACTCAAAAATGATCGTTTTTTTGTCGATATACCGCGGCCCAAAAAAAAATTATTGCTTCCCAAAGTCTTTAGTATAGAAGAAGTCAAATCCATAATTGAAAAAACAGAAAACTTGAAACATCGGTTGCTTCTTAAGTTTGGATACGGTATGGGACTTCGAGTGAGTGAAATTGTTAAAATCAAAAAAAATCAAATAGATTTCAATCGTATGCAAGTTCTCATAGAGCAGGGGAAAGGTAAAAAAGATCGATATGTAAATTTACCTTATACACTTTTAGCCGACCTTACAGAATACTTCAAAATCTATAAAACATCTGTCTATTTGTTCGAAGGTTCGTTTGGTGAAAATTACAGTATACGTTCAGCACAAGCAGTATTTTATCAAGCAAAAAAACGTGCCGGTGTCGAGAAAGATGTAGGGATTCACGGTCTACGTCACAGCTATGCAACCCATTTGTTGGAATATGGCACCGATATACGATTTATTCAAGAATTATTGGGACACCAATCCATCAAAACAACAATGAGTTATACCCATGTCTCCTTACGAAACAAAATGACCATAAAAAGTCCATTGGATCATTTGTAAACGAATTCTCAAATCATCCAACTCTCAACACCCTTGATCCTGAGCGGTGTCGAAGGGCGGTCTCTGAGTAAAGTCGAAGTGTGGTCCCTGAGCGGAGTCGAAGGGCTAAAACTTATACCTCAATTGCAACAAGAAATATCTTCCCAAAAGTTCACGAGTATTGATGACAGTCTGATTGGATTTCGAATCAAAAGATGAATTCACCAATTGATCATTTCCTAAAATATTTCCAGCAATAAACGTCAAATAGGTACTTTTTGCAACATGGAATCGCAAAGAAGCATTCAATGCCTGATTTTCATTGATCAATTCATCGTTCTGGTATTGAATTCGGTAGGAATAATCCGATTGCAACAAGAATTTATCAGTAATCGACCAAGCTGCTTTGGCAAACGGACGCCAAGTAACAAAATCAAAATCGGTCACAGACTCAAATCGACTCGTCAAATAATTCAATCCCAAATCCAATTCCACTTTCTTTTTGAATTTGAACGTATTGGTCAAGGTGTAATTTTGTGTAAAAGCCGTATTGTTCACCCAATTTTGCTCCATCGTTCCATCGGTTGGATTGATGCTTGAAATATTGGTGAAATAATCCATGAAACTCAAATTAGCATTGGCATTCAAGGAATAGAAACGATTAAATCTTTTTCCACCACCAAAATACAAGACCAAATTTTGATCATCTTCTGTATTGTTAATCAAAGAATTGAACTGAGTAGGAGGTACCAATTCAGACGAAGTTTGCATATTGTCGATGCTTCGTACATACGTTCCACCCACATACAAATGCAAGAAACTAAAGGAATTATAATAACCATAACGCAAGCTTAGGTTATGATACAGCGATTCTTTTAAATCCATAAATCCTCTGTAAATCGAATAATAATTTTGCACTTCGTAACCATCAGATAAATTCACCAAATTGGGCAATTTGTATTCTTGGTTGTATTCCAACACCACATTGTGCGCATTTTTTACATTCACATCCATTTTAAAATGTGGAATGAATTTCGTCAAATTTGTCGAACGATTTCCCGTTAAGAAATTCGATTTCGAAGCGAAATTATGAACACCTGCACCCACATCAAATTTGAATGCACCAAATTTTCGGGTATAGGTCAAATCTGCATACAATTCCGTGAAATCCAAATTGGAATCTGTTTGGAAATTTTCATTCGTAATCAAATCATTACCTTCAAAAATGGAATTGGTCAAATTCTGCCAACTGAAATTCGATCCCAATTTGAAACGTAAATTACTCGTATTGGTCAACAAATGATTGTAAATCCCATACACCTGAAAGTTTTGGGTTTGCAATTGTCGATCCTGACGCAAATTATTGAACGCCAAACTATCAATCACAACTGGAATCATCGAAGAACTTATGTTCATGTTAGGATCATCTTGCGATAGTTGATGACGCAAATAAATCCCCAAATTATGATCTTTTCCTATTTTTCTGATGTAGGACAAATTATGTTTCAATCCATAACCTGTATTGTTTTGAAAGAATCTTGTATTTCCAAGAGAATTTCCATTCAAGAATCGATCGGCCAATTGTTCCGATTCATTTTCGAAATAATTAAAATTCAATCGATATTTGATTTGCGAACGAGAATCAGGCGTATAGTCCAAACGGAAACGACCCATTGTCGTCAATAAATTTTGATCATTCTTCTGTTCGTCCAAAAAGTTCAATCCTTCGCTGATACGTTCTTGAGTTGAATTAAAAGCCAAATTATTTTGGTTAAACAAGACAAATCCATTGGTGTAAATCTTTTTGTTGGGTTCGTATCCAAAGTGAACCGCTCCGATCAAAGAATTCATTTCTGCAGCATCGTTGGCAGAACCAAGCATGACGTTTCGTTGCGATTCACGCAAGGAGAAACTACTTCCTTCTTCCATCAATTCCCTAAATCCGCCAAAAAAGGAAACATAATCTTCATTGGTGAAAACTTCCTTTCCATAGGTGTTGTAATCGGCGATAAATGTTCCATCGGTTTTCGGCGAGAAATAAAACAATTTCGCTTGACCATCGGCATGTTCCTGAGCATCTCCACCCACCGTTACATTTCCAAACAACAAACTCTTTTTATCTTCTCGCAATTCAATATTCAAAATCGCTTCTTCATCGTCTGATAAAGAATTGGAGAAAGGATTGGCTTTAAACTTTTTGTTCAATTGGATTTTATCAATCGCATCAGCCGGTAAATTTTTGGTCAACAATTTGGTATTTCCGCCCAAAACTTCACGATTTCCCACTTTGATGGTCGTAATTTCCTTTCCTTCGTAGTATACTTTCCCATTTTCAACCTGCAAACCAGGCAATTTTTTCAACAAATCTTCCAAGTTTTCATCGGCTGCCGTACGAAAAGAATTCGCATCATATTCGATTGTATCTCCTTTCACAGTAATTGGTTTCTTCGCTTGAATTACCGCTTCTTGCAGAGAAATTGTAGATTTATTCAACTTAAATTTCAAGGATTTGGTTCGATCTACCAATACCGATTGCGAAAAAGATTCGTATTCTACATGTTCCACTTCTACATCATAGGTTTCACCACAAGGAACCGCCAATTCAAAATGCCCATCTACATCAGTAAACGTAAAAGCAACACCTTCACTTTTTGAATTGAAAGCAGAAACAGCCGCATCATACACCGGAAAGCCAATGCTGTCACGGATTTCGCCACGCAATTTACAATCTTCTTGTGCCTTTGCCATTCCAGCAAAACCTAACAAAAAAACTAGAATCAAAATAGATTTATTCATCATATGGAAGTTTCAGTATATGTAATCAATACAAGCCTTTTGTTACATTTTTGAAGCTATTTTTCATTTGGGCGACTCTCGTTGGATAGCTAACTAATGCGTTTCCAGACTTATTTTGCCAACGAGAACGGGCTCTCGGCACTCGCTTCTCGTCCGCCGCGGCAGACGAGAGAGCTCAGACAAATGCCTCCATCCCTGTCGCGAATAAAGTTCAAAGTTTGGGGAACATCATGTCAATGAAACTTAGGAAGAAATGTTTTGTCATGATTTTTGCCGAGCAAAAATACACGCCAAAACGCCCCAGAAATCCTTTAAGTGATCTGATTTATTTGAGGTTTGAAGTTTATTATTGGGAGTTGAATGAATTAATTAATCTCTTTCCACGCCGCCTTGATGCATTTCCTTCATTTTTTCAGATTGTTTGAGAATAAAATCTTTAAATTCCTCTTGGGTTACCTATTGACCTTTTGTAGGTTTTTTGATGGGTTCTTGATTTTTGTCCACCGAGATGGATTCTGCTAAGAAAATGGTTTTTTCTGGGGAATCATCCATAAGCCTACTTACTTCCAATTCCAAAATCAATCCAGGTAAACCTTGGTATTCGGCAGGTCCATTTTTATAAGGCAATTTCGGCGCGTACCAAGCCACAATAGAAGAAGTACTATCAATGATTGCCTCCGCTTTTCTTACTTCATATCCTAAAATCTCTTTGGATTCTTTGGATATTTTCCAGTCGTATTTTTTTAATTCATCTCGTACCAAAAAGCTTTTGGAAAAAGCATCTTGCGAACGTAAACTCTGTTGTTCTTGTAGGTTTTTGTACAATATACCAGTTCCACCACCGTACATGACTACAAGAACTCCGCCTGGCTCTTTTGGTTGTTCATTTTGAATTCTCTCTTCCTGTTGAAAAACAGATTCATTCTGGTCTATTCGTAAATGATAATAAGTTGGACGCGTCATCGATTCAAGAATTGCTTTTTCGAACTGTTTGACATCAACATTGGAAGTGCTATTTGCGCTAAATTGTTTCATCATCGCATCTGCATCTACTTCCATTCGGGATTCATAATTGACCATTAATTTGTCTTGCGCATTTAAAACTAAACTAGCGCCAAGGGTAAAAAAGGAGATAAAAAGGTTTTTCATGTGTTAGATTTTTTTCGAAATTAGAATTTTTATCATGTTGAAAATCGTAAATAACGAAATTTTAACAACAATTGGTTATCTTTTAATGAAATTATAATGAATTGACTTTCAATGATTCAAGTGATTTATAAGAAAAAACACCTTATAAAATTCTC
The DNA here is from genome assembly GCF_040545805.1 of Moheibacter stercoris. Classification (NCBI taxonomy): domain Bacteria; kingdom Pseudomonadati; phylum Bacteroidota; class Flavobacteriia; order Flavobacteriales; family Weeksellaceae; genus Moheibacter; species Moheibacter stercoris. The sequence continues at coordinate 20,207 of NZ_JBEPMO010000026.1, forward strand.
CACCCTTTAGGGTCGGGGAAGAGAATTTTGTTCCAGCCTTTAGGGTCGGGGAAGAGAATTTTGTTCCACCCTTTAGGGCCGGGGAAAAGAATTTTGTTCCACCCTTTAGGGCCGGGGAAAAGAATTTTGTTCTACCCTTTAGGGCCGGGGAAGAGAATTTTGTTCCACCCTTTAGGGCCGGGGAAGAGAATTTTGTTCCACCCTTTAAGGCCGGGGAAGAGAATTTTTTCCCACCATTCTTTAGGATTGGGGTAGAGAAGTAAGATTTGAAAAATTCCACTTATTTTTAATTAAAATTTAAGCGATGTCAAATACAACAAAAATTCAACATATCGAAAACGAACAAGGCGGGAAATTCTTTGTTTATTACGACAACCAAGAAGCCGGATTTATTCAATACGAATGGTTGCCAAATGGAAATTTCAAAGCCAATGGAACCTTGGTCTATGATGATTTTCGCGATAAAAAATTAGGCAAGCCTTTGTTTGATGCTTTGATGAATTTTGCTCGCGAAAAAAACGTCAAAATCTATCCGACTTGTCCATTTGTCGTTTTATCGATGAAACGAGATGCTTCTACCCATGATTTATGGGCCGATGATTACAAAGCAGAAAATGGACTATAAACAAAAACCTCTTAAAACTTTCGTCTTAAGAGGTTCCTTAAAAAAATTATAGTTGAAAAATGTTTTAATTGGCTAAAATGCTTTCATTTTCCTTGTCCAAATAACTCTGTACAATATCAATTGCATTGGTCACAACATCACTCAAAGCGGTGATGAATGTTCCATCTTTTGCATTGTTAATCGCATGTTTGATGGCTTCAATTTCCTTTGGAATAATTTCATAGGTAATATCAGCATTGGATTCTTGGATTCCTTCCAAAATCAAATTGATGATTTCTTCTTCGGTTCTTCCGCGTAAGTGCTTTTCTTGTCTGATGATGATATGATCAAACATTCGTCCAGCAATTTTCCCACATTCCTTGATATCCTCGTCGCGACGATCTCCAACTCCGGCAATGATTCCAATTTTATGCGGAGAATCTACATTGGACAAGAAATCTTCGATTGCCATATATCCTTTTGGGTTATGCGCAAAATCAATCATTACTTGAAAATTCTTGAAGTTGAAAATATTCATTCTTCCAGGCGTTTGAGCGGCACTCGGAATGAACGTTTGCAAGGACAAACTCAAATCTTCTGAATTGAATCCGCTTAAATAACCTGCCAAAGTTGCGGCAAGGGCATTGGCAATCATAAATTTCGCTTTTCCTCCAACAGTCAAAGGAATTTGCGTCACACGTTCGATACGGATTTTCCAATCGCCTTTTTTGATCGTTACATAACCATTTTCATAAACAGCCACAATTTTTCCCGCTTTGGATAAGGCCTGAACATGCGGTTGATTTTCATCTAAACTGAAATACGCAATATTGCATTCCAATTCTTTGGCGATTTTTAAACAATATTCATCATCGGCATTCAATACCGCCCAACCATCATTCTTGATGCTTCGGGCAACTACGCTTTTGACTCTGGCTAAATCTTCCAAGGTATGAATGTCATTCAAACCTAAATGATCTTCTTGAATATTGGTAATCAGACCAATGTCGCATCGGCTGAAACCTAATCCGGAACGTAAAATTCCTCCACGAGCGGTTTCCAAAACAGCAAATTCAACGGTTGGATCTTTTAATATATATTCCGCACTAAATGGTCCAGTTGTATCTCCTTTTTCCAACAAATGGTTTTGAATGTAAATTCCATCGGAAGTGGTAAAACCAACTCGATAGCCTTTATTCTTGACCATATGGGCAATTAATCGGGTAGTGGTGGTTTTTCCATTGGTTCCTGTCACTGCAATAATTGGAATACGACTTGGTTTTCCTGGCGGATACAACATATCAATTACCGGAGCCGCAACGTTTCTTGGCAATCCTTCAGAAGGAGCCAAGTGCATACGGAATCCAGGAGCCGCATTAACCTCTAGAATCACACCACCGTTTTGTTGCAAAGGTTGTGTCAAGTTTTCAGCCATAATGTCGATTCCACAAACATCCAGACCGATGATTCGTGAAATTCGCTCCGCTAAAAAGATGTTTTCAGGGTGAACCATATCGGTTACATCAACAGAAGTTCCACCTGTACTTAGATTCGCTGTGGATTTCAAATAGACAATTTCACCTTTTTTCGGAACGGATTCTTCTGTATAACCCAATTTCGCTAACAAATCCAATGAATCACGATCGATGGTGATTTCGGTTAAAACATTTTCATGTCCATATCCACGTCTTGGATCTTGATTTTCTATTTCGATTAATTCAGCAATGGTATTTTCGCCATTTCCCACAACATTTGCTGGAACGCGTTGTGCTGCTGCTACCATTTTATGGTTGATAACCAAAATTCGGAAGTCATGTCCTGTGATGAACTTTTCTACAATGACTCTTCGTCCATATTTTTGTGCATGTTCCAATCCAGATTTTGCTTCCTCCAATGTTTTGACATTGATCGAAGCGCCTTTTCCATGATTCCCACCCAAAGGTTTGATCACAATTGGAAATCCGATTTTATCAATGGTTTCAATCAAATCCTCTTCATCTACACAAATCGATCCCGAAGCAACGGGAACAGAAGAGTTCTCCAACATTTTTTTGGTGTCTTCTTTGTCACAGGCAATATCTACGGCAATATTGGACGTATTACACGTAATGGTAGCTTGAAAACGCATCTGATTCACTCCATACCCTAATTGTACCAAAGAATTGGTTCCTAATCGGATCCATGGAATGTCTCTTGCAACAGCTTCTTCTACGATACTTCCCGTACTTGGCCCCAATCGCACACGTTCACGAATCTCTCGCATTTTTTGGATATCGGCTTCTAAATCATATTCGGTTCCATCAATTAAGGCTTGAGCGATTCGTACGGAAGCTTCAGCGGCGTAAATCCCTACATTTTCTTCTAAGTAACTAAAAACAACATTGTAAACGCCGGGTTCTTTCGTCACACGAGTTCGACCAAAGCCTGTATCCATTCCCGCTAAGGTTTGGATTTCCAAGGCAATGTGCTCGATCACGTGCCCCATCCAAGTTCCATCATCTATACGCATGAAAAATCCTCCTCTGACTCCTTCGGAACATCTATGTTCAATCAAACTTGGTATTAGGGCTTCGATTCGTTCTCGAAATCCCTCAATTTTATTGGTAGGTTTTTCTTCGAGCTCTTCTAAATCCAAACGCATTTGAATCAATTTTTTGCGACGAACGCTCCAGATGTTAGGTCCCCTGAGGGCTTGAATTTTCAGAATTTTCATATGTAATAGTTTAATGGTCCTTGAAGACATGTGTTTCCATAAAATTAACCAAATTTTTGAATTATAATCAATGGAAAATCAATTTCTTGAAAAAATGTTATTATTTCATAAGGAATAGTACTAATTTGGTATTTGAATTTATTTTTAGATTTGCCAAATGAATATAAAAGGAAAATTAATCATTATTGGGGGGGCGGTCGATAAAGGGAGTTTCACCGAAGTTAGCTTCGATGAGAATGTTGCCAATAATCTTAATTTCTTTGAGAAAGGAATTTTGAAGCGCATTTTAAAAGAATCCAAACATGGAAATGATTCAAAAATTGAAGTCATTACAACCGCTTCAACCATTCCATTGGAAGTAGGTGCAGAATACATCAAGGCTTTTAATTATTTAGGTGCGAATAATGTCAATGTTATGCACATTCAAAAACGTGATGAAGCCATTCAAGAAGATATTTTAAAACGTGTAGAAGAAGCCGACGTAGTGATGTTCACAGGTGGTGATCAATTGCGTTTGACGTCTATTTTGGGCGGAACTAGATTTCATAAAATTTTATTAGACAAATACCAGAACGAAGATTTCATTTATGCTGGAACTTCAGCAGGTGCTGCAGCATCTTCTGGAAGTATGATTTACCAAGGTGCGAGCAAAGAGGCTTTATTAAAAGGTGAAATCAAAATCACAAGCGGTCTTGGTTTTATTGATGATGTGATTGTCGATACCCATTTCGTACAACGTGGTAGAATTGGTCGTTTGTTTCAAGCGGTAGTAACCAATCCGATGGTTTTAGGAATCGGTTTAGGCGAAGACACCGGATTATTGATCAAAAACGGAACGCAAATGGAAGCGATTGGATCGGGATTGGTTATTTTGGTAGATGGACGCGAAGTCAAAAATACCAATTTAACAGATGTAGCATTAGGTGAACCTATATCCATCAACAATATGATTGTCCATGTTTTAAGCCAACATGATACGTATGATTTGTCCACAAGTGTGATGGGAATTCATGGGGAATCGGTTAAAGAAATTAGCTAAATGAAAATCATTGTTCATGGTGGATTCTTCAGCGAATCGCATACCAATCACGAAACCAAAGTTGCCAAACAAGAAGCATTGAAAAGAATCGCTTCAGAATCATTTGACTATTTGAAAACTCATACGGCTGTAGAAACGGTTGTATTTGCTGTATCTTTATTAGAAGATGACGAATTGTTCAATGCGGGAATCGGTTCCCAAATTCAAAGCGATGGGAAAATCCGAATGAGTGCTTCTTTGATGAATGGTACTACCCAAAAAATGAGTGGAGTAATCAACATTGAAGAAGTGAAAAATCCGATTCAAGTGGCTGAAAAACTAATGGAAGTTGATGATCGGATTTTAGGAGGAGAAGGAGCGAAGAATTTTGCCAGACAAAACGGATTTGAGGTTTTCTCAACCGAAATTCCGCAAAGGCGAGAAGAATATTTGGCGAAAAAAGCTTCCACAGGAACAGGAACTGTTGGTTGTGTGGCGCTTGACACAAATGGTGAATTGGCCGTAGCAACATCGACAGGAGGAAAGGGATTTGAAATTCCGGGACGAATTTCCGATTCGGCAACTGTCGCTGGGAATTATGCAAATGAACATTGCGCGGTAAGTTGTACCGGAGTTGGAGAAGATATAGTGAGTGGAGCCGTGGCAACCAAAATTGTTACCCGAGTAACCGACGGATTTTCTATTTCAGAGGCTTTTCAAAAAACATTTGACGAATTGAAACCTTACGATGGATTTGCCGGTGCAATCGCAATTGACAAAAAGGGAACGATCTATCACCAAGATTCTCATCCGTCTATGGTTTTTGCCTCTTTTGATGGCGAAAATTTTGAGGTTTTTCAATAAAAACAATCGGTTTCTTACCTGATAAATCTCATGATTTTAGAAGTTTAGATTTATACCTATTTGACTTTTAGTCGGTTAGTCGGCTTATAATTCTTTTGTATTTATCAATTGTTTTAACTTATCAATAATGATCGTTTTCGTTGTTTTCAAATACTACTTTTGTAGGAGTAAAATAAAACACGAAAATTATGTCATTAGTAGGAAAAAAAGCGCCATTATTTGTAGCACCAGCAGTTTTAGACGGAGAAGAAATTGTTTCTGATTTCAAATTACCAATTGGAGAAAAAAACATTGTTTTATTCTTCTATCCAAAAGACTTCACTTTTGTGTGTCCAACAGAATTGCATGCATTTCAAGCAAAATTGGCTGAATTCGAAAAAAGAGATGCTGTTGTAGTTGCAGTTTCAACAGATTCAGAAGAAACTCATTTGGCATGGTTAAATACAGATAAAGATAACGGAGGTATTCAAGGTGTAACATATCCTGTAGTTGCCGATTTAGCGAAAACGATCTCTATGGATTATGGAGTTTTGGCTGGAGAATACGTAACCGATTATGAAACAGATAGAATCGTTTTTGAAGGATTGCCAGTAGCGTATAGAGGAACTTTTATCATTGATAAAAATGGAATTGTTCGTCATGAAACCATCAACGATTTGCCGTTAGGAAGAAACATTGACGAATATGTACGTTTGTTAGATGCTATTTTACACGTGGAGAAATTTGGAGAAGTTTGTCCAGCAAACTGGGAAGAAGGAAAAGCAGCGATGAACGCTACCAAAGAAGGTGTTGCTGAATATTTATCATCTAACGTAAACATGAACTAAGATGTTTGTAGAATTAACAGAAGATAACTTATCAGAAGTATTGAATCAAAATTCAAAAGTTTTGGTCCAATTTGGAGCAGGATGGTGCGGGAATTGTCGTTTATTAAAGCCAAAAGTAAAACGCTTGGCTGAGGCAAATCCAGAGATTCAGTTTGTATATGCAGACGCAGAGAAATTTCCTGAAAGCCGTAAATTGGCTGAGGTAACCAATTTGCCAACCTTTGCCATTTACAATCAAGGACAATTTGTCAATCAAGTAGTTACATCCAAAGAAGAACATTTAAAAGAAATTTGCAATGAAATTGCCAGTTTATAAAAATTTGGCCAAATCGGCTAGTTTAGAAGCAATGGAAAATGCTTTGGAAGTATTGGAGATTTATGCAGACTCTCCTGCAGTGAAAGATGATGAAAGAGATGCGATAGGAGAAATTATTTCCAATATTTGTGGAGCAATGGAAATGAAATCTATGATTGATGGAGGAATGAGTGAACGTGATGCTGCCAATCAATTTATGCAACGCGTTTTAGGCTCCATTGACAAATAAATTCAATAAGTACAACATATGAAAAACCCAGAAAAAATTTCTGGGTTTTTTTAATTCCAAAAATGACGAAATAATAAACTGATTGATGTCATTAACATTTTTTTTAAATCTTGTTATTTGGTTGGTTTTAAGCTAGATATTCGATTCATAAATATACACTATGCGCGCATAGTATTTCCTTATCGGAATATCCTTTCTAGGGTGATTTATGGGTCTATATTTGCAGTGTTAAAGAAGGAATTATAAGAGATTATAGTTTAGGTTAATAGGGTTAGGGAAATAGGATGTGAGAGTTCTATCAACTAATTCGAAAGTAGTTTTTTCATAGTAAGTTGATTTTAACCCGAAAGGTAACTTTCGGGTTTTTGTTTTTTCAAATTTAGCAAAATTTCTGAATTCACAAAATTTTCAAGAAAATAGGGATAGATTCGGGTATTTCCACTTAAAATCACGAAATTCGAATTTTAAATGACAGAAAACCTATGAGCTTTCAATCGATACTTGACAACGATTTCTATAAATTCACTATGCAATATGCAGCGGTGAAACTTTATCCTGACACCATTGCCAAATATGAATTCATCAATCGAGGAAAACATGAATTTCCAGATGGATTTGGAGAAGAATTGAAAAGGAGAATTCATGATATGTCCAAACTGGCTTTAACACAAGCCGAAAAGGAATATGTCAAAAAAACATGTCCTTATTTGAATTCTGCCTATTTAGACTTTCTACAGGGTTATCGATATGATCCTTCAGAGGTGGAAGTTATCCAAAATGGATCTGATGTTGAGGTGAAAATTCAGGGGTATTGGTACCGTACCATTTTATGGGAAGTTCCAATTTTATCTTTGATTTCGGAATTATTTTACGAATTGACAGGCCTGGAAAGAGATTCTGATGAAAAAGTTATTGAAACTGTTGTTGAGAAAACCAATTCATATAAAGAATTGGGAGTTAAGGTTGCTGAATTTGGAACGAGAAGAAGACATTCGTATCAAGTCCATAAATTGGTTGCCGAAGCGTTGAAGAATTCAGGAGAACCCAATTATGTGGGAACAAGTAATGTTCATTTGGCTATGTTGACAGGCGTAAAGCCGATTGGAACTCATGCACATGAATGGTTTATGTATCATGGCGCTCGATTTGGATTCAAAGTAGCCAATGGAATTAGTTTGGATCGTTGGGTGAATGTATATCATGGTGATTTGGGGATTGCGTTAACTGACACCTATACAACGGATGTGTTTTTTACACAATTCAATAAGAAATTGGCCAAATTATTTGATGGTGTTCGTCACGATAGTGGTGATCCGATTGAATTTGCAGAAAAGACAATCGCGCATTATGAACGAATGGGGATTGATCCTTTGCATAAAACCATCATTTTTTCAGATGGACTGAATATGGAAAAGGTTAAAGCGATTTCAGAAGCTTTAACAGGACGAATTGGAATTTCTTTTGGGATTGGAACCAATTTGACCAATGATGTGGGCGTAAAACCGATGAATATTGTCTTGAAATTGATATCCATTGCAGAACCCGACATTCCTTGGACCAATGTGGTGAAGCTGTCCGATGAAAAGCATAAACATACAGGAGATGAACGTATGATTCGATTGGCAAAGGAAATTTTGGAAATCGATTAAGAATAAAAAAGAGGCTGTCTCAAAAGACAGTCTCTTTTTTATGCTTAATATTTTTTTTTTTGCTTCTTGGATATTAAAATTTCATTTTTCTAGCTTAAA
>NZ_JBEPMO010000027.1:0-25035 GCF_040545805.1 Moheibacter stercoris
TTAAGTATTAAGTATTAAGTATTAAGTATTAAGTATTAAGTATTAAGTATTAAGTATTAAGTATTAAGTATTAAGTATTAAGTATTAAGTATTAATGCTATTAAATATCACAACTCATGACTTTGAATTCATGAGGTTTAACTTGATCTTATCTACGTGATTTGAAAGCCAAAACCAACAATACGGCAAGTGGAATTAACATCCCTAAGATGTAAATCATGTTGATTTGGAATAATTCTGGAGCCAAAATCAAGGGAGCGACCATTCCGACGATTGCGCCTCCAAGATGTGCTTCGTGGCCGATATTTCCTAGTTGTTTTTGCATCCCGTATACAGAATATCCTAAATACAAAATAGCGAATAACCAACCGGGAACAACTCCATAGATTTTTAAGGCTGTGGGTGCAATGACAATGGCAGCAAAAACAATTCCTGATACACCACCTGATGCTCCAACGGCTGAATAATGGCTATTGCCTCGCTGAAAAAATAAGGACAATAGGTTCCCGCCGATGATGGATAAAATGTAAATGATGGCAAAGATGACAGATCCTGTTGGGACGTGTCCATCAAACATTCGTGCGCAAAACGCAATGACAATATTGGCAAAGAAGAACAAGGTCAACATGTTGAAAAACAAATGCGTCATATCAACATGTAAAAAACCTGACGATAATAATCGATCGTATTGTTTTCCTTTGGTGATGGCGATTGGTTGAAATTTGAAACGATCAAAAAATGCGTAGTCTTTGAATCCTTTTAGGGATACCAAAACGGTTACAGCAATGATCACTATGGTAATTAATTCCATTTAAAAATATTTCTGCAAAATTATGTTATTTAACGATAATGATTTGCTTTCTAATGTTTAACTAATTATTTTAGATGTAAGTATTTGGTGATATGAAAGTTATACTGGTCTTTTTTTGTTTAGTATCAAATATGATATTTGGACAAACTACTATTCAAATTCTATATCAATCTGAATCTATCCTTAACCATGATGAAATTGAAAGACTATTTCCAAGTGATTTTGATATAAGAAATCAAATAATTTCAGAAGCTTCAAAACAAAGAGAATATTCATTAATTATCAAAAATGATTTTTCAGTTTTTATGGAAAATTCAAAATTGTATAACCAACTTCAAGATAATTCATCTAAAATTGATTTTGGTAATGAAAATGCTAGATTATTTAAAGATTTGAATAATAAAATAATTTACGAGGAAAAATCTTTGAATAAAACTTATTTGGTAAAAGATAGCCTACCCAATTTTAAATGGAAAATTCTGAATGAAAAGAAAAAATGGGGAGAGCTTGAATTAAAGAAAGCAACTTTTGTTAATGAAAAGGACAGTACAGAAATTATTGCATGGTTTGCTCCCAAAATTAGAATTTTTGATGGGCCTGAATATTACAATGGCTTACCTGGATTGATCATAGAGTTACAAATAAATTATCTTCGAAATTCAAACCCAGATATAGTAAAATCCTATTTTTATAAAGCCAATAAAATAGAATTCGAATCAATTAATGACATAGTTTTACCGAGAAAACTTAAAATACTTTCAAGAGAAGAATTTCAAAAATTAGAAGAAAATTTCAATCAAAAAACTATTGATATAATCAGTGGAGGAGTAGAAAGGGATTAAATAAATCCCTTCTATTCTTCTATTGAATCTTCCGATTCTTGTTCATTTTGTTCGTCTTCCGACGATTCATCATTTAAATTTTCGGTTGGAAGGTCAAACAATGAAGCCTGTTCTCCAATGGTAGGGTCAATTTCCTCATCATCAATATCATCTTCTTCGGGTTCCTCAATTGCCTCATGCAAATTCATTTGCTTGATTTTGTAAGTGGTCAATTGATTTCCTTGCGCTTTGATACCTTTTACCGAAATGAACTCTTCTAAGTTAACGGTTTCTGGTTCACGCTCGACTGCTTTTACTTTCGCGAAAATTATATCCACAATTGGCACGTTTTGGGTTGTGACCAATTCGATAAAGGAATTCGGATTTTCTGAATAGAAGAATGATTGTGGATTTAAAGTGTCCTCCAGTAGGAATCGTTTGACGAAATAACGTTCCTTATCCGCATCATAATAAATACATGAAATCGGTTTTTTGGGATTCCATTTTTCGATGAGAAGAAGTTCTTCGTCGTATCGGTTGCTTAAATCAAAGGTTGTTAATTTGGCGTCTCCTTTTTCGGTGATGGTCAAAATTTTGTCTGAACCTTTGAAAGCACCTAGTAATTCCCCACGCGAATCGGCATTTAGTCTCTTGACGGTATCGTCATACCAAATTTTACGTGGTGCCAATGTGGAAACTCCTTCTTCTTTTAATTCCACTTTTTTGATTGGGAATTTGGAAACCAAATTTCCTTTGGAGGCTCTTCCTTTTACCGCAAGATCTGAGAAGTTAATGTCGAATTTGATTTTTTTGATGCGCTGCATTGGTTTCAACCAAATTTGGATGACTTCTGCTTCACCATTTGGATTGGCGGTGAAATAGAGAATTTCAGAACCTTTGTTCCCGTTGGTTAAATCATATTCTTTGTCACGCGTAATCCCTGTAACAGAAAAACGTTTCATGTAGGCGGGACCATTTTTACCATCTCTATAGATTAAATTGTATATGGTGCGTTTGTCGTTTTTGTTCCAAACCGCAACATGAATGACACCTTTGCCAACAAAGGTTTTGGCGTCAACTTTTGTGACCATCATGGTTCCATCTTTACGAAAAATGATGATGTCGTCAATGTCGGAACATTCAAATAAGAATTCGTCTTTTTTGAGGGATGTTCCGATGAACCCTTCTTCACGGTCTACGTAAAAACGAACGTTGGCAACAGCAACTTTGGTTGCGTCAATATTATCAAATACACGGATTTCGGTGCGTCTTTCACGACCTTTTCCGTATTTGTTTTTCAAGTTTTTGAAATAGTCAATGGCAAATTCTATCAAATTATCCAAATGATGTTTGACTTTTGCGATTTTGTCTTCCAATGATTCAATGTATTGTTGGGCTTTGTCTAAGTCGAATTTTGAAATACGCTTGATACGGATTTCCGTCAATCGTACAATGTCTTCTTCGGTTACTTCTCGCATCAAATGTGCGATGTGCGGTTTTAATCCTTTGTCAATCGCTTGAATTACGCCTTCCCAAGTTTCTTCTTCTTCAATATCGTGGTAGATACGATTTTCAATGAAAATTCGCTCCAAAGAGGAGAAGTGCCATTGCTCTTCTAATTCGTTGAGTTCAATTTCCAATTCGCGTTTCAACAATTGAACGGTATTGTCTGTATTTCGACGAAGAATTTCAGAAATATTTAAAAATTCTGGTCGGTTAACATTGATGACACATGCATTGGGCGAAATGGAAATTTCGCAATCTGTAAATGCATATAGTGCATCGATCATTTTATCTGGCGAAACACCAGGCGCAAGATGAACGAGAATTTCTACGAATTCGGCTGTGTTGTCTTCGATTTTCTTGATTTTGATTTTCCCTTTGTCGTTGGCTTTCAAAATCGAATCAATCAAACTTCCGGTTGTCGTCCCAAATGGGATTTCGGTTATTTTAAGTGTGAATTTATCTTCTTGTTGAATTTTGGCTCTGACACGAACTTTCCCACCTCTTTGTCCATCATTGTAGTCAGATACGTCAATGTATCCGCCTGTTAAAAAGTCTGGATACAATTGAAATTTCTTTCCTTTTAATATGTTGATGGAAGCATCTAAAACTTCATTGAAATTATGCGGAAGAATTTTGGTTGATAAACCCACAGCAATCCCTTCAACTCCTTGCGTGATCAATAAAGGAAACTTAACCGGAAGGTTGTTGGGTTCTTTGTTACGACCATCATAGGAAGGCAACCATTCCGTTGTTTTGGGGTTGAAAACGACTTCCAAAGCAAAAGGAGTCAAGCGTGCTTCGATGTAACGAGCAGCTGCCGCTCCGTCACCGGTTAAAATATTTCCCCAGTTTCCTTGGGTATCGATAAGCAATTCTTTTTGGCCAATTTGGACCATAGCATCTGTAATGGCAGCGTCTCCATGGGGGTGATATTTCATGGTGTTTCCCACTAAATTGGCTACTTTGTTGTAACGCCCATCTTCTAATTCACGCATGGAGTGCATGATTCTACGTTGTACGGGTTTCAATCCGTCAAAAATGGATGGGATAGCTCTTTCTAAAATTACGTAGGAGGCATAGTCCAAAAACCAGTCCTCGTACATTCCAGATACTTTTTTAATCGTTACTTCTTGATGCTGTTCGCTCATTTTATACTACTAATGCTTGTAAATTGTCTTCTTCTAATCGTTCGTTTTTCTTCAGTATTTTATTGAGAGATCTTTTGAGATCGTTGATTTCTGAGTTGTTTAAGTAGGTAATGTTAAAGGATAATTTGACTATGCCATTTTGAGATCGTTTACTCGTTACATACAACTCCAATTTTCGTTGTAGAATTCCTTGTTTGATTTTGTAATTGACCAATTTACTTTTTGGAAAGTCTACAATGGTTTTGGAATTTGGATTGTACTTCACCCAAAATGCATCTTGTGTTTTGATGTTCAACACCTCACCATCGCTACTATATTCCATATGTTGATGACCTAATTTGTAAATCAAAATGATGGCGCAAGTAAAACCAATCGCCAAAAGATAGGGAGATACAAATTTGGTGATAATAGAAATCGGAATAAAGATCAAAAGGATACTAAAAAATAATCCTAGTAAGAGTAGGATGTAAAGTGTCTCAATGTAAATTTTAATTCGTTTGTTGTTAATTCTCATTGTGTTGGATTTAGTAAGTTGGTTTAAGTGTTTAGAGAGTACTTTGTATTTTAATTGGTTATACGTCTGTTTTTAAATTGTTAACAATAAATTCCTGACGATCAGGAGTATTTTTTCCCATATAGAATTCCAATAAACTTTCTATGGTAGTGTCTTTTCCAATCATGACAGGTTCTAGTCGCATGTCTTTTCCAATGAAGTTTTTAAACTCATCGGGAGAGATTTCACCCAAACCTTTGAATCGGGTTATTTCTGGGTTTTTCCCTAATTCATTGATGGCACGAACCCTTTCTTCTTCGGTATAGCAATAACGAGTTTCTTTTTTGTTTCGAACACGAAATAATGGTGTAGTCAAAATGTATAAGTGTCCTTCACGAATCAAATCTGGAAAGAATTGCAAAAAGAAAGTAATCATCAATAGTCTGATGTGCATTCCGTCGACATCGGCATCTGTCGCGATTACAACATTGTTGTAGCGCAAATCTTCCAACCCATTTTCAATGTTTAAGGCTGCTTGAAGAAGGTTGAATTCCTCATTTTCATACACGATTTTTTTGGTCAAACCGTAGGAATTCAAAGGCTTACCACGTAAACTGAAAACCGCTTGAGTTTCTACATTTCGGCTTTTGGTAATTGAACCACTCGCCGAATCACCCTCGGTGATAAAAATGGTGGTTTCTAATTTTTTATCCGCTTTTTGTTCGTTATAATGTTGACGACAATCGCGCAATTTCTTGTTGTGTAAGCTTACTTTTTTAGCGCGTTCTCTGGCCAATTTTTGTATTCCAGATAGTTCTTTTCGCTCAATTTCTGCTTGCTTAATTTTACGTTCTAAATTTTGTGCGGCCTCTGGATTTTTATGAAGGTAATTATCCAGTTGTGTTTTCACAAAATCATTGACAAAAGTGCGGACCGTAGGCAAATCGGGTCCCATGTCTGTCGATCCTAATTTGGTTTTGGTTTGTGACTCAAAAACAGGTTCCATCACTTTGACAGCAATAGCAGCGATGATGGATTTTCTGATGTCACTCGGATCGTAATTTTTGTTGTAAAATTCACGCACCGTTTTTACGACTGCTTCTTTGAATGCAGTCAAATGCGTTCCACCTTGTGTGGTGTTTTGCCCGTTGACAAACGAATAATAGGTTTCCGAATAGGATTTTCCACCATGGGTTAAGGCAATTTCAATATCATCTCCTTTTAAATGAATGATATCGTATACGATTTCTTCGTCGATATTATCATTCAACAAATCCTTCAAACCATTTTCTGAGAAAAATTCTTCTCCGTTGAAAATAATTTTCAATCCAGGATTTAGATATACATAGTTGCGAAGCATACGCTCCACATATTCGTTTCGGAATTTATAATTCTTGAATATTTCTGGATCGGGAACAAACGTCATTTTTGTTCCTTTGCGAATGGTGGTTTCTTTTTCTGGTTCCTCGTTGGTTAAATTTCCATATTCAAATTCGGCAATTCTTGTTTTGTTGTCACGAACAGATTGAACACGAAAATAGGAGGACAAAGCATTCACTGCCTTGGTACCAACTCCGTTTAGTCCGACTGATTTTTTGAAGGCGCGAGAGTCATATTTCCCTCCCGTATTCATTTTGGAAACCACATCAATCATTTTTCCCAAAGGAATTCCTCGTCCATAATCACGAACGGTAACTTCCTTTTCGTTTAAACTGATTTCGATGGTTTTGCCTGCGCCCATGACAAATTCATCAATCGAATTGTCAATAATCTCTTTCAATAAAATGTAGATACCATCATCTTGCGAAGAGCCATCACCCAGTTTACCAATGTACATACCAGGACGCATCCTGATGTGTTCACGCCAGTCTAGGGTTTTGATGTTTTCTTCTGTATAGGTTGCGGTTGCTTGTATTGGTTCCTTATCGAGTAGATTATCAGACATTTCACAAAAATATAAAAATATGATTCCAATTCAAATGGAATATAGAGGTTTTTACAAGGATTTTCCCCTATTTTTATGTTAATTTTAGCGATATGATTCCAAAATCAAAATTACCTCTCATCGGGACCAATATTTTTACGGTTATGAGCAATTACGCCAATCAACATGGCGCAGTAAATTTATCTCAAGGATTTCCTGATTATCAACCTTCTCCCATTTTGATCGAATTAGTTTCAGAAGCTATGAAAAAGGGATTCAATCAATATGCACCCATGGCAGGTTATTTACTGCTTCGAGAAGAAATTGCTAAAAAATATGAGAATTTGTATGGCGCAAACTATGATGTTAACGATGAAATTACCATTACAGCAGGAGGTTCGGAAGCGGTTTTTTCGGTGATTTCTTCCATGATACATGCAGGCGATGAGGTGATTATTTTTGAACCAGCCTTTGATTTGTACCGACCGATTATCGAATTATTTGGTGGAATTGTCAAGCCTATAATTTTGAAAGGCCCTGATTTTACGATCAATTGGGACGAAGTGAAAAAGTTGATTTCACCTCAAACCAAAATGATTGTTTTGAACAATCCGAACAATCCTGCAACAACAACTTTAAAAGAGCAAGATTTTAAAATTCTAGCTGACATTGTTCGAGACTCCAACATTTTACTTTTGTCTGACGAAGTCTATGAACATATCGTTTTTGATGGTCAACCCTTTTGGAGCATTACAAAATTTCCTGAATTGAAAGATCGAACCTTTGTGGTGGCTTCTTTTGGGAAATTATTTCACATAACTGGATGGAAAGTTGGCTATGTTTTGGCGCCAAAAGAATTGACGTCCGAATTACGAAAAATACATCAATTCAATGTGTTTTGTGTCAATGCTCCCGCTCAAATTGCCATTGCAGAATTTTTGAAACGTAAAGAAGAATATCTTCATTTGCCGCAGTTTTTTCAGCAAAAAAGAGATTTTTTAACGCAAGGTTTGGAAACTACTCCATTCAAAGTAATTAAACCCGAAGGAAGTTATTTTTTATTGGCAGATTATTCTGAAATTTCAGATTTACCCGACAATGAATTTGCCTTTTGGTTAACCGAAAAATTCAAAGTCGCTACTATTCCTATTTCAGCTTTTTATCAAGAATCTCCCGATCAGAAATTGGTTCGATTTTGCTTTGCCAAAAAAGAAGAAACGATGGCAAAAGCAATTGAAAACTTGAATAAATGTTAAAGAAATGGAGTCGAATTAATCTTGAAAAGATGGGTTTTTGTACAAATTCATGAAAACACCCATTTGACAATAGGATTCTACCAATTCCCATTCATTCATCAAGGTACGAATGTCTTCATTTGAGGTTTTGTTTTCAATGTTGGATAAAATGACATAAGGATTGGTTGAAAGATTCAAATCCAAATAATATTCTGTCATTTCGGGTTCCAAATAATGGTCTGAACGTTTATTCAAGAGTAAGTTTGTCCCAACTTTGGTTGGTGAAATTCCTTTTTGAACTAAATAATCGTCCATTTTATCTTTCAAAGGAAAATAATGGAGATACGCTAAACTTGTATCCCAACCTTGAGAAATTGTTGGTGGATAAATCCATAAATGCCCAGTTAGAAATGCGAGAAATAGGGTTATTACCGAAACTTTTTTCCATTTAACAGATTGAATCAATTCGAATATCAAATTCAAACAAAGAATGGACGAAATAAGGTATACAATCAAATAATATCTTGGATTAATAGGATTGGTCATGAGAGTAAACAAAACACTAAAGGCGCCTAGGAAAATAACCAAGCAAACTAGCAGTCGTTTGTTTTCTTGTTTGATGTTTTTCCAATTTTTTGTTTTGAATAATCGTAAAATCAGAATTCCCAATAACCCAAAAAGGAAAATTCTACCTGTTTCCAAAATTGATTTTCCAATCGATGCAATGTTCTTAAGGATCAAATTTTGTTCGGCAAGATTACGATGTTCATGCCCCGGACTTCTTAAAAACCAGCCTAAAATATTTTGTTGATAAACCAAAAATCCAGAAAAAATTAGAATTGGTGCTATATAGGATATCCATAAAAATTCCTGTTTCCCCTTTTTTAACTGAAAATAGTGGTATAAAAAGTCAATCGCCAATAAACTCCCAAACACACAGACTCCTCGTAGATTTGAAAAAAGAACTCCTGTTAAGGCTAGGGAATAAAGGATTATTTCGTTTCGATATATTGAATTCAGTCCCAATAATATGAAAAACAATAACATCATATCATTGTTGAGAATAGTTGTCTGAGCCAATAACGTTGGTTCGATTAAAACCAATATACTTGCCCAAATTGGAACTTGGCTAAATTTCTGGTCTCTTATAAACCGTATCAATTGATAAAATGCCCCTATATTAAAAATCAACAGCAATAAACGACTATTCTCTAGAGTTCGATCAGTCAAACTCCAAAAGAAAGCTAAAAGCAATTCCCATAAAGGAGGATGACCAGCATTAATTTCTGTTGGGACAACAAATTGCGAAAAATGATTGTCAAAAAACCAACTAGCTCGCAAAGATTTAGATCCAGCGTCCCAGAAAAAAGGAACATTTCGTGTCAAAAAAAAGAGTGCAATCAAAAAGATGATTGCACCTATAAATAAAGTTTGATATTTTTTTTCTAGCCTAAACATTGAACAAGAAATGCATCACATCTCCATCTTTCACCACGTAATTCTTTCCTTCAACTCCTAGCTTTCCAGCTTCTCTTGCTTTTGCTTCAGATCCATACTGTACAAAATTTTCGTACGAAATAACTTCAGCACGAATGAATCCTTTTTCAAAATCACTGTGGATTACACCCGCAGCTTGTGGCGCTGTAAATCCTTTTTTGATTGTCCACGCACGAACCTCCTTTACACCAGCGGTGAAGTAAGTTTGCAATTGCAATAAATCATAAGCCGAACGAATCAATCGATTTACGCCTGGTTCTTCAAGGTTCAATTCCTCCAAGAAAATTTGACGTTCCTCGTAGGTTTCCAATTCCATGATATCAGACTCAATTTGAGCCGCCAAAATCAACACTTCCGCTTTTTCGTTTTTCACTGCTTCTTTTACCGCATCAACGTGTGCATTTCCATTTTTAACAGCCGATTCATCTACATTACAAAGATACAATACAGGCTTCATGGTAATCGGGTGGATCTCCTCTACAATGGCAATTTCATCTTCTGTCAAGTCCATTTCGCGCAAGTTTTTCCCTTGCTCCAAATGCGCTTTTGCACGTGTCATCACATCCAAAACCTCAATTTCTTTTTTGTCCCCAACACGAGCCGCTTTTTTAGACTTTTCAATACGTTTCTCAACTGTTTCCAAATCTTTCAATTGCAACTCAATGTCAATCGTCTCCTTGTCGCGAACCGGATTGATAGATCCGTCAACGTGCGTAATGTTGTCATTGTCAAAACAACGCAAAACGTGGATGATTGCATTACATTCGCGTATGTTCCCCAAAAATTGGTTCCCCAAACCTTCTCCTTTACTTGCACCTTTCACCAAACCAGCAATGTCCACAATTTCTACAACTGCCGGCAAAACACGTTCAGGTTTCACCAATTCTTCTAATTTGTACAATCTCGGATCAGGTACAGAAACCGTTCCCACATTGGGTTCGATGGTACAAAACGGATAGTTTGCAGACTGTGCTTTCGCGTTTGACAAACAATTAAAAAGAGTAGATTTTCCTACGTTCGGTAGTCCGACAATTCCACATTTCATAGGGTGCTATTTATTTGAGTTAAACGATTTATAGAGAAATTACTCCATAACAATCGTCAATTAAATTCTAAAAATTTTGCGCAAAGATAATCTTTTCTTTCCGTTTCGCGTAGCAATCAATTCATTTCGAATTTCGAAGATTAAAATTCAATTTATATATAGTAATAATACATACAAATCAAAAATCTTACTTCGTAAATCTAACCTCGTATATCCAATATCGTAAATCCAATATCGTAAATCTAAAATTCACCATCAAATAGACCTCAGAGAGGTCAAATAGCTGTAACGTCTCTAAACGAAATTGGAAAACGATTCCAGCGGAGTCGAATAAACCCATTTCAATCAGCAATTTAAAATTTGTGGTCTTTGTGAAGCCTTAGTGCCTTTGCGTTTAGAAAGAAAAAAATCTGAATTCAAAAATCTCCAATCTAAAATTATTAAATTTGCCACCTATGCCCAAACAGGTTACATTTCGTATATCACCCACTGATTTCGCCAATGAAATTCAGTTGAAAAAACAGATCGCAGAAGCTGCACAAGTCAAGCCAGAGCAAATCAATGCCTACCAAATTTTACGTCAATCTTTGGATGCACGTAACCGAAACATTTGGGTGCAACTCCAAGTAAACGTATTTGTAGGCGAACCGTTTGAAGATGCTTTTGCATTTGATGCGCCTTTACAAAATGTAAGCAATGCAGAACCTGTTTTGATTGCCGGCGCAGGTCCAGCCGGACTTTTCGCTGCGTTACGATTGATCGAATCGGGACTGAAACCCATCATCATCGAACGTGGAAAAGACGTTCGGGAACGTCGCCGTGATTTGGCTGCGATGAACAAAGAAGGAATCGTCAATCCCGAGTCCAATTATTGTTTTGGTGAGGGAGGAGCAGGAACCTATTCCGACGGGAAACTCTACACTCGTTCTACCAAACGCGGAAATATCTTGAAATCTTTGCAGTGGTTTCATCATTTCGGAGCAACGGAAAAGATTTTGCAAGAAGCGCATCCGCACATCGGAACCAACAAACTTCCAGGGATCATTGCGAAAATGCGCGAAGCGATCATCGAATGCGGAGGTGAAGTATTGTTCAATTCTAAAATGACCGACATTTTAATCGACGGAAACGAATTGAAAGGAGTTCGCATTAACGACGAATACAACCTAGACGCCAAAGCTTTGATTTTGGCAACAGGTCATTCGGCGCGCGACATCTTTTATATGTTGGAAGAGAAACAAATCGAAATCGAAGCCAAACCTTTTGCTTTAGGAGTTCGAATTGAACATCCGCAAGCATTAATCGACAGCATCCAATACCATTGTGCGCCGACTGAAAAGCGAAGCGAATTTCTACCTGCAGCCTCTTATTCGGTTGTCAGTCAAGAAAAGGGAAGAGGTGTTTTCTCATTTTGTATGTGCCCAGGCGGAATTATCGCGCCAGCCAGTACAGAAGAAGGAGAATTGGTGGTGAACGGATGGTCGCCATCGAAACGTGATGGGATTTATTCGAATTCAGGAATGGTCGTAACGGTCGATCAAAAGGACTTCGCGAGTTATGGTTTCACGGGTAATTTAGCCGGAATGAAATTCCAACAAATGGTCGAAAAGAAAGCTTGGGAATTGGGTGGTGGAAAATTGGTCGCTCCTGCGCAACGAATGACTGATTTTGTGAAAGGAATTCGTTCGGAAACTTTGCCGAATTCTTCTTATTTGCCTGGAACCAATTCCGCTCAATTGAATCAGATTCTACCCATAGAAGTGTATGCTTCGATGCGCAACGGATTTGAAACTTTCGGTAAAAAAATGAAAGGTTATTATACCGAAGAGGCCATTGTATTAGCAACCGAAAGTAGAACTTCTTCGCCTGTACGAATTCCACGAAACAATGAGGATTTGCAACATACCCAAATCAAAGGATTATTTCCTTGTGGTGAAGGAGCTGGTTATGCCGGTGGAATTATTTCTGCCGCAATGGACGGTGAGAAAGTGGCTTTGGCAGTGGAAAGATTTTTAGGATAGATTTATTTCTTTCTATTTCTCCATTCGGTTAAAGGAGTACCAGTTTTTGAAATTGTATCAAATACCAATATTTCAAAAGTAAGTGTGTCTATTAAAAAGTCATAATTAGCAACTTTACCTCCTTTTAAATTAGCTTTGAACCAATATTTACTTGAATTTAATTGATTGGGTTGTTTGTGAACAGAAACTGATCCGCAATTTCTGCATTCGGGTAATTTAAATATTGTATCAAACATTTTGGATCGTATTCCATTGTCGGAAATTGTAATTTCAGCATCTGGACGATCTGTTGGAAAAAAGAGTTCGGTTAAAAGTTTAGGATTTTCTTTTTTTAATTCTATTAGTCGCTTCTTTGAATGTTTGTAATGGTAATAATGATCTCTTAAAATATCAGAAACAATCTCCTCATATTTTAAAATTGCTGAATCTTTTTCTCCTATGACTTCAAGAAAATTAGCATTGATAAATTCGGTTATATACCATCCAATCCCAGGTTGTGATAAATATTCTTTTGCTTTATCATAATCTCCTAGCTTTACATAATTGCAAGCTAGATGAATAAGATTATTTGCTCCATAATATTTCTCTTCATAACCATATTCCTCTTTTTTAAATTGAACCATTTTTTCGATTTCATTTATGGATTTTTCATATTCACCCATTTTATAAAAGGTTTCAACTCGAAGATTAATTATATCTGATAATTTATTTTGAAGAAGATTTAAAGGATCTGGTAATTGATTTAGTTGATTGATTAATTTTTCAGATTCTGAAATTACAAAGTTAGGATTGGTTTCAATTTGATTATATAATCCAATTAAAATAGAATGAAATTCATCCATTTCAATCGAGATTTTTCTAAATTCTTCTTCTAAATGACAGCTTCCACAAACAGTTTCTAATTGAACAGATTTCTTATCTGAACAAGAAGATAGTATGATAATTGCGAAAATTATAAATTGAAAATTTTTCAAAATTTAGAACTATAAATTGTAAACCATATGCGCATAAGTGCCACCCAAAAGTGATTTAGGACCCGCGACTTGAAATCCAATGCGTTCATACAATCTTTTAGCAGAAGGATTATTCGCGTCTACCAACAATCCGACTTTTGAAAATCCACGTTCGCGACTTTGTTCAATCAGCGCTTGAATCAGTTTTTGACCAATTCCTTTTCCTTGATGTTCTGGAAAAACAGAAACGGTATCCAAGTAAATTTCGCCTGCTTCGGTTTCATCTTCAGGCATTCCTTCGAAATCATAATTCATTCGGATGTAATCCAAAAATGGTTGGCGAAGTTCGGCTAATTTTCCACCGTCATAAGCGAGAATTACTCCAAAAACTTCTTCATTTTCTTCGCAAACAATCGTGTTTTCAAAACTGTATTGGTTGTTTTTTTGACTTGCAAAAAATTCAAAAACCTCATTTGCGCGATCATAATTGTCACTGTTGGTAAACTTCAACGCCAATTCGTCCATCGCTAAAATGATTGCTCTGGAAATTGCTTTTGCATCTTTGGGTTGTCCAATTCTCGTTTGTATCATTTTATTTCGATTGAGTCAATTGATAGAAAGCATCTTCCAAACTTTTGTATTGGCCCTTGAATTCCTCAATTGGGCTATCGGAAACGATATTTCCTTTGTTCAATAGAATTACACGGGAACATAAGGCTTCGACTTCTTGCATAATATGCGTAGAAAGAATAACAGTTTTGCTTTTTCCAATTTCACGGATGACTTCACGAATTTCCAAGATTTGATTGGGGTCAAGTCCGTTGGTTGGTTCATCCAAAATCAAAATATCCGGATTGGAAAGAATGGCTTGTGCCAACCCAACACGTTGTTTGTATCCTTTTGAAAGTTGCCCGATTTTTTTGTGACTTTCAGGAATTAGTCCCACTTTTTCGATGACTTCTTCAATTCGTTCTTTTTTCTCTTCACGAATGTTGGCAACGAATTTTAGGTATTCCCGAACGTACATATCATAGTACAACGGATTGTTTTCGAGAAGAAATCCAATTCTTTTTTTTGTTTCAATGGGTTGTTTGATAACGGAAAATTCATCTACCAACACATCTCCATCGTCGGGTAAAATTGCGCCCGTGACTGATTTCATTAAGGTTGATTTCCCAGCCCCATTTGGACCCAATAATCCCACAACTTCCCCTTTTTTGATGGAGAATGAAACTTGGTTTAGAGCAACTTGAGCTCCGTAATTTTTTGTGAGTCCTTTGATGTTGATACCCATAAATAAAAGAATTGAACCACAAATGTAAGGATTCGGATTGAAATCTTGGAATGAGAAGATTATTGCTTAAAATGTTAAAGTTTCAAAATTTTCATAGTAAATTGTAACAATTAAACACAACATGATACAAATCATGGAAATTATCTAACACAATGAGAAAACAATTATTCACTATGGCCTTTCTTGCCGTAACAGGTTTGGCATTTTCCCAAAACTATCTAAAGTCCACCAACATTCAAACCCAATCATTGGATAAGAATGGTAACATCAGCTTTGTATCGTTTAATGAAAAATCATTGATCAATACTAGCGAGGCTGAAGCAGTTTTGAAAGAAGCATTGAAATTAGATGCTTCGAATCAATTGGTAGCAGTAAAAACAAAGACTGATAAAAAAGGTGGAGTTCATACGTTTTATAAGCAATACTTTAAAGGTGTAGAAGTTTTTGGAAATAGCTTTGTTGTTCATGCTCATAATGGAAGAATTACTTCCATTAACGGAACCTATAACAACATTAACTTGACCCAACTACCTGCAAATTTACCGTCTGATCAACAGGCATTACAAGCAGGTTTATCGAAACTTGAAGCGGGTTATGTGACAAAAATTTCGGAACTACCAGCTGTGTGGAGAACGAAATTATCCTCCAATCTTCCGAATCAAGAAGTAAGAGGTAGCTTAACAATTTTACCAAAATCTTTGACTGGAGCTACAGATCGTTATGCATATTCGTATGCTTTGGTAAATTATTTAACCGGAGCTTTTGACAAAGTTTATGTGGATGCTTTGGATGGTACAATTTTACGAAAGGAGGCAATTGTTAAATTTTTAGATACCAAAGAAAAAACGCCTTCAGTATTGTCAAAAGAGCAATATGATTATTTTAATCAATTTGTGTGGAACAAGCAGTCG
This sequence comes from Moheibacter stercoris, assembly GCF_040545805.1. Taxonomy (NCBI): domain Bacteria; kingdom Pseudomonadati; phylum Bacteroidota; class Flavobacteriia; order Flavobacteriales; family Weeksellaceae; genus Moheibacter; species Moheibacter stercoris. Next base: position 15,660 of record NZ_JBEPMO010000027.1, read on the forward strand.
ACATCAACATTCTTGCTAAATCCAGAAGTAGAAGGTACTGGGGAAACACATTATAGTGGGGTTCAGGCTATTGAAACAAAACAAACAGATGAAGGCTATGTGCTGGAAGATGATACGAGATTTGTTAGAACCAAGAATTTTCAAAATGGAGAATATCTTTTATTAGCACTGGAATTAGCTTTTGGGGGTAATATTGACGATGCCGAAGCAAGTATGACGGTAAGTTTTGTTGATAATGATAACAATTGGACGAGCGAAGAGCATTCGGCAAATAAAGATACGGGAGCATTGGATGCACATTGGGCGTTTTCTCAATCCTATGATTATTTCAAACAAGAATTTGATAGAGACGGTTATGACAATGACAATTCATTGGTGAGATCCTATGTACATATTACGTTCTTTTTTAGTCCTTCAAATGCTGCATGGTTAGATTTGGGGCAATTTGGAGAAGAAGGTGGTGTTATGTTGGTAGGAGATGGCGATTATAATTGGGATACCGAAACCGGAAGCTATGATATCTTTTCAACTTTAGATGTGATGTCTCATGAATTTGCACATGGTGTAAATCGCGCTGGAGGAGCTTTGATTTATGAAAAAGAACATGGTGCTTTGGATGAAGGATTTGCCGATATGTGGGGTGCAGCTATTGAAGCGAAAATGGCTCCCGATAAAGACAAGTGGACCATTGGAGAAGAATTAGTGATCAATGAGCCAAAAGGTGTACGTTCGTTCAGAAATCCGAAATTATTCAATCAACCCAATACCTACAATGGTCAATATTATATAGCAACAGAGGGTTGTACACCATCAAGTGACAATGACAACTGTGGAGTTCATACCAATTCAGGTGTGCCAAACTACTGGTTTTATTTGATTTCTGATGGAGGAGAAGGAACCAACGATAATGATTATACGTATTCTGTTACAGGAATGGGAATTGATAAAGCGGCTAAGCTAATTTATGCTGTTCAAGAAAACTATGTTCAATCTTTATCGACTTTTGCTGACGTGATGAACTTTTCTATTACAGAAGCTGGAGTGCAGTATGGAGAAAATTCTGCTGAAGTGAATACCGTAAAAGCGGCATGGTGTGCTGTAGGTGTTGCGGCTGAAGATAGTGAGGTTTGTACAAATTTAGCGGTAAATGATATTACTGGTTCTGAATTAAGTATTTATCCAAATCCAGTAACGGATATTCTCAACATTACGACGAAAAAGAATACTCAAAACTTGACGTATACTATTAATAATGTAGCTGGTCAAATGATACAAAAAGGATCTGTGACCAATAACAAAATCAATGTGAATATTTTGCCGAAAGGTGTTTATGTGTTGACATTGAAAGGTTCAGATGTCAATCAAACCATTAAGTTCATTAAAAAATAATTGATCGAAATAATAAATTTGAAGGGTTGTCGATAGGGCAGCCCTTTTTTGTTTGTGCAGTAGGATTTCTATTCATAATTGGTATAAAATTTGTAAATTTGCAGTCAGATTTTTAGAATCGTTATTTGAAATTATGGGGCTGACCGGTTTTGACAGCAAGGTCAATAGATGATGTAAGCATGTCGTGGAATGTTGTGTACCCACGTTAATCAGGCACTTCGACTTTATAACTGGCAACAACAATTACGCTTTAGCTGCTTAATTGATCGAATTATAGTAGATCTTAGCCACGTCCGTACAAGGTACGGAAGCTGAATGTCTCTCAAAGGCCTTTCCTTACGGCGTTTGATATAGAGGCACAGAAATGTGAGGATAGGTAGAATGGTGTTTCGAAGTTCTACTGAAATTTAAGAAACTAAGTTAGAAATAGGGTGTTTGTTCTCGGTTTCTAATCGAAAATCAATAACAAAATAAGCATGTAGAAAGCGCATAGGTTGCTTGTTTGGACGCGGGTTCGAATCCCGCCAGCTCCACTAATTTAAATTTTTTCCCCACATATTTTTCAGAAATCTCCCTTTTTCCCTCCTTTTTTGAGTAAAATTTATAATCAAACTCGAAAAAATATTGAGTTTTTTTTGGATTCCTAATTTATTTCAAGTCCGACCTTTATCCATTTCAACACATCAGAGTCGAGATGTACTAAATTGGTTTGGCACAAGAATTGAAATTTAGGGCTTCCAATAACCAATAAATGATAAAATGAAAAAGATTTTTTTAAGTGCATTCTTGTTAGGAAGTTTTGGAGTGATGAATGCTCAAAACATAGATGGAAACAATGGAGACAGAGTGAAATTCGGTGTGAAAACAAGCGTCAACTACTTTACCCAAACTGGAGATGTTTCAGAAGATTTGGATTATAAATTAGCTCCTCAAGCGGGTGCATATGTAAACATTCCATTTGGGAAATACTTTGCAGTTCAACCCGAAGTTAATTTTACAAGAGTAGGTTCCAAAGAATCCAACTACAACAATTTACCTGTAGAAGGAACCAATTTTGTGAAATATACCAACGAAACAGTTATGGATTACATCAACCTTCCTATTATGTTGAAATTCTATCCGGCAAAAGGTTTCAATATTGAAGCTGGTCCAGAGGTTGGATATAACATCTATGCAAAAAATATTAAATCTGCATATGCAAATACAGTTTCAGGTTCACACAAAGAAGAAATCAAAACCGATATCAAAGATGATATTAACGAATTTGATTTCGGAGTGAATTTTGGTTTAGGATATGAATTGCAAGATACAGGATTGAACTTTGGAGCACGTTACCATTTAGGTTTATCCAATATTGTCAAAGAATCGGAATCAGCTGATATCAAGAATTCTGGATTTACAGTAGGAGTCGGATATTCATTCTAAAATAAACTACGTATTAGAAAATTGGGAAAAGATGTGGTATTTATCACATCTTTTTTCGTTTTAATTGTTTAAATAGTGTTAAAATATCACAGATCAATTTGAATCAACTAAATTAATAGGAAATTTGTTTCATGAATCAAGATTTTAAAAATTACGTCAGTCAGTTTCAGGAAAGAGAAAAAGCAATGCCTACCCTTTTTGTCGGGCATGGTTCTCCAATGAATGGAATCCAAGACAATGAATTTTCAAGAGGATGGGTGGACATGGTAAAAGGAATTGATCTTCCCAGTGCCGTATTGGTTATTTCCGCGCATTGGTTGACAAGAGGAACCTTGGTGACGGCCATGGAAAATCCAAAAACGATTCATGATTTTGGTGGATTTCCAGATGAGTTATTTCAAGTTCAATATGCAGCACCAGGGAGTCCTGAATTAGCAAAAGAAATCAAACAAGAAGTTGAATCCATACAAGTTCATTTAGATCATGAATGGGGATTGGACCATGGAACTTGGTCGGTTGTAAGACATATGTTTCCAGAAGCCAAAATTCCTGTTTTGCAATTGAGTATTGATTACTTCAAACCGGCTGAATACCATTATAAATTGGCTCAAGAACTAGCCAAATTGCGTAAAAAAGGAGTTTTAATCATTGGAAGTGGAAATATGATTCATAATCTGCGTATGTTGGATTGGCAAAATATCGATCAAAATGTCGGATATGATTGGGCCAATGAACTCAATGATACCTTTCTTAAAATCATTGAGCAAAAAGATCACACAAAACTTTTTAATATTCAAAATTTAGGTGAAGCAGGGAAGTTGGCGATTCCAACACCCGATCATTATTATCCGCTGATGTATACTTTGGGGCTGCAAAATAACAAAGATGAGGTGGAGATTTTCAACAATCATTTGCTCGGTGGTTCCATTTCAATGACCTCTTTACGCATCGAATCCTAATCTTACAGAGCTTGCATTTGCATTGGTTTCAATTATATTTTAACAAATCTTTCAGACTTTCTTAGAAGCTAATTATCAATTGATTTTCTAATTTCGCTTTTCTTCAAATTAAATCTGATTGATAATGAATCGAATTCTAAGCATTTTACTAGTTTGTTTTTTTCTGGGAACATCCTTTCATTCCGATGTTATTTTGGACAAAAATTATACCTTAGTATTAGAAGCCAAAGGTTGCCATTATCAGGTTTCTTTGAATGGGAAAGTGATTGAAGAAGGAAAAACCTATTCAAGAGTTGAGAAAACAATCCAACTTCAAAAACATTTGAACGATAGCATTGACCAAAAAATCAATGTATTGATGTCTCGAATTTCAAGAGAAATGGATCTGAAAACAACGCAAGCTTATGTAGGATTGCGTTTGGATAAAGGTCTTGGTGATTCAACCGAAATGATTAAAGAAGTAAAACTTCCAACATTTCCCTATGACGAAGATCCACAACAACCACAATCCATCGGTGGAACGATTGAATTTCAATTGGGTGTTAAAAATTAGATGATTATACTTTAAGCCAAAAAAATATAGCCAACTGTAATCAATTTAGTTAAGAAATTAAATCTTTGTTAAACTTCTTTTTGTCAAATTTCTCACTCGCAAAAGACTTTGTATCTTTGCCAAAGTTTTGGAAACAAAGAATATTCACGACGTTTTGAATCGATACGAATCTTCCGCATTCGTACAGGATTCTATTGCCCAATTTCAAAAAAATCCATCCCAAAAAATTCATGTAAACGGCCAAGTTGGTTCGTCTCTTTCCATGATGGCTGCTCAGTTTTTGAAGCAGTCTGGGAATCCTTTGTTAATTATTTTGGACGACAAGGAAGAGTCCGTTTATGTTTTAAATGAATTGGAGGAAATTTTTTCCAAGGAAGAGGTTATGTATTTACCCGATTCGCATAAGCGACCTTATGAAATTGAGGAAACCAATAATGCCAATGTAGTGCTTCGAACCGAAGTTTTGAATACCCTTAATGGTGCGAGAAAACCAAGAATTGTGGTTACCTATGCCGAAGGAATTTTTGAAAAAGTGGTGACCAAAAAGTCACTTTCCAAAAATACCATGAAAGTAGCGGTAGATTCAGCACTCGATATAGACTTTCTCAATGAATTGTTGTTTTCGTATGAATTTCATCGGGTAGATTTCGTCTCAGAACCAGGAGAATTCTCCATTCGCGGAGGAATTGTGGACATTTATTCCTATTCAGACGAGAAACCCTATCGTATTTCTCTTTTTGGAAACGAAGTAGAATCCATCCGAACCTTTGATGTGGAAACCCAACTATCCATCGAGAAAGTAAAAGAATTCACCATCGTTCCCAATTTGGAAAACAAATTATTGAGCGAAAATCGTGAAAGCTTTTTGGATTATATTTCCAATTCAACCATTGTTTTGACTCGAAACATTAGTTTGATTCAATCCACGATTCATCGAAAATTTGAATTAGCCAAAAATGCATTCGATAATTTAAAAGGTGAAATCAAACATGCATCTCCCAACGAATTATTTTTAGATGAAAAAGAATTCAAAGCAGGACTTTCTAAATTTCCAGTGATTGAATTTTCCTTAAATCCATATTTCGATTCAGAATCGATCACGTTGAATCAAAAACCACAACCTTCTTTCAACAAACAATTTGATTTGTTAATCGATGAGTTGAATTATCGTTCCGCTTACGGTTATACCAATTATCTATTTTGTTCGGGAGAAAAACAAGTGCAAAGATTCCATGATATTTTTGAAGACATGGGCAAAGAAGTGCAATTTGTTCCGGTTGTAGGTTCGATTCACCAAGGATTCATCGACGAAGATTTAAAAATTACTTGTTTTACCGATCACCAAATTTTTGAACGCTACCATAAATTCAATGCGCGAAATTCCTTTGCCAAAAAGGAAATGATCACCTTAAAGGAATTAACATCTTTACAAATTGGGGATTATGTGACGCATATTGATCATGGAGTAGGGAAATTTGCCGGATTGGTTAGACAAAATGTGCAAGGAAGCATGCAAGAAGTGATCAAATTGGTGTATCGCGACAACGATATATTGTATGTAAGCATCCATTCTTTGCATAAAATCGCCAAATTCACCGGAAAAGATGGTGCCGAACCCAAAATCAACAAATTGGGTTCACCTGCTTGGAAGAATTTAAAGAACAAAACCAAAGCAAAAGTCAAAGAAATTGCTTTTGACTTAATCAAATTATATGCGAAACGTCGTACCCAAAAGGGATTTCAGTTTTCACCAGACAGTTATATGCAGAACGAATTGGAAGCTTCCTTTATGTACGAAGATACGCCCGACCAACTAAAAGCAACCAACGATGTAAAAGGCGACATGGAAAGTGATCGTTCCATGGACCGATTGGTTTGTGGAGATGTTGGATTCGGGAAAACCGAAGTCGCTATTCGTACAGCTTTCAAAGCCGCAACCGACGGAAAGCAAGTTGCCGTTTTGGTTCCAACAACGATTTTGGCATTTCAACATTTCAAAACCTTTTCGGAACGTTTGAAAGATATGCCTGTGACAATTGCCTACTTGAACCGATTCAAAACGGCAAAGCAGAAAAAAGATATCATTGAAAAATTAGGTAACGGAAAAATTGACATCATAATCGGTACACATCAATTGGTCAACAAAGATGTCAAATACAAAGATTTGGGACTATTGATCGTCGATGAGGAACATAAATTCGGGGTTGGAGTGAAGGATAAATTGAAAACCATGCGTTCCAACATCGATACCTTGACCTTAACCGCGACGCCAATTCCGAGAACTTTGCAGTTTTCTTTGATGGCTGCGCGCGATTTGTCCATTATCAAAACACCACCACCGAATCGTCAACCCATCGAAACTTCTTTGATTGGATTCAATGAAGAACAAATTCGAGACGCGATTTTTTACGAATTGCAAAGAGGAGGTCAAGTTTATTTTATCCATAATCGAACTGAATCGTTGAAGGAAATTGCCGGAATGATTCAACGTTTGGTGCCCGATGCAAGAGTAGTTACAGGCCACGGTCAAATGAAAGGCGACGAATTGGAAAATGTCATCCTCGATTTTATGGAAGGGAAATTTGATGTCTTGGTTTCGACAACCATTGTTGAAAATGGATTGGACGTTCCCAATGCCAACACCATTTTAATTGGTGATGCACAAAACTTCGGTTTGGCAGATCTGCATCAAATGCGTGGGCGAGTAGGACGAAGCAACCGCAAAGCATTTTGTTATTTGATTTCTCCGCCTATTTCTGTCTTAACAAGCGAAGCCCGCAAACGTTTGCAAGCGATTGAACAGTTTTCAGATTTAGGATCTGGATTCAATATCGCGATGAAAGATTTGGAAATTCGTGGTGCCGGAAACCTTTTAGGAGGTGAACAATCCGGATTTATTTCTGAAATCGGATTTGACACTTATCAGAAAATCCTCAACGAAGCTATTGAAGAATTAAAGGACACCGATTTCAAAGATTTATTCGAAGATCAAAATTCAATCGATAAAGTATACGTGTCCGATGTTCAAATCGACACTGATATGCAAATTTTAATTCCAGATGATTATGTCAACAATGTGGAAGAAAGATTGTCTTTGTACAACGATCTTGCAGGAATTGAAACCGAAGCTGGATTAGCAAAATTCGAAACCGATTTAATCGACCGCTTCGGCGCATATCCAACAGAAGTTGGAAATCTTCTAGAAAGTATGCGCATGAAATGGTTGGCAAAAGAATTAGGTTTTGAAAGAATTGTTTTGAAAAAAGGCGTCATGTTGGCGTATTTCATCAACAAACCTCAATCTGATTATTACAAAACACAACAATTTCAGCACATCATTTCAACCTTGCACGAAAATCCTAGATTGGCTTCATTTAAGGAAAAACCAGCGAAAACGCCATCCAAAAAGTATCAAGAAGAAGAATCGGGTTCCTTAATGTTGCGATTCGAAGAAGTGAAATCTGTGCAATTGGCTTTGGAGAAATTGAGATTGTTTAGCATAAATTCTTCAGTAGAAGCATAAAAAAAGCCTCTGATTTAGGGATTCAGAGGCTTAAGTTGTAATTATTAAGTGCTAGTTTAACTTCTAACTTGTGGGTTTAAAAAACCTTTTATCTAAAGTTTTGTAGGTAAATCTTCGCTTCGCTTCGACTAAGGTAAAATAAGTATTTCAAATCTGACAATAAATAAATGTTAAATTTTTGCAGGAATTCATGCATTAGTCACGGTTCGGCTGTAAAATTTATCAGTTTGTTTTAGAATTTGGAGGGAATTTTCGAAACAATTTAGCTACACCTTTTTGAATATTTTCTTCTATTTTTTCGGGGCTAGAGTTTATTGGCATTTGTAGATCAAGTCTCCCTTCCCATACCATTTCACCTTTTTCATTGTGCATCGAAATCAAATAACGTTGATTCAATTTTTCAGAACTGATAGGAATTCCAATTCCAACAGATGTCCCAAAACCTCTATTGCCTCCACCAACTCCTATTCCAACCTGAGAATTCTGTGTTTCCGAAATATATTCTTCAGGTTGAACCTTCACCAAAACAGATGAACTTTCCTGAAAGTTCATTCCTTTATTAGCCAATTCCGATTTGATGGCTTCAGAAATTCTTGTCTGATTCAATTCATTGATTGAACCTTGCTTAATCTCCATTCGGAAGTCCTTCAATTCAGAAAAATTCTGCAAACGGTCATAATCAACCGCAACATTTTGCGTGCTACACGAAATCATTGCCCCAGCAAATGCTATTAAAATAAACTTTTTCATAAAAATATCGCTTCAAAAATTATACCTATGCCAAATCTACAATCATAAATTTTATTTCTATCCATATATACAATATATAGTATCCATTTTTTATTTTTCTTTTGGGCGGTTCTCCTTGCTCGACTACAATATAGTATAAAGAAAGAGAGAACGACCTCGCAACGCTACCGGGCTATCCATTCCTATCTTTTTGGGCTTTAAACTGAGCTTTTCGAAGTATAGCACTATTAATAGAACCAATATCTGGTGCCTGAGCGGAGTCGAAGGCAGAAGTCCTTTACAAAAAAAAGGATATCCATTACACTTACGAAGTATGTACCGCAGGTAATCCCTACCGCGAGGAAGTAGGAAGTAGGGTTTTGTCCAAATGTCATTGCGAGTTTCCCGCAGCAATTTATTCATGTCTTGTCATTGCGAGCTTCTCGCGGCAATCTTTCCCAATCCTATTATATATATAAGTATAACTTATCCCTTCGCGGATCTTTTTATCATAAAAACCACCAAAACTTATAAAAACCCTCCAAATCCAGAACCTATCAAAACCCCAAAAGAGACGATTCTGGCATTAAAATCCAAAACGAAACAAAGAAAACCCCAGAAAGGAAGAAAAAACTTTTATCTGTAAAGGTCAGATTGAAAGCGGACTAGGGTTATAAAGCAAAAAACTTTGAAAAAAAGATTCAAAAACATTTGGTGGAACGGAGAAACTGCCCGTATATTTGCACTCCTTTTACGAGAGAAATCAAGTAAAGGGAGCGAAGAAAGAGAGACGTTCAT
>NZ_JBEPMO010000028.1:0-21652 GCF_040545805.1 Moheibacter stercoris
TAGATACATAGAAACTCTGAAAATTTTACAGTCGTGGATAGTGAACTTCGTTCCATAGAATTTCATGTTCTAATCACCTTAATTTCCTTAATGTTTTAAAAAAAAAACTAGTCACACTAAATTTTCCTTTCCCCAACCTTAAAGGGTTAGAAAATTTATTTGCTTAAACCTTTGCGAAACAACCATCTGAAAGTTCTTTCGCATAAAACACAAAACCCTGTCCCGATAACTATCAGAACAGGGTTTTTATTTTCTATAAGGATTATCTTTAAGAGGAGAAAGCAGTTCGACGAAGTAATCTCAAAACCTCCATCTTCCAACTCCCTACTTAACGAATCGCTTTAATAATATCATGCTTCGTCAAAATCTGGTGTTTTCCATTTTCCAATTCCACCAAGACAGCATTGTTATCTTTATCAATCAATTTCGATATTTCCTCAATCGGAGCATTGGCTTTTACAATTGGGAACGGTTTTCCCATCAAGGATTTCGTAGGCTTGTCTGCAAGGTCTTTGTCTTCAAAAAATGCACGGAACAATTGTGCTTCATCAAGCGAACCCACAAAACCATTCACATCTACGACTGGAATTTGAGAAATTTCATACTTCTTCATTCGGTCAATCGCATGCGAAACCAATTCTTCTGTTTTCACGGTCACCAATGGCAATTCGATATGGTCTTTGATCAAGTCCGCAGCAGTTGTGATTTCCTCGTCAAGGAATCCGCGCTCACGCATCCAATCATCGTTGAACATCTTCCCAACATAACGGCTTCCATGGTCGTGAAATAAGACAACTACCACATCGTCTGGTTTGAATTCATCTTTCAACTGCAATACTCCTTTGATCGCAGAACCCGCCGAATTCCCCACAAAGATTCCTTCTTCTTTGGCAATTCTACGTGTATACACCGCCGCATCTTTATCGGTTACTTTGGTAAAACCATCGATCAAAGAGAAATCCACATTTTTCGGTAAAATATCTTCCCCGATTCCTTCCGTAATATAACTATAGATTTCGTTTTCGTCAAAAATCCCTGTTTCATGGTACTTTTTGAACACCGAACCATAGGTATCGACTCCCCAAATCTTGATGTTCGGTTTCTTTTCTTTCAAATATTTCGCAACACCCGAAATCGTTCCTCCCGTTCCAACACCCACAACAAAGTGCGTGATTTTCCCTTCGGTTTGTTCCCAGATTTCAGGTCCCGTTTGTTCGTAATGCGCAATCGCGTTAGACGGATTGTCATATTGGTTCACATACCAAGCATTCGGCGTTTCTTCTGCCAAGCGTTTCGAAACTGAATAATAGGAACGCGGATCATCTGGTTCAACGTCAGTCGGACAAACGACAACTTTCGCACCCACGGCACGCAAGATGTCCATCTTTTCTTTGGACTGTTTGTCAGAAATCACACAGATGAGTTTGTACCCTTTGATGATGGCACCCAACGCCAAACCCATACCCGTGTTTCCAGACGTACCCTCAATGATGGTTCCTCCTGGTTGTAAGCGACCGTCTGCTTCTGCGTCTTCGATCATCTTGATCGCCATACGGTCTTTTACCGAGTTTCCAGGGTTAAAGGTTTCTACTTTAGCCAAGACCAAAGCCGGTATTTCTTTGGTGATTTGGTTGATTTTCACCAAGGGAGTGTTCCCAATGGTTTCCAATATGTTGTTGCAATAGTTCATTTTCAAATCATTTGAGGGGCAAAGGTAAAGGTTAGAAGTTAGAGGAGCAAAAATGAGTATCAAGTATTTTATTTATTGAAACTGAAAGATGTAATACCTTATTATATGTAGAAATACATTTGTTGGGTTAGAATTAAATTCCTACATTTAAAATACTTGTAATTAACTTAAAACTAATACTACATGAATAATATTTTACATATTTTTATATATTTCCTTTCCTTTTTCGTAATTCTCTCATGTAACAACGACGATGAAAATGAAGAACAACAACCCCATCCAATTGAAGGAAAGTGGGAATTGCTTAAAAAAGAAGGAGATTTGAACCCCACAACCTATACGACTGATGAAGTAATTTGGACATTTAATCAAAATAATGTTGAGATTGAAATCAATATAGAGGAAGAAGAGCATCTAATCCGTAGCATGTTATTTCCTTTTCATATTCTTGGTACTTATGAATATTCTTTAAATGAAAATCAAATTCATTTTGAACTTGGCTATATGCCTGATGAAGGATATTTAAATCATCCATTTCACATTTCCAGTGATACTTTAATCATTGGAGAAGATTTTTATGGTCCAGCTGGTGGTGGCGGTTTGAAATTGACTTTCAAAAGAAATTAATCGGTATTCTTAAAGAATCAATATGACATTATTAAACATATCGTTATGAAAACATACACTTTAATTTTAACAATCCTCTTATCATTATTTACCATTCTGTCTTGCAACAACGATGACAACCCAACCCAACCTCCCGAACCTCACCCAATTGAAGGAAAGTGGAGTTTAGTTTTTATTTCTGGAGGGTTGAATCCATCGATGAATTTTAATATGGAGGATATTGTATGGGATTTCAAAAATGACGAAACCATGAATGTTGAGTTAAGAATAGGAGTTGAACCACATCCTGCTGACACCTTTATACCTCCCTTTTTAGGTTCCGATTATACATATAACATCAATACAATAGAGGGTGAAATTGTGTTGACAAGTATTCTTTATCCCACTATTCATTACGAGAAAAATTTCATAATAGATCAAGACACTTTAGAAATTTTTGAAAATCCTGGTGCTGATGGTTTGTATAGAAAATTTATAAGAAATTAAAATTGGTTATTCAGTCAAATGCTAAAGATTAACTAAAATATATTTGTTAATATTTTTTAAAATATTATGATGAAAACATACACTTTAATTTTAACAACTATCTTATCTTTATTTACCATTCTCTCATGCAACAACGATGATGAATCACAACAAGTCCAATCGGATAATCAACCAATCGTAGGAAAATGGCATTTGATTTCCAAAAAAGCGGGCATGGGAGATGCCATAACATTTCTACCAAATGAAGTTGTATGGGAGTTTAAAAATGGTAATGAAATTATTAGAACAATTAATATGGAAATAAACAATACAGTATTGGCATTGTTACATCCATATCATGTTTCTGGCTCCCAGAATTATTATTTAGATGAAGTAGAAGATAGGGTGACATTTGATCTTGATTATATGCCAGAAGGTCAAAATAGTTTAACATATCCATTTCGTATTGAATCAGACACTTTGATATTGGGTGAACAATCATCCTATGATGCTTCTTTTATTTATAAGTTTGCTAAAGATTGAAGCTTTTCAATTAATTATAAATTAAATAAGCACTAAATTATGTATTGCTTAATCTTTTTAAACCAAATCCTTTTGAATTAAACATCATGAAAAAAATTGTATTAATTCTTGTTTGCATATTTTCCTCTTTCGTAATTCTCTCTTGCAATAACGATGATGAATCGCAACAAGTCCAACCAGACGATCACCCCATCGTAGGGAAGTGGGAACTAATGAGCATTACGGGTGGTTGGGATACTCGCTATTTCAATGAAGGTGATTATGTGTATCAATTTTTCAATGATGGTACCTTGAAAATAAACATTGGCGAAAATGTGGAACTTCAGGATGATTATAGCATTTATGGATTGAAATTCACTTATACCCTAAATGATACGATTTTAAGTTTGATAGGAGAAAATTATCCTGAACATTCCGTTTCAACCGTTGATTCTATAGAGGGAAATATCCTAAAGTTTGGATATGATATTTCTTCAGGAGGAAATATTGATACATTTAGGAGAATTGATTAAAATCTTTGAATAGATCGTTATGAAACAACTATATTTTTTCTTCTTTATAATTTTCACTGCCCATTTTGCAATGGGACAAACATGTGGGGCATATAAAATTAGAGTAGATGGAAAATTAATGAAACCCGAATATGTGGAAATGGTTAAAGTTCCAAAAATTCAGTATTTAGAAAGTAAAACCGATTTAAAATTTGAAGATGAATTAATGAATGTTCTACCATTTCAAGATAAAATTTCGGTTGAATTATATTCTCCTACTACTTCTCATCTTTATGATGATCCAGAAGATTTAATCCAATTTTATAAAATGAATCACGCTAGTTTTCCTATAATAATTGTCACAAAAGGTGAGGAAAGAATGGAAATTAAGGTGGAAATAAATTGGGTGGATCTTAAAGTGAAGAAAATAGAAGATGAAGGTATTTGGAATGTGTTTGAATTTAATCTCGGCGATATTTGGGTTTATTTTGATAACGGTGAAGTAAATGTAGAGATAACTAATTTTAAAAATAAATAGACGATAGATTAATTTTAGCTACAAAACTTTTATTCCGATGGAATGATGGTTTTTACATTCTACTTTCAGAATTCTAATTTTAATTAGCCCAGATAGCAGTGGATATCCTTTTTGAATTGCCGCCGATTTTTTGTCCAGAAAAAAGAGTGGAATGGAGGTGAACTCCTTTTTTGTGAGAACAAAAAACAAGGCAATCAAAAAGATAGGAACGGATAGCTGGAGATTGCTTCTTAAAGATTGCTTCGTCGTCGTTCCTCCTCCTCGCAATGACAGATAGGATAGGTGTGAATTTGTGGAATGCTTTGAAGTTGCACCAACTTCTCGCAATGAAAAACGGCAAAGAAAAATCTCTGCCGTTTGTGTATGATGGTTTTAAATCTTAGATCTAAAATCTGCAATCAAAAATTAAATATGAATCGCGTGTCCGTATGCATCTTCAACCGCTTCCATGATCGCTTCTGACATGGTTGGGTGAGGGTGGATGGATTTCATGATTTCGTGAGCGGTTGTTTCCAATTTACGAGCAACAACTGCTTCAGCAATCAATTCCGTAGCACCATCCCCGATGATATGGCATCCTAACCATTCGCCGTATTTCGCATCGAAAATCACTTTTACAAATCCGTCAGCAGCACCGTTTGCAACCGCTTTACCGTTGGCAGAGAAAGGGAATTTCCCCACTTTCACGTCGTAACCTGCTTCTTTTGCTTTGGCTTCGGTAAATCCGACAGACGCAATCTCTGGCGAACAGTAGGTACAACCTGGTACATTGTTGAAATCAATCGCTTCAACATGTTCTCCAGCGATTTTCTCCACACATAAGATCGCTTGCGCCGATGCAACGTGCGCCAAATCTTGTCCGTGAACCACGTCACCAATTGCATAATAGCCGGCAACATTGGTTTGACAGAAATCGTTGATTTTGATTTTTCCTCTTTCCGTTTGGATTCCTACGTCTTCTAGTCCGATGTTCTCGATGTTTGCCACAACTCCAACAGCCGAAAGGACGATGTCTGCTTCCAATACTTCTTCGCCGTTTTTGGTTTTTACAGTCGCTTTCACACCTTCACCTGAGGTATCAACCGAAGTAACTTCAGCATTGGTCATGATGTTAATTCCTGCTTTTTTGAAGGATTTTTCCAATTGTTTGGAAACATCTTCGTCCTCAACTGGAACGATTCTAGGCATAAACTCAACGATGGTTACTTTTACACCCAATGTATGATAGAAATAAGCGAATTCTACTCCGATAGCACCACTACCTACCACAATCATGGATTTAGGTTGAGTAGGTAAACTCAAAGCACCACGGTATCCGATTACTTTTTTACCGTCTTGCGGCAAGCTTGGTAATTCGCGAGAGCGACCACCTGTTGCGATGATGATATGATCTGCAGAAACTTCGTTGGAAACGCCATCTTCAACTTTTACCATGATTTTCTTTCCTGGTTTTACAGTAGCTTCACCTTTGATGACTTCAATTTTGTTCTTTTTCATCAAGAATTGAACACCTTTGCTCATCGTGTCAGCTACACCACGGCTACGTTTTACGATGTTTTCAAATTCGTAGGAAATGTTTTCGGGTTTGTTGAAACCGAAATCTTCTGCATGGTTTAAATATTTGAAAACTTGAGCACTTTTTAACAATGCTTTGGTTGGGATACATCCCCAATTCAAACAAATTCCACCAAGTTCTGCTTTTTCAATTACGGCAACTTTTTTGCCCAATTGTGCTGCACGAATGGCTGCTACGTATCCGCCTGGTCCGCTTCCGATTACTGCTATATCAAATTTCATCTTTATAAATTTTAATTTAGGTTATTCAGATTTTCCCTGAAATCGAGGGCTAAAATAAGAATTATTGAAGGAATTTTCTTCATCTTGGTAAAACTAAGTGGAATTTTCTATTTTTACTTTAAGAATCTATCCATGAAACTATTTTTTGATAATATTTCGGAACAAGTTAAAATACCAATGGATTTCCCGCTAGAGGCGGTTTTGGAACAAGCATTGGAGGTTTTTGATCAATTGCCAGAGGACGATGGTAGTTCATTTGGGATTGTGAACGAACAGAATATTGTGGTTCAGTTTTATAAGTTCAATGCGTTTATGTGGATGGTGGAAATTCCCGATCACTCGAAGCATGGAATTTATCAGGCCATTTGCAATCGTGGACAATGCATCAGAATCATTGAGGATTTATTTTCGGGTGCCGATGCGATGACGGTGGCTCAGTTTAAGTTTGAGTCCTATTTGTGATTCTGCGAAGTTCGAAATTCGAAATTCGATTTTTTTAATAGTTTTGTTTCATGAGCAAATCGACTGATAGAAAGAAACAAGCCAAAATTTTACGAATATTTAGAAAAGTGCATCGGACAACAGGTGCTTTACTTTTCATTTTCTTTTTTGTGGTTTCTGTAACTGGGCTTTTACTAGGATGGAAAAAGCATAGCAACGGAATGATTCTTCCGAAATCCTATCAGGGTACTTCTACCGATTTAAAAGATTGGTTGCCACTCGATTCTTTGCATAGCATTGCAGTTTATCATTTGCATGAATCTGTCGATAAAGATTTAAAATTGGATTTAGAACGAATTGATGTGAGAAAAGACAAAGGGATGGTGAAGTTTGTTTTTCTCGATCATTTTTGGGGAATTCAACTTGATGGAGCAACGGGGGAATTACTGCATATTGAAAAACGTCGTTCTGATATTATTGAAAACATTCACGACGGTTCCATCCTCGATTATTATTTCAATACAAAAGGGGAATATTTCAAATTGGTTTATACAAGCATCATGGGATTGGCTTTGTTGTTGTTTACCATCACGGGTTTCTGGCTGTGGTATGGTCCGAAGAGGATGAGGCAAAGTAGGAAGTAGGTCTTTATTATTATCGAAAATGCGTTTCTCCTCTTAATATCAAATGCTCAAAATGATATATGAATATAAAGCTTTAGTTATTTATTAAGAAAAGAGCCGCAAAGAATACACAAAGTTTCGCAAAGGTTTAAATAAATAAATTTTCACACCCTTTAGGGTTAGGGGAAAGGAAAATTTATTCTAATTAGGGTTCATTAGATTGCTTCGTTCCTCGCAATGACATTCGAGATCGCATTGACATACGGATCGTAATGACAAAGGAGTCGATTGTCATTCTGAATGGCGCGAAGCAGAATGAAGAATCTTAGATTTTTCGACTTCACTGCGTTCCGCTCAAAATGACAGATGGATATCGAGATTTGGTTATTTATTAAGAAAAGAGCCGCAAAGAATACACAAAGTTTCGCGAAGGTTTAAATAAATAAATTTTTCGCCCTTTAGGGTTAGGGTAAAAGAAAAATTTATTCTGACTTTGGTTCTTTAAAACATTAAGGAGATTAGAATATGAAAATCTATGGAACGAAGTTCACTATCCATAACTTTGAAATATTCAGGACAAACTATGTTTCTATGTGGTTTTTTATTACGCAAAGTTTAGCGAAGTTTAGCGAAGGTTTAAATAAATAAATTTTTCGCCCTTTAGGGTTAGGGTAAAAGAAAAATTTATTCTGACTTTGGTTCTTTAAAACATTAAGGAAATTAAGGAGATTAGAATATGAAATTCTATGGAACGAAGTTCACTATCCATAACTTTAAAATATTCAGGACAAACTATGTTTCTATGTGGTTTTATAATTTAGTTATTTATTACGCAAAGAGCCGCAAAGAAAACACAAAGTTTCGCAAAGGTTTAAGCAAATATATTTTTCACCCTTTAGGGTTAGGGGAAAGGAAAATTTATTCTAATTAGGGTTCATTAGATTGCTTCTCCAGATTGCTTCGTTCCTCGCAATGACATTCGAGATCGCAATGACATTCGAGATCGCAATGACAAAGGAGTCGATTGTCATTCTGAATGGCGCGAAGCAGAATGAAGAATCTTAGATTTTTCGACTTCACTGCGTTCCGCTCAAAATGACAGATGGATATCGAGATTTGGTTATTTATTACGCAAAGAGCCGCAAAGAATACGCAAAGTTTCGTGAAGGTTTAATCTAATAAATTTTTCGCCCTTTAGGGTTAGGGTAAAAGAAAAATTTATTCTGACTTTGGTTCTTTAAAACATTAAGGAGATTAGAATATGAAAATCTATGGAACGAAGTTCACTATCCATAACTATAAAATATTCAAGACAAACTATGTTCCTATGTGGTTTGAAACCTTATCCAACTTGTTCCTCAAACAAACAGTTCAAGGTCTTTTCTACATCATCTGAAAATCCTGGATGCGGACGTGAAGTTTGAATGCAAGAACTTCTAACAGCGGTCATCCAACGAAATCTCGATGCAACATCCATTTGGGCTATAGGTCCGCCTTCTTTGTCACCGTTTGCAATGAGTTCAAAAGATTTCAAATTGAGTTTGACTTGTTCTTCGTCCAATTCGGTTTCATATGCACGGAATTTGGTTTCATTGAAAAAGGTTTTGATCCAAATTCGTTTTTCCGATTTGGCATAAATCATAATTCCCGCATTGATGAATTCTTCTCGTTCCACTTTAGGGAAGATTCGAATTACCGCATATTCATATAAGATTTTGTCTTGCATTTTGGGCTTCTTTTACAAATAGTTGGGAATTATCTCGTCTGATTTTCAGGAAATCTGCATAAACTTTACGTAGGTCATTGGGTTCTAAATCATAATCCCAATTGAGCCATTCGTCGGGTAGGAGTCGCACCAATTCGTCAATGAATTCATCGGTCATCAAAGGTTTTAATCGGTCTTCTGCTTCTTGAATTTCGGAAGCGAAAGGCAATAGTACATGGTCCTTGATAAAGGCAAATGGGCTTTGGGCTTGTTTTTCCCAATTGTCCCAAGAATGATGGAAATAAAAACTGGAACCATGGTCAATCAGCCATAATTCTTTGTGCCACATCAGCATATTGGTGTTGCGAAAGGTTCGATCTACATTGGTGATATAGGCATCTAACCAAACGATTTCAGACGCTAGTTTCGGATCGATTTTCATCACATTGGGATCGTAATTGATGGATCCAGACAAAAAATGCAATCCCAAATTGAGTCCTTGACTAGCTTGTAGTAAATCTTGAATTTCTTCATCGGCTTCGGTTCGACCAAATGCTTCATCGAGGCAAAGAAAAATGAGTTCGGGAACTTTGAATCCCAATTTTCGTGCGATTTCACCACCCAAAAGCTCTGCAATCACCGATTTTTCCCGGTGTCCAGATCCTTTGAATTTTACGACATATTTAAATCCATCATCGGCTTCCGCCAAAGCAGGCAAGGAGCCACCTTCGCGCAAGGGTAGGATGTATCGGGTGAGATTGGCACTTCTTAATTCCATGAGGTCAAAGGTAAGGTATGGAGTTTAAAGTTTAATGTTTAAAGTTTTTTTTTGGTAGTTGGTGTTAGGTGTCAAGTATCAAGTATCAAGTATCAGGTATCGAGTATGAAGTATCAGGTATCGAGTAACAATAAATTGGGGAATGTTGCTTGATTTTTGAAGTTAGAAAGAAAAATTAGAGATCAAAAATTAGAGATCAAAAATTAGTGATCAAAAATTCTATATCATTCAGAAATATTTCTAACTTTAAATTCATTGTTCTACCTATTTAAAGTAAATGATTATGAATTATTTTAAGTTTATATTTCTTTTTTTATTGCTTTTTTTATGTTCTAATCTCCAATCCATTTATGGACAAAATTCATTGAAGGTTATGTATGAAGCTTCCCAGGAAATTGACTTAGATGAAATTTCGATTATGGGGATAAAAGCAAGTAATTCTAATTTGGCAGATGTTATACTTGAAGCTCAACAAGCTAAATATCCTTACGAATTAGTTTTGAATA
Source organism: Moheibacter stercoris (assembly GCF_040545805.1). Classification (NCBI taxonomy): domain Bacteria; kingdom Pseudomonadati; phylum Bacteroidota; class Flavobacteriia; order Flavobacteriales; family Weeksellaceae; genus Moheibacter; species Moheibacter stercoris. The sequence continues at coordinate 10,205 of NZ_JBEPMO010000028.1, forward strand.
AGGAAACCTCTTCATTTCTTCCTTTGGAGAGAATTAACAACTCTCAGACTTCTGAAAATATTATTGTAGTTATGAATCCTGCTGGTAAACATCTGTATAAAAACATAAAGGAAAATTATTTCGTAGAAGAAGTTTCATTTTTAAATAGACAATTTAGAATAAAAGATTCATTGCCTAATTACGAATGGAAATTAGAGAAAGATACAAAAGAAATTCTTCAATATGAAGTTAGAAAAGCCGTTTCGGTTGTTGATACTGCAAAAATAATTACTGCATGGTATGCACCAAAATTAGCTTTCAAAGATGGTCCTAAAAATTTTTGGGGACTGCCAGGTTTAATTTTGGAAGTAGAAATTTCTTCAACTAAAGCCAAAGATATAACAAGAATTAAGGTTGTTGAAATGATTGAATTAGATGATAAAAACAAAACCTTTAATATTTCACAACCTAAAAAAGGAAAGTTTTTAAGTCGAGAAGAATTTAGAACGTTAATGGATGATTATCAAACCAAAGAAATGGAATTTTTTGGTCAAGGTGTTGATGTAGATTGAAAATAATATCTAAAAAATTCAACTTTTTAAATTTTGGAATAAAGAGCTGAAACCTTAGAAATTCAGCTCTAATATAGTTTAATACATCGACATCGGAAGGTTGTAACGATCCACGAAACTGGCACGTTTTTTCTCTCCAAATAGCACTTTGTCTAGATCATTTATAATGGTTTTTTCCAAGGATTCTTCGTCTATATATTCGCTTGGGTCATTGCTATGGATGGATTCCAGCTCTACTTTTAAACTAGAATCTTCGTCTATTTCTATCCCCACGCTATGAATTTCGGTTACATCCATCATCGTATATTGATTTTTGGATTTGTACTTGAAAAAGAAAACCTCAAAGGATTTGTCTTTGTAACTCACCTTACGTTTGGTTAGAAATTCCAAGGAATCCTTTTTCTCATCAAAATTGTAAAGTCCATTTATCATAATAGATTTGGCAACTTGAGTATAGTTGATTTCTTTGGGCAAATCCTTTAAACGATCTTCTTCTTTGTAAATTTTGTAAATTGCCAAAGCATTTTTATCCTCATTTAATAATATTTTCAACAAATTAGTTGGAATTTCATCTTTGTTTTTAAGTTTCTGCTCCAAACTATACAACATCAATTCTGGGACTTCCAATTGATCTACTTTTTGTAAAAATTCTTTGATGCCCTTATCGGTTGAAAATGGTTGCAATAAAACCAAATAATTTTTAAGCATTGTAAACGGAGAACCATATTCATTGTATGAATCATAAGTTACAGAATGCATCAAACGATCGATTTCATTATCAAATCCATATTCTTGATTAGAAGCCTTCCAAGCGCTATAGGAACGTTTTAATTCTAATTTTCCTAAAGTCAACAAATCTTTTCGATGTGATTTTAATTTTGATGGTTGAATGGCTCCACTATCCACCAATTCGGCAGCCAAGGAAATGATTTGGTTTTGGTATTCTGGTATGCTTTTGAAATTCATCAAATCAGGTAGAATTTTAGCCGATTTCTTTTGATTCAATTTTAATTGAGTGAAGAAAGAACTCACCATCATTGGCGAACTTGGTAAAGGCAAATCATCTTTTAACAATGCCATCATGGTTGTGTAATCTTCATCCGAATCTTTGGAAGCCATGCTTTCAATAACCGCAATTTGAACATTGCTATCATCGGTATTTTTATGGTAGAAGTTCGTCAAAAATTCTTTGGCTTTTGGATGATTGAGATTGGCGATTTTTTTGAACAATTGATTTTTATAGGTTTCTTCTTCCTCTGAAAATTCATGATTCTCCAAAAGATTTACCAAGGTCGGTAAGTCTTCATTTTTGAATTTGATTTGATTGATCGACTTCAATGCAGAAGAACGGATGCTATCTTCTGAACTATTCAAATCTTCCAGAAATAAATTCATCTTATTTTCAAATATAGAAGTTTGGGTTTCAGAAGCATTCGGTTTAATACTCGAAAAGAAATCCTCAATAAAAGAATCATTTCCTTGGTAATTTAATGGAACCAAAGTTTTCAAGGAATAATAATAGTTTCCATTGGTGATATACGCAGCTTTGACTTTTTGTTCGGAACCCTTTTTCTTGAAATGAGCATCCATGCGATGATCGCCTTGCGCTGTGGTGGAAATTTTCTTGGATTCCAATTCAAAATCATACATTTCATCATTGTTTTTGATGATTTCGTTCCACAAAGAATCAATTTTTTCGTAGGATTCGTAGCGATCAAAGGTTCGGTAATTCACGGTTATATTTTGTCGAGAATCTGAATGAAAATCTCTGGATTTGTTGATTCCTTCAAAATGATTTTTTTCTGACGGATCTCCATATCCATAAGCATAAGCTTCGTATTCGTAAGGATTTCTAACAGGTTTGAATTGTGTTCTCACAGACATATTCAATGTAGTGTCTTGATGAACTATTGGTTCATTTAGGTAGTGAAATTCATTCAATTGGAAACTATCAAAGAATTTATTCGTTTGAGATGAATTTCCTGTTGATCCCAAAAGATAATAATGAGATCCTTTGATGACCGATTTCAAACGAATTGTTTTCTCATCATTTAAATTTCCTTCTGATGTGAATGAATTTTTCGATTTGTCTAAATTTCCATTCAACGAATCGATTTTTAAATTTCGGTAGAATTCATAATGAATTCGTTTCAATTCAAATTCCGTATCCTCCAAATAATCAACATCATTCAAGGATTTTTCCATGACGAAATAATGGGAATCATCGGTTGCATCATATCCATAAATCTGTGGATTATTGGCCCAAACAATCGTTGGGTCATTTGTCGAAATAGTATGATAAGCTGGCATCAAAACCTCATAACCTCCTCGAATTGGTGAAGTCTTTACCCATTGTGAATCCATGGGTTTGATTTGAAGAGAATTTCGGATGGATTGGCTGTTGACATCGACAAATTCATATTTTCCGATCATCGAAACCAAAAGATATTCAATAGGCGTGGAGATAAACCAATAGCGTTGGTGGTCGCCATCTTTGGTTTTATTCGTCACGTCAAGGACATCAAATCCGTTGATTTTGGTTTGCTCTTTTTTGATGATTCTCCCCGGAATATTTTCAAACAACAAACTATCAATTTTACTGATTCCCGAGCGATGGTTGTCTTTTCTCAGGAAATCAAATTTTTTCAAACGAATGATGTTCACAAATGATCCATTTTTCAAATCGGGTGAAAGTGAAATTCCCAATCCACCAAAATCAAATTCATAAAATTTCGACGCCGAATTGACGGATATTATTTGGTCAGAAGTTGAGGATTTTGTGTAATTTGAAAATTGAAAGGCATGATCCAAACGTTCTTTTTCGGCTTTTCCTTTTTGCGTGTATTCGCCCAAAATAGGCGATACTTGGTATCCTTTTTCGCGAAGTTTTTCAATAACACCATTGGGTCCAGGTAAATGAGCAGCACCAATTCCTATAAACAAAGTTTGACCTTTTTGAAAAATAGAATCCATTCGATGAACCATGTTGTCATTTCGTTGAAACAACATGTATTCGTTGTATTTGGGTGAATTGGTTCCTATACTGATGGAATCAATCATATCCAAATTTTTGTCGCGATATGCATTTTCCAACAAGACATTTAGAGGTTTTTCCATCAATAGTTTCTTTGCCCAAGCAGGCGGATCGAAATTTCGGTTGGATTTCATCGCCTTGTTAACCAAATCTCTAGATTCTTCAAAATCTTCTAGGCTAACAATTTCTCGATTGGTACGTTTTCCAGTTTGATAAATAAACATATCCAAATAGGTATCTTCCTGATAATCACTCATTTGATCATAGGTTCTATACAGAATTCCATTTAACATCATCTTATTAAATAGAAAGGACTCTTTGATATGAACCGTTTGAAGTGGTTCCAATAAAAAATTGGTGTAGAAAAGTCCTGTTCCAAATCCATTTCCCATCAAAGATAATTCGGGAGATTTTTGCATTTCATCCATCCAAATTTCTGGATTGGATTCCAAGGCTATTTTGTCAGTTGAAATTAATTTTTCAAAAAACACATCCGATAAATGAAAAGCGATTCTCTCGCTAACATGCATGGTTCCATACAAATAAGAAGGTCTTTCATTGTCTTTTTTGATTTCCCAGAGTAAACTTGGGTATTTTAACTGCCCATAAGAACTTATTGTAAAAAGAAGTAAAAAGAGGGTTTGAAAGGAATTTTTCATTGAAATCTAAATAAGGACGAATATAATAGATTTCCTCCAATTACTTATTCGGATTCCAACAATGGTGCATCCCAATTTTTCAATCTGGTCAAATACAAAGGAGCTGTTTTTTGCAATTCAATCATGATCGATAAAAAGTTTTGATTGTCCAAGGAAATCGGAATTTGCGTGTTTGTTTCGTAGGAGTAATAAACAAATTCGCGTATTTTTTCTTTCGGGATTTCTAAATCTTTGACAAAGTAGTCCTCGCCAAAAAAGTCCTGAATTTCTTTTATTTTGAATTCTTTTCCTTCAAATGCATACAAATTTTGCCGTCTACGCAAATCGCCGGTTATGGATTCAAATATTTTCTCCACGTTGACATGCATCAAAGAAATGTCCTTGCCCAAAGTGAAATTAGAAGAATCGCGAAGTTTGCTTGCGTCAGGATTTACGCCCAATTCATCATAAAGTTTTGTCACCACATCCTTTTTCCCACTGTATTTGGCGTCAATGTCTAAATATCCCGTTAACTTTTTGGTGATAACCGCTTCATCCAAAACTATGGTTTGTAGACTCAAATGGATGGTTAGTAAATCCTTTTTCAAAAGGTTTTCATTGATTTCGAAACTTCTTGATTCATAAAAATCGGAACGAATCAATAACAAATCTCCTGCTTGAGCTTTAACGGTAAAACTTCCTGTCAAATCGGTAACCGAGGTGATTTGGGTCCGCGAATTGGTGATGAAAATTCCTTCAGCAGAAAAATCCTCCAAATCAATGATGATTCTACCCGTTATGGTTTTTTCTTGCGCATGCAACAAACCAAATAAGAAAAGGCAAAGAAGAAATAGTTTAGTATTCATTGATTCTGGATGAATTATTAAGTCGTTCAAGATAATTGGTCGCAAAACTTTCTAAAATTGTTTCAGCTTCCATCATATGATTGTTCTCAACCTTGGCCAAAATATCGGATGACTCGTAAGCAAAGGAAAGAAATTCTAGGATTTTAAATGAGGGAATTTTTAAATATTCTACGAAATATTCTTCCGTCCATTTTTCTCTTATTAATTGAATGTTTTCTTGGTGCTTTTCGTAGGCAAATAGTTCTCGCTGTCGTTTGTTGTATCCATTTAATTCGCCTATAATTTTCGGAATTTTCAAGGTTATAACATCGATCACTCGAAACTTATCGACTTTTTGCCCCGAAGGATTGGGTGGTGGAACATCTTTTTCACGAATACCTAAATTGGCATAAACTTGCCCAATGGTATCCCGAAACTTGACGTTTTTTGCATCTTGAACCAAATCGCCTGTAAGTGTAAATTGACGGATTTTGGCTTCGTCCAATTCTATGGTTAAAATAGCCAAATGAAGATTGATTTTTCCTTTTTCGAATAAATTTGGAGTAATCAGAATCGTTCGGTTTTCATAGAAATCGGATTCTACATAAAGAACATCATTTTCTTGAGCCATAAGTTGAACTCTTCCAAATGAGTCGATAAATTTTCCAGATTTTGTACGTGGATTGAAGAGGTAGACGCTTCCCGGATGTTCTTCTTCCTCGTCATCGATGATGACTTGAACGAAAATTTCCTTCTCTTGAGAAAGAACAACATCCAAAAAGCTAAAATAAACTACTAATATGAGAATGATTCTCTGCATATGTAACGACAAAGAAATCGATTTAGTATGTACGAAAATTTCGTTTAACAAAAAATTAGTGTCGATTTACCAATTTTTTAAGAATTCCTTGCCATCTAAATTGACGAATGAATTTACCTTCTTCGCTTGTAACCATCTTTTGGTCAGGGTTCAGAGCGGATTTAATGAATCCATTCATCGTGGAAAAGAAAACAGAAAAATTTTTCTTTTGCCAAGCAGATTTTGATGCTGCAATGAGACTAATTAAGAATCCATAGTCCATTTTGTAAAATCCTTGACCTGTTTTTTCTGCGTGAATACTTTGATAAGCTGAACCCGTTGGCTTCTGTAATTTCACTTTCAAATCTTCACGAACTTTGATTTCGAATTGATGATAGTGTGCAAGCAATTCATCGACCGTATCCCAACCGATGGATTTTTTTAATCCACCAATTTTTTGAAAACAAGCTTTTGAATAAGCTTTGAATGGTCCACGAACTTGTTTTTTGTTCCCGATTTTTTCAAACGTCCATTCCCCATTTTGTTCGATCATTGCCAATCCGCCTGCTATTCCAATTTTCGGATTGTTCTGAAATTCGCGACAGATTTCTTCGAAATAATTAGCCGGAAGAATCACATCGGCATCCAACTTTACAATAATATCCCAATCTTTTTGAATCTGTTCAAACCCTTTGTAGAAAGCGTTCACGATTTTGCTTCCGGGTTCGTGCGTAGTGGATTTATTTTCAGAATGTAAGGTTTTGATAAAGGAAAATTTTGCAACATACTCTTGAATGATTGCAGCCGTTGCATCAGTTGAATTATCGTTGACTACTATGAGTTCTTGCGGTAAATAGGTTTGTTGAACAATAGATTCAAGCGCATTTTCAATGTATTTTTCTTCATTGTGCGCGGGAAGGATGATGCTGTATGTCAACTTATTTTCGTTCAGCATAAACCGCGTAATAGCGTGGTGTAATTCTTCTTAACAAAGGTCTAATTCCGATTTTCCCTGAAGGATTGGTCCATTTCTTTCGGAATTTTATTTCCCATCCGGCTTTTTCCAACAATCGGTCCAATTGCCAATCGGTAAATTCGTGGTAATGCCAATCGCGGATGTCGTCCATATTTCGATACGGATCAGCAAACCATAATTTCAAAGGAACCGTTACCAAAAGTTTCTTTCCGGGTAAATTTTTAATAATCGAATAAGGATTTAAAAAGTGCTCCACTATTTCAAAAGCGGTTACGACTTCGACATCATAATCTTTTAAATGCTCGTAATGATCATCCAAATCTTCTCCGCCTGTATTGGTGACATCAAATCCTTTTTCACGAATTAAATTGGACAAAGGGTTTTCTACACCCAAATCGAGAATTTTTTCGTTGGGAGATAGAAATTGATCGACCAATTCCAAGGTATGTTGATAACGTTTTTTGGGAACTACTTTATACATCTCGCCAAAATTAACGAAATTTACCCGAGATGAATCAAAAATCTAAATACCGCTTACGAATTAATTCCACCATTATTGGTTATGCAGAGGAATTGGATGAAGGAATTTTACTGAAAGGAAATTCGGTGGAACAAGCTTGGTACAATTTAAAAGAATACAATAAAATCGATCGTCACGTTGGGATTCAAGATAAATTTCATCGGGATATTTACGAAAATGATTTGGTGAATTATCGATTAAATGGAAAATCTCCAATGCGAAAAGGTGTTATTTTGCAAAGTCAAACGATGGAATCTTTTGGCATTTTGGACTTGGAATCCAAGCATTTTACGCATTTATTTATCAACGACATTTGCTTATTTCAATCCGAAAAAATGGAAATATATTCGCATCTATTTAACCATCCGGAATTAGAATCAAAATTCACCTAAAGAAAAACATCTTCGGTGTTTTGTTTCTCATCAAACAAAAAACATTATTTTTGAACTTTAAAACAAACAAATAAGCTATGTCATACGGATTATTAAAAGGAAAGAAAGGAATTATTTTTGGAGCCTTAGATGCGAATTCAATTGCTTGGAAAGCGGCAGAAAAATGCCACGAAGAAGGAGCTGAATTTATTTTAACCAATGCGCCAGTTGCTTTGCGTATGGGTGAATTAAATGGATTGGCAGAAAAAACAGGTTCGGAAGTAGTAGGAGCAGATGCAACTTCTATGGAAGATCTTTCCAATTTGTTTGATAGAGCCATTGAAAAATGGGGCAAAATCGATTTCGTATTGCATTCGATTGGTATGAGTATCAACGTTCGTAAAGGAAAACATTATACCGATGTTGACTATAATTTCTTGACCAAAGGTTGGGATATTTCAGCCGTTTCTTTTCACAAAGTGATGAAAACTGCTTGGGACAAAGATTGTATGAACGAGTGGGGAAGTATCCTTGCTTTGACCTACATCGCTGCGCAAAGAACATTCCCAGATTATAACGATATGGCCGATAACAAAGCCTATTTGGAATCAATCACTAGAAGTTTCGGATATTTCTGGGGCAAAGAAAAAAATGTACGTGTTAACACGATTTCTCAATCTCCAACGCCTACAACTGCAGGTCAAGGAGTAAAAGGATTTAGTGGTTTTATGAAATTCGCTGACGAAATGTCTCCACTTGGAAATGCAACAGCAGAAGATTGTGCCAACTATATTGTCGCTATGTTCTCTGACTTGACCAAAAAAGTAACGATGCAAAACTTGTACAACGATGGAGGTTACAACAATACCGGAGTTTCGCAAGAAGTAGCAGAGAAATTCTTATAAATTCAATTTCAAATACGATAGAAAAGGGTTGGTTTTCCAGCCCTTTTTTATTTGGGTATAAATTTTGACCTAATTTTAAGGAAATCAAAATTATACACTATGGGAATTTTCAAGAACCTTCGTCAAGCCTTTCATTTATTTCAAGAAATGGATTTAGGCCAAATCATTGAACTGAACAAAAAAGTGGATTTGTCTGCGGCAATGAAAGAATTATCCAAATTGGATGAAAAGCAGATGCAAGGATTATTGAAAATGCTCAATTCTTCCCAAACCAAAAAAGAACTTCCCGAAATCAATCCCGACTTTTATGAATTGAGTGACAAACTAACACTCGAACAACAAGCCCTTCAATTAAAAGTCCGAAATTTTATGGAAGAAGAAGTCAATCCGATTGTCAACGATTATTGGTTGCGCGATGAATTTCCCTACGAATTAATTCCAAAAATGGGTGAACTGGGTTTAGCAGGCGTCACCTATGATGGATACGGTTGTCCCAACTTACCTTTTTTGATGGAAGGAATTCTCGCAATGGAAATGGCGAGAGTCGATGCTTCGATTGCCACTTTTTTCGGGGTTCAAAGTGGTTTGACAATGGGTTCTATTTATATGTGTGGTTCAGAAGATCAAAAACAAGAATGGTTACCCGCAATGAACAAAATGCAAAAAATTGGTGCGTTTGGATTGACGGAACCCGAAGTTGGATCGGGCGCTGCCGGCGGATTGACGACGACCTGTAAATTGACGGCTGATGGATGGGTGCTCAACGGACAGAAAAAATGGATTGGCAATGCAACCTTTGCCGATGTGGTGGTGATTTGGGCGAAAGATGAAGCAGATGGTGAAGTGAAAGGATTTTTGGTGCGAAAAGAAAATCCTGGATTTCAAGTAGAAAAAATCAAAGGGAAAATGGCCTTACGAATTGTTCAAAATGGATTAATTACCTTGACCAATTGTGTGGTCGAAGAAAAAGATAGATTACCGCTCGCCAATTCTTTTAAAAATACAGCCAATGTCTTGCGTATGACGAGGGCAGGAGTCGCTTGGATGGCGGTTGGTTGTGCGCGTGGTGCTTATGAAAATGCCTTGGTTTATACCCAAAACCGAAAACAATTTGGGAAACCCATTGCCTCTTTTCAGTTGATTCAAAACCATTTGGTTGAAATGATTTCCAATCTCACGGCAATGCAAACCTTGGTGTTTCGTTTGTCAGAATTACAAGATTTAGGTCAATTAAAAGATGAACACGCTTCTTTGGCGAAAGTATTTTGTACGCTTCGAACGAGAGATATTGTGCGAGGAGCAAGAGAAGTGATGGGCGGAAACGGAATTTTATTGGAACACAATGTGGCGAGATTTGTAGCCGATGCCGAAGCGATTTATTCCTACGAAGGAACCAAAGAAATCAATACTTTGATTGTAGGGCGTTCTATTACAGGATTTAGCGCTTTTGTGTAATTGAGGAATTCGTTTAAATTCAATAAAACAAATGCTGTTTGGATTTATTTTTCCATCCGGCATCGCTTTTGTATTCCGAAAAGTAGATGATGACATCGGCATCTGATTTCCAATCGGTAAAATAGATTTTTTTGTCCGCATCCGATTTCCATTCGGTGAAAAACCAAATTCCTTCGTTTTTGTCCGCGTCAGATTTCCAAGTTGTTTTATAAACGATCAAATCCGCATCTGATTTCCATTCGGTTACAAAAACCTTTACATCAGCGTCAGACTTCCAATCGGTTGAATATATTTTCTGTGCAAAGCTGATTTGCAAAAGGAATCCAAACAGAATAAAACTGAAAAATGCTTTCATTGGAAAATTCTTTAAAAATTAGTACACTTGTAGAAATAACCTTTTAAAATTAATCAAATGTTTGAAATTTATCAAGACAAAGCAGGGGAGTTTCGTTTTCGTTTAAAAGCAAAAAATCACCAAAATATTTTGGCTAGTGAAGGATATGCACAAAAAGCAGGATGTCAAAATGGAATCGAATCCGTAAAAAAGAATGCAAAAGATGCTTCCAATTTTGAATTGAAACAAACCGTTTCAGAAAAATGGATGTTCAATTTGAAAGCTGCAAATGGACAAGTGATTGGAACAAGCCAAATGTACGAAAGCGAGGCAGGTGCAAAAAATGGAATAGAATCGGTGATGAACAACGCTCCCGACGCAGAAGTAGTGGAAGTTGATAATTAATTTTCTCAACCAAACTTTTAGGTTTCGATTTTTTCAGGTAATTTTTTTATAAGATAGTTAGAGTCAAACTTTTATTCTTCAAATATTTTAGTATGTTTACACTCTCAACAATTAGAATTTAACAAACTATGAAAAAATTTACTTTGATTGCGTTTACCTTAATTGGTTCTTTAGCATTTGTCGGATGTTCAGGAGATGATGATGGAGGTGGAGGATGTTTTACTTGTAGTCAAACAGGTTCAGTGATGAAATATTGTAAAAAAGGGAGCAATGAGTATACGATTTCTGTAGGTGGAATCGTGGTTCAGACTTTACCTTTAGGAGAACAAACTTGGGAAGAATTCAAAGCAGATATGTTAGAATTATGTGATTAATCACATTTTTTTCATAAAAAAGATTAATAAAGCTCAAAGTCGCTTATAAAGAGTAGTTTACAAGAGAGGAAAACGTTGCCGGTAACGATTTAGTAATGGTGCTTGTTGCTTGCGTTTTTATTCATTTTCCTTGTAAATCAAATACAATGACTAGTCCTAAAATAGATTGACAGTTATTAACTATAATTTAAATCCGGAGAGATTTTATTTCTTCGGATTTTTTTGTGTCTTTTTTCTGGAG
>NZ_JBEPMO010000029.1:0-19700 GCF_040545805.1 Moheibacter stercoris
TGTCATGGTGTAATCGCGTTGGGTACGCTTTTGATAATTTGTCTCTTCTTTCATAATGATTCTTTTTTTTTGTATCATTATTTCAGGACGAGACACCTGATAGCGTCCGGTTCGGGAAAACATGATATTGATTTGAATGAATACAATATAATCGAAAATCAAGCCCTTTTTATTTCTCCAGGACAGTTACATCAATGTTTTTCAGAAAACGTTTCAGGGTATTTCATTCGGTTTGATTTGGATTTTTACCACAGTATTCGCACGCAATACAAGCTATATGATTTTCCGTTTTTTCATACGATGCTGTCAGAGCCTTGCCTGGATTTGGGAGATGATTTTTCTAAAATTGAAAACATTGTTTCAGGAATGTTTCAAGAATTTATATCCAAAGAAAATTTTGGAAAAGAGGCTGTTTTACGTTACCAATTAGAAATAGTACTGATCGAACTTACCCGAATCAAGAAACGACAAAAAGCATCTAAATCAGGCATTTTGGTTCCCAATAATGAAAAACTTCGCAAATTGGAATTTTTGATAGAAAAGAATTTCATAGAACACAAAGAAGTGAATTTTTATGCAGAGCAACTCCATATTTCATCCCGTCATCTCAACAACATCATTGCTGCCCAAACCGGGAAATCCATTTCTGAAATGATACAAAACCGTATTCTGATAGAAAGCAAACGATTACTTTCCTATTCAGAAAAAACAGTAGCGGAAATCGCTTATGAATTAGGCTATAGCGACAAAGCCTATTTTCACCGATTCTTTAAAAAACAATTAGGAATTACACCTTCCGCATTTCGGAATGAGTTCCTAAAAGTACACCATTAACCGAAGTTTCTGCACCGAAATATTTTTCTTCGGCTTGTACTTTTGCATTAACAAAAAAGTTTTTTTAAAATGGAAAATAAAGCAACAGTACAGGAATTCAATCGGTTTATGAACATTCACGAACAATTGTATCTTCAGACTTTGGAATTATTAAAAGATGTTCCTGATGATGTGTTTGAAAGTATACCGATTGATAATGAGGTGATGTATCTTGGAACACGTGTAAACACAATCAATATTGGCGGGCTTATTCGTCATTTTGTATTAGCAAAAATCCATTGGTTTCAGGCAATGAAAGAAGGCAATGACGGATTAACCATTCCCAAACCCGACAATGCATCTTTACTGGAAAATATTCCGAATGGACAAGCATTAATGGATAAATACAAGGAGGTTTTTGCCAAAGGATTTGATATTCTAAAAACTTATACCGAAGAAGATTTGAACAAAACCGTTTCTTTTATGGGCAGAACATACACCGTAATGGCGTTTTTGTGGATTACGTTCGGGCATCATTCTTACCACCTTGGACAAGTAGATATGCTGATGCGTCAAAACGGAATCTATCCGGCTGAATATATGGAATGGCCTAATACTTCAACCTTGATTGGCTAATGAACCAGATCAGAAAAAAATACGAAGAATTATTGGGTTTTGTACCCGATAATATCGAAAAACGTTTACAATTAGCTGAGTTATCAGGCGAAACTGAAGCCATTGAAGTCATTGAAAAATACCGTGAGAAGCTGATTTATAGAAATCCTTTAGAGCCGAAAACCCAGCAATTGGTTCACTTTGCCTTACTGATTGGCGGAATGCACAAAGAACCGGCAAAGCTTCACGCAAAAGCTGCCTTAAAAGCCGGAGCCACCATAAAAGAACTCTTCGGAGTTTGTGAAACCGCAGCCATTACCGGAGGAATGCCCGCATTTAGCTTGGCGGTGGATTGTGTGTTTGAAGCTATAGAAAATCTGGCTTAAAATTTATTTAATACTATTCGTAAAAAATGAGGATTTAATGTCCTCATTTTTTTTATGTGTAACCTTTGTTACAGTGTAGCTTAATAAGCTAAACTATTTTTACACTTTAAAATTAGTTAGGATTAAATGAATTTAACTGAACGACAGCTGGAAATCATAAAAGCATCGGGTAAAATACTGATGGAAAGTGGTATTGCAGGGCTTACTACAAAAAATCTGGCTCGAGAAATGAATTTTTCTGAGAGTGCCTTATATCGTCATTTTAAAAACAAAGAGACCATTATTACGCTATTAATTGCTTATTTGGCAGAGAATATTACTCAACGTTTTGATGCTATTATAAATGCAAAACAATCACCAGAAGAAAAGTTTAAAGCACTCTTCATCAGCCAATTTTCATATTTCAAGCAAAATCCGTGCTTCATCAATATTGTTTTATCAGATGGTTTGATTGATAATTCTGAAGAGGTAAAAAATGCCATACAGCAATTATTACACACCAATTTTATCCGATTTAATCACCTGATAAAAGAAGGACAAAAGTTAGGTGTTTTTAGTACAATAATAACTTGCGAAGAACTTGTGCATATCGTGATGGGGACATTTCGGTTGCAAATGTTGAAGTGGAAATTGGCTTCTTTTGAATTTGATATTGAAGTTCAGGGACAGAAAACAATGAATAGTCTTTTAGCTCTAATTAAAGTATAATATAAATATTTTTTTGAATGAAAAAGTTAGTGAATATTCACAAACAAAAATTACTCTTAACCATCTTATTATTACCTATAATGGGATGGTCACAGGAAACAAAAGAGTTTCTTACACTGGAAGAAGTACTTGTATTTGCAAAGGAAAAGAAAGTAAATTTTAGAAATGATATCATCCAGCAAAATTTAGCAGAGCTCAACAGGAAAACTGCGATAGGAAATGCCTTTAATCCGAGAATTCCAGCATCAGCTCAGATAATTGATAATATGAACCTACAAACCAATTACATTCCAGCTGAAGTTTTCGGCGGTTCGCCTGGTTCTTTTCGCAAAATCACGATGGGCTTGCAATATGTGGGTACATTTAGTATACAACCACAGTTTGATATTATAAATCTTGGAAACATAAGTCGTATAAAACTATCCAAAACAAATCAGGAATTTATAGCCAATCAACAAAAAATAAACGAATGGAATATTTATGACCAGTTAAACGGTGTTTATTTTAACATCTTATCGTTTCAGGAACAAAAAAAGGTTGTAGATGAGAATATAGACATTGCAAAACAAATTTTAACTCTTGTAAATAATAGATTTGAAGAAGGGCTTGTACGCAAACAAGATGTAAACGAAGCCGAAGTAAACCTCATTCGCTTACAGGATCAGCTTTCGCAATTGCAATTTAATATCCAAATCCAGCAACAAAATCTTGCCTTGTTTTTTGAGAATGAAGCCAGCCCCATATTAAATCAAAGCATTCGGGATTTTGATCGTAAAAAAATGCTTACAGAAACTCGCAACGATTTATGGATAAAGCATTATGAGCTTAAAGAAAAAATGGCAGAGCAGGAATGGAAGTCATCACAAAAGCAACAGTTGCCGGTTTTAGGATTTGTATCGTCCTTCAATTGGCAAAATTTGAGCAACCAATCCTTTTTTCACAGCAATTCCAATTGGATTAATTTTAATTATGTGGGTCTTCGTTTGAGTTGGGAACTACCAACTACTGTTTTAAAATATTCGGCGGTAAAGGAGAAAAAAATGCAATGGCAAATTGCCGAAAATGAGGTTAATCACTTTATACGTGAAAATGAAACCCGTAATAGCAATTTGTTGGTAGAGTATGAAAAAGCATTTTCCCAGCTCGAAAACTACAAGAAAATTCAAACACTGAAAGAAGGCACCTATCAGAAGTATTTCGACCAATATCAGGAAAATATTTTGTCTTTAGATAAATTACTTACCGCACAAACGGATATGTTGCTGAGCCAGCTAAATGTTGTAACGGCATTAGCAGGCGTTGGGTTTAACGAAAATAAAATAATCATCAATAATAAGTTCTGATCAAATGAAAACAAAGTTATTCATCATTGTTATACTATTCATCACATTACAGTCCTGTGGTTCAAAAGAAGAAATGCAACCAATCATAAAAGACATAAAAGAATTGGTTTTTGCATCGGGAACCCTGGAATGGGATGATGCCTATCAGCTTACGGCACAAACAGACGGGGTATTGACCGAAGCCAGTTTTGAGGTTGGAGACAAAGTTAATGCAGGGAAAATTATTGCAGTCATCAACAATCCGTCTAATCAAATCAATACAAATTCTGCAAAGGAACAATTAAAAATCGCCAACGAAAATCTAACGGAAAAATCGCCAGCCATTCAGCAATTAGAGCAAAATATTTACTATGCAGAAAATAAATATGCACAGGATCAACTGCAAGTAGAACGTTATGAACGCCTTTACCAAAAGCAAAGTATAGCCAAGATAGAACTTGAAAATATGCAACTGGCTGCAAAGAATTCATTAGCACAGCTCAATGCTCTTAAAAAACAAAAAACAGAACTATTACAACGTGCCAAATCACAACAGATTTCAAACGAAAATCAGGTGCAAAACAGCAAAATCATAGAACAATACAATCAATTGGTAATTCCTCAAAGCGGAATGGTCATCCATAAGCTCAAATCAACGGGAGATTATGTAAGAAAAGGAGAAGTTGTAGCTACAATTGCTGATGACAGAAAGCAGGAAGTGGTATTGAACGTAGATGAGAACAGCATCGGAAAAGTAAAATTAGGGCAATTGGTTTATATCCGATTTAACACAGATAAAGACAGAGTATATGAAGGTAAAGTGAGTGAAATAGTTGCTGCATTTGATGAAAAGACACAATCTTTTGTTGTAAAAGTTCTACTGGCTGAAACATTGCCTAACAGTATTTACGGCACACAGCTCGAAGCCAATATTCTTATAGGCGAGAAAAAGAATGCTTTGTTAATCCCAAGAAACTATTTGGGATTTGGAAATAAAGTTAAAATTAAAGGAATAGAAACTCCCGTTATTGTAAAAACAGGCATTATTTCTACCGAGTATGTTGAAATATTAGAAGGCATCAATACAAATGACATTCTTGAACATTTAAAACCTTAGAGCAATGAACATTAATACGGACATCGCCAAAACGTATCTGTTTTCAGGCAAAAAACTGACTGCCGTAGCCGCTCTTGGTGTATTACTTGGAATGTCGATTTATATTTTTATGAACAGCTTGTTAGTTGGTTTCGATAAAACGTCAGACGAAAATATTTTCAAAAACACACCACATATCCGGTTGTACAATGATGATGTAATCAGCAAAAATCTGGTCAGCGATACCGTTGTCGAATACCTGATTTCCAACCCGAAAGTAGTTCCGAAAATCAATACCATAATTAATCCCAATGGAGTTGCAGAAAGCGTTTTAAAGCAAAAAGAAGTTACCGTAGTAACAGCACAAGTCAATACGGGTGTGTTTTACAACAACGGAAGAACCCAGATAAACGGAACAAGCATCGGGATAAAACCAGAGGAAGCAGACCTGATGTACAGCATAACTTCTACTATGGTAGAAGGCAAATTTGAAACCCTGAAAACCGACCCTAACGGCATTGTTATAGGCATCGGTATCGCAGAAAAAATGAATTTAGCACTTGGAGACAATATCAATCTCACTTCACAGAAAGGAGTAACCAAAAACCTTCGTGTAGCAGGCATTTTCCGTTCTTTTAATTCCATTGCCGATGATACCAAATCATACATAAATTTATATACAGCCCAGCAATTGCTCAAAGAGAATAATGTGTATGTAACAGACATCAGTGTCAATGTGCAAGATCCGCACAAGGCAGCAGCCGTTGCCCAAAAATTAACCCAATTAACCGGCTACAAATCCGAAGACTGGAAAGAGAGCAACGAATCGCTGATGGCACTCAGCAAGATGCGTTTCATTATGATCAATTTTGTTTCTACAGCCATCATGCTTATTGCAGGTTTCGGGATTTACAATATCTTGAATATGACCGTTTCCCAAAAGATAAATGACATCGCCATCTTAAAAGCAATTGGTTTTAGAGGAAAAGACGTAATACGGATTTTTGTAACGCAGGCACTATCAATTGGTTTGATTGGTGTAATTGGCGGGATGCTGATGGCATTGCTTATGATTACCTTGTTGAAAAAAGTGTATATAGGCGGAGACATCGGATATTTCCCCGTGGATTATGAAATGCAGAAATTCATTCAGGGAATTGTTATGGGTTTAGTGATTACATTTTTTGCCGGATACATCCCTGCCCGTAAAGCAGCTAAAGTAGATCCGGTAAGTATTTTCAGAAAATAAACAATGGATAAAAATATCGTTTTAAAAACAGAACATATCGACAAATATTTCTACGATCCGGTAGAATTTCAAGTGTTGAAAAATATTGCATTTGAGGTAGAGAAAGGAGAATTTCTAACCCTTGTCGGGAAATCAGGAAGTGGGAAATCCACTTTGCTTTATATTCTTTCCACTATGGATAGGGATTATAAAGGAAACTTGATTATAGATAATGAATTAATTACAGGAAAATCAGTCGATGAACTGGCAACTATACGAAATGAAAAAATAGGATTTGTATTCCAGTTTCACTATTTGCTGGCAGAATTTACCTGTCTGAAAAATGTAATGATTCCGGCGCTAAAGCTTGGTAAACATTCCCCAAAAGAAATAGAAGAGCGAGCTTATGAAAAACTGAAAATGCTGGATATGCAAGACCAAGCACTAAAGCCTGCCAATAAACTTTCAGGCGGTCAGCAACAACGTATTGCCATTGCCAGAGCATTGATTAATGACCCGTTGATTATAATGGGCGATGAGCCGACAGGTAATCTTGACAGTAAGAATACAGACATTGTATTTGATATTTTTAAAGATCTGACACGCAATTTCGGACAAACCATAATTGCAGTAACCCACGATGATGAATTTGCCCAAAAAAGCGACCGCACCATAGAAATGAAAGACGGAACCATCATTGGCAGTCATACAAATTGAAAACTATGAGTAAAGAGATAACTATACCTAAAAACATTGAAAATCAGACATTATATAAAAGAAAGGTTTCTTTTGCTGAACTATTTTATTCACTGCTATTAGCCCCAAGGTCTGTAAGTGTATTCATTAAAAACAAAAAGCAAAAAACCATAGATGAACAATTTTTAGAGCGATTACAATTGGCTGTAACAGAAGTAAACGCTTGTGCGGTTTGTTCATATGCTCATACACAGATAGCATTAAAAATGGGAATGAATAACGATGAAATATCAGGGTTTCTTACAGGAGATAAAAATCTTATTCAACCACAGGAAGCCAAAGCTGTACTATTTGCACAACATTATGCAGAAACTCGTGGATTACCTGAAAAAGAAACTTTTGAAGCTATCGTAAAAGAATACGGAAAGAAAAAAGCACGCATTATTCTGGCTGTTATACAACTGATGCTGACAGGCAATATGATTGGCTTACCTATGAGTGCGCTACGTGCCAGAAAGAAAGATAAACCCTATAAAGACAGCTCTTTATTTTATGAATACGGGATGCTTTATAATTCCGATAGCATTGGTTATTTCATTCATAAAATGGATTTTTAGGATACCTAATATCCGTTTCGGAAAAAATATAGAGTAAGTTAACGATTAAAGAGATGAGAAAAATCGTGTTTTAATATTTATTCTAATGCTTTATGTAACCTTTGTTACTTTCTGCCCAAACTGTAAATGCTAATTTTGAGGATTTCTTACTACACTAATAACACATAAAGTTAGTGTAGATAGTTTTAAAATATTAAAATTTAAAAGCAGTTAATATATGAAAACCATCTTTTTAAAAAACAGTTTCTTATGGTTGGTAGCAATACTCTTCCTATCCAATTCCTCTTATGCACAATCTTTGCTTTTTGAGCGTATATATGATGAAACACTGTCGCAGGCAAGCTATGTCGTGGGAGATGCACAAACTAAAGAAGCAATTGTAATTGATGCTCAAAGGGACATTGATGTTTATCTGGAAATTGCCCGAAAAAACGGATTAAAAATCACCAAAATTACGGAAACGCACATTCACGCAGATTTTCTGAGTGGTTCACGTGAGTTAGCTGCTGCAACCGGAGCAGAAATGTATCTGTCTGACGAAGGCGGAAAAGACTGGCAATACGACTTTTCTCATCACGGACTGGAAAACGGTGACCAAATCAAAATCGGAAGTATCGCTTTAGAAGTGATGCACACACCAGGGCATACTCCTGAAAGCATTACGTTTTTGGTAAAAGACGGAACCTCAAATCCAATCAAAGCCATTACCGGAGATTTTATTTTTGTAGGCGATGTGGGTCGTCCTGATTTACTAGAAAAAGCTGCGGGACAAATCGGAACGCAGGAAATCGGAGCTAAACAACTTTATGCTTCTATCGAACGTTTTATGAAATTACCCGAAGATACCGAAATCTGGCCGGGACACGGAGCCGGTTCTTTTTGTGGGAAAAGTTTGAGCAATATTCCACAATCGACTTTGAAACAAGAAAAATTAACCAATCCGGCTTTACAATTTTCTGGGAAAGAAACAGATTTTGTAAACTATATTCTAAAAGACCAACCAACCCCTCCAAAATATTTTGCGATGATGAAACATCTAAACAAAATAGAGCGTCCGCATTTGGTTCAGGTTCCTAAATTATCACAACTCAGTAGAAAACAATTCGATGAAGCTATTAACAACGGACTTATTGTGGTTGATACCCGTCCAAAATCAATTTCAGGAAAAGGATTTATTCCGGGAAGTCTTCTGATTGAAAATATGAAAACATTCTCCACATTTGTAGGTTCTCTTGTCGATTATCAAAACCAAATTATCTTGGTTGCGGAAGAAAATCAAATTGAAGATTTAACCCGAAAATTGATGCGAATCGGGATGGACAATATCTACGGATATTTTACAGATGTCAATTCGCAAAGTCTGGCTTTACAAAAAGCAAATATCATTGGTATTAAAGAATTAAAGTCTTCATTAAAAAATAAAGATGTTCAGATCATCGATGTACGCTCCAAAAACGAATACAATAATGGTCACATTAAAGGAGTGCAAAACATTGCATTAACTGAGTTAGAGCAAAATTTAGACAAAATTCAAAAAGATAAACCCGTTATAATTCATTGCCAGAGTGGTGCAAGAGCAGCCATAGCATATTCTATTTTGAGAAATAACGGATTTGAAAACATTCTGAATTATTCTGGAGGTATCAATGATTGGGTGGAAAAAAAGAACGAACTTGTGAAATAATTTTTTGAGCTTAAACGATGCAGGCAAATATTCGTACGACTGAAAAATTTTAGCCAATAAAACTGAAAGACTAAGCCTCAAAGCTTAGTCTTTCAGTTTTTAATGCTCTCCATAACCCACATCGTCCATTTTACCCTTAAATACTCTAAACTGAATGATAAAATAGATTACAACCAGTATTGCTGCTATTATAAACCAATACAACCCTACAGACAGCCCATATTCGTGAGCCGCTACATTCTGAACCGTTAAGGAAGGATTAACTCCATTAGTCGATGGTAATAAATTGGGAAACATAGAAGCTATCGTGGTGGCAAAACTCCCGAAAATAAACATCGAAGATAACAGAAAACCGGTGCTATCTTTTTTAAATGTTTTAATTCGGAACAAACCGATAAGACCTATTGCACCAATAACAGGGAATATCCAAAGCCAATAATGAGTTTGCAGATTATTTAAAGGGAAAGGCTTTACATAATGCCATAAACAAGCCGAAGTAACTACCAATGCCAGCAATACAAAATTCAATTTAAAAATAACCTTTTTAAGTCTTTGGTTAAGTGTTGTGGAAGTTTTAAGAATTACCCAATTTGCTCCGTGAATAGTTAATGTAACAACCGCTACAAGCCCCAACAATAGTGTAAACCAATCGATAATTCCCTGTTGTTCTGCAAGCGGATCAAACGTAGGATTCCAAAGCGGTAAGAAAAAATAATGAGCCTCCTGTGTAGAAACACCATTTTTGACCATTCCAAGATTAACACCTCTCACTACATTGCCAAGTGCAGCTCCAAAGAAGAGAGCCAATAATAAACTTGCGATACCAAATGCTTTATCCCAGATTGCTTCCCACATGCTGTGATGTACTTGTCCCCTCAGTTCCAAGCCTACGGCTCTGAATATCAGCAACCATAATACCAACATTAGTGGTAAATAGAAACCACTGAAAGCAGAAGCATATAATGTAGGGAATGCAAAAAACAATACACCTCCTGAAGCAATCAGCCACACTTCATTCGCATCCCAAAAAGGACCAATGGCATTGGTTACGGCTTTTTTTTCTTCTTCTGTTTTGGCAAAAAACAGATGTACAATGCCCGCCCCGAAATCATATCCGTCAAGGATCACGTAAATCCCCAACATTACCATTAATACAACGAACCAAAATATTTCCATAATCCTTTATTTTAATGCAATTTTAGCTTCGGGACCTTTTCTGATAATTTTCAAAACCAACAATAAAAAGAGCAAACCGAGCAATAAATACAGACCTACAAAGCCCAATAGTGTAAATAAGGCATTACCTGAAGACACCGTAGGCGATACGCCATCTACCATACGCATCAGATTGTAAACCAGCCAGGGCTGTCTGCCCAGTTCTGCTGTGTACCATCCGGCTGTGTTGGCGATGTACGGGAATGGTATCATGAACATCAGTATCCACAACAACCATTTTGTTTGATATAATTTATTTCTCCAAAGTAAAAAGGCAGCAAGCGTCATAATACCAATGAAAATCGTGCCCAAACCAACCATAATATGATAAGCATAATATAAGCCAGGAACATTAGTGGGATGAATAGATTCGTCAAAGTCATTCAAACCTTTGATTTCGGCATCCCATCTTTGGTACGTTAGAAAACTAAGTATATTGGGTACAGCAATTTTATTATCCAGTTTTTTGTTTTCCATATCGGGCTGACCAATCAATACGATTTCAGAACCGCCTTTTTCGGTTTCAAAAATACCTTCCATTGCCGCAAAAGTTGCCGGTTGATGTTTCACTACATTTTTTGCAGCCCAATCTCCGGTAGGAAATGCAACTAAAATAGAAGCAATTACACCAAAAATAACACCGCTTTTGACGAATATCTTGCCAAAACGACTATGTTTATTACTCAATAAATAAAAAGCACCAACTGCCGCCACGAAGAAAGAACTCGTAATCAATGATCCTGCCTGATTATGCAAATAAGACGGTAACAACCAAGGATTCGTGAACAATGCACTAAAATTGTTCAAAACAAACTTTCCATTTTCTAATATTTCATATCCGACCGGATGCTGCATCCAAGAATGCGTGGCAAGAATTAAAAAACCACTTGCCCAGGAGCCGAGGAAAACCATCAGTCCGGAAAGAAAGTGTAGTTTTTGTCCGAGCAGTTTTTCACCAAAAAGAAACATGCCCAAAAACGAAGACTCCAAAAAGAAGGAAAACATTCCTTCCATTGCTAATGTTTGCCCGATGATACTACCCGTGAGTTCTGAGAACTTAGCCCAGTTCGTTCCAAACTGAAATTCCATCGGAATGCCTGTAACTACACCCATTGCAAAGTTCAATGCAAATATCTTCATCCAGAATTTAGCAGCATTGTTGTAATCTTCATTATTCGTTCGCAGAAATTTCCATTTGAAATAAACAATCATCAGAGAAAGTCCCATTGTGAGCTGAGGGAACAAATAATGAAAGGTAATCGTAAAGGCAAACTGCAGCCGGTTGTAAAGGATCATGTCTTCCATAAGGAATATTTTAAGCGTTTGAATATCAGGTTTTGTTACCGCATATATTCACTTTTTATATGCACCTGTAAAGGTATTTCTAAATTACAAAAACAATTGTAACAGTTGTTACACAGTATAGAATAAATAGACATTTAATGCTGTTCAGTTTTAATTTTTCAGCTCTGTAACAATTGTTACAGCCTGCGTTATCAAGGGATTCTAATTTTGCTGTATCATTTAATTATTGAATTATGGCAACAGATCTTATAGGTTATTTATTAGCCGTTTTAGTAGGCGTTTCATTGGGGCTTATTGGTAGTGGAGGCTCCATTCTTACCGTCCCTATTTTAGTGTATGTGATGGGTGTTAATCCCATATTAGCCACAGCGTATTCTTTATTTGTGGTAGGAACCACATCTTTAGTAGGAGGTGTTCAGAATGCTCTTCAGAAAAAAGTAGATTTTAAAACCATGTTTATTTTTGGTATTCCATCTATTGTTGCAGTGTATTTAACTCGGGCATACCTGATGCCTTTAATTCCCGATGTGCTGTTTTCTGTTGGAGATTTTCAGTTTACAAAACCCATTGCTTTAATGGTGCTTTTTGCCATCGTCATGATTTTTGCTTCCATATCGATGATACGTCCTTGTCCACATTGTAAAGATGCAGACGCTGGTGAAATAAAATACAACTATCCGATGATTTTATTGGAAGGAGCATTAGTCGGTACGCTTACCGGATTAGTCGGTGCAGGTGGCGGATTTTTAATTATTCCGGCATTGGTTTTATTGGCAAAAATGCCGATGAAATTAGCCGTAGGAACTTCCTTATTTATTATTGCTGCCAAATCACTTTTAGGATTTACAGGCGATTTGCAAGGTAGTGAAACCATCGACTGGACTTTACTTTCCACTTTTACCGGATCATCGGTTGTTGGCATTTTTATCGGAATCTTCCTTTCCAAAAAAATAGAAGGTAACAAACTCAAATCTGCATTCGGTTGGTTTGTGTTGGTTATGGGAATTTATATCCTTATCAAAGAATTATTCTTATAAAAAAACGTCCTGTAACATATGTTACTGTATAGGTTATAAGCAGGTTATACCTTTGTAATATAAAATCAGAAACAATTAAAAAATCATAAAAAATGAAAATAGAACAAATTTATACAGGATGTTTAGCTCAGGGAGCTTATTATATCGAAAGTAACGGGGAAGCAGTGGTTATTGATCCGCTTCGTGAAGTACAACCTTATATCGAAAAAGCGGAAAAAGACAATGCCAAAATCAAGTACGTATTGGAAACACACTTCCATGCAGACTTCGTAAGTGGTCATTTGGACTTAGCGAACAAAACCGGAGCAACGATCGTTTTTGGGCCAACAGCCAAACCGGCATTTGATGCACACGTTGCTACGGATGGTGAAATTCTGGAAATAGGTAACATCAAAATCAAAGTAATCCATACCCCAGGACACACCATGGAGAGTACATGTTACTTGTTAATTGACGAAAACGGTAAAGAAACAAGCTTATTTACAGGAGATACTTTATTTATTGGAGATGTGGGTCGTCCTGATTTAGCTCAGAAAGTGATTGCCGATTTGACGCAAGAGAAATTAGCCGCTCATTTGTACGATTCATTGCACAACAAAATCATTCCGTTGGCAGACGACATCATTGTCTATCCGGCACACGGAGCAGGATCGGCTTGTGGTAAAAATATGAGTAAGGAAACTACCGATACGTTGGGTAATCAAAAGAAAACCAACTATGCCTTACAACCGATGACTAAGGAAACTTTCATTGATAAGGTATTAGACGGATTGATGCCACCACCGGCCTATTTTCCTGAAAATGTATTGATGAACATTAAAGGTTATGAAAGTATAGATGAAGTACTGCATAAAGGAACACGAGCTTTAAGCCCGACAGAATTTGAAGCGGCAGCTAACGAAACCGATGCCTTGTTACTGGATACGCGTGATGCACAAACATTTGCCAAAGGGTTTATCCCGAATTCCATTAACATTGGTATCGATGGAAATTTTGCTCCCTGGGCTGGAACCTTAATTCCCGATATTAAGCAAACCATTTTATTAATTGCTGATGATGGACGTGAAGAAGAAATTGTTACCCGTTTGGCACGTGTGGGTTATGACAATACCATTGGTTATCTGAAAGGCGGATTTGAAGCGTGGAAGAATGCCGAAAAAGAAACCGATACCATCGAATCTATTTCAGTTGATGAATTGGCAAAACGAATGGAACAAAATCCTGATTTAAACATCTTAGATGTGCGCAAAAAAAGCGAACACTATTCAGAACACGTGATCGGTTCCGAAAACATTGCTTTAGATTATATCAACGACCATATCGCTGAAGTAAGCAAAGACAAAACTTATTACGTACACTGTGCCGGAGGATATCGCTCTATGATTTTCAATTCTATCCTTAGAGCCAGAGGTTATGAAAATCTGATTGATGTTCAAGGTGGTTTTGCGGCAATTAAAGAATCGGGAAAATTCAAGGTAAGCGATTACGTTTGCCCGACCACAATGCTTTAACATTTTTGAAAAATGAAACACACAATCGAGCTAGAAAATATAAAATGCGGAGGATGCATGAACAGCATTAAAACAGCTATCATGCAAATGGAGGGTGTACAGGACGTAAGCATCGATAAAGACACCGAAACCGTTACTATTGAAGCCAATTCGGATGTAGAGCCGTTTATTCAGAAACTAAACGATTTAGGTTATCCGCAAAAAGGTAATAATTCATTATTAAAAAAGGCAAAGTCTTACGTAAGCTGTGCCGTAGGAAACTTAAAATCTTAAAAATAAAAAAATATGTTTTTTCAACACGTATATGATAAAAGTTTGGCTCAGGCGAGCTACTTTATCGGCTGTCAAGCCAAAGGCGAAGCCATTGTTATAGATGCTCAAAGAGATGTCGATGTATATCTGGAAATTGCCAAGCAAAACAATATGAAAATTACACACCTTGCCGAAACACATATCCATGCCGATTATCTGTGTGGATCAAGAGAACTGGCAGCAGTAACCGGAGCACAAATGTATCTTTCGGACGAAGGTGGCGAAGACTGGCAATATCAATTTCCGCATATAGGATTGAAGCACGGCGATAAAATCAACGTAGGTAATCTTACCCTGGAAGTATTGCATACACCAGGACACACCCCGGAAAGCATCAGTTTTTTGTTGACCGATCATCCGGCAACGGACAAACCGGTCATGGTATTCACAGGAGATTTCGTTTTTGTAGGTGATATTGGCCGTCCCGATTTATTGGAAAAAGCGGCAGGACTTATCGGTACACAGGAAAAAGGGGCAAAACAAATGTACCAATCTATTCAACGTTTTGCTGAATTGCCCGAATACGTGCAGGTTTGGCCGGCACACGGAGCAGGATCCGCTTGTGGTAAAGCCTTGGGAGCAGTTCCAAGTTCTACGGTCGGGTACGAAAAAATCCGTAACTGGGCATTTCAATACGAAAATAACGAAGCCGGATTTATCGAATACCTTTTAGAAGGACAGCCGGAGCCGCCAAAATATTTTGCGATGATGAAACACTTGAATAAAGTGAATCGTCCACTGTTGGTTGAAGTTCCTAAACATCCAAAATTGTCCAAAGAACAATTCTTAACGGCTTATAACAATGGATTGAAAGTTATTGATGCACGAGTAAAAACAGATTTTGCCAAAGGATTTATTCCGGGAAGCATCAATATTCAGGGTAATAATTCTTTCTCTACTTGGGCAGGCTGGTTGTTGAATTATCAAGAGCAATTCGTTTTGGTTGCAGATGATGCACAAATGGAAGATTTGACTAGAAAGCTGATGCGGATAGGATTGGATAATATCTACGGATATATTTCTAATGTAGAATACTTAGGATTGGAATTGGAAACCGAAGACATTATCGGTATCGAAGAATTCAAATCTTATATCGGCAATCCAGATGCACAAATTGTAGATGTGAGAGGAGTAACTGAGTACAATACCTATCACGTAGAAGGAGCGGACAATGTTTTCGTAGGTACATTACCTGATAATTTAGATAAGTTCAGTAAAGACAAACAAATCATTATTCACTGCCAAAGTGGTGACAGAGCTACCCTTGCACAATCACTTTTAGCAAAATATGGTTTAAAAAACGTAAAAAACTATTCTGCCGGAATGAAAGAATGGATGGAAGCAAACAGCTAAATAAATCAATTTATAAATAATTTAAAATATCATAAAATGGAAAATCAAGTAAACACAATGCCAAGAATTGGCGATATGGCACCTGACTTTGAGGCCGTAACCACAACAGGAAATTTAAAATTTTCAGAATATAACAAAGGAAGCTGGGTAATTTTATTCTCACATCCCGCTGATTTTACTCCGGTTTGTACAACCGAAATGACAGGATTTGCTAACGAGAGTGATTTCTTTGAAAAACACAATACCAAACTAATGGGCTTGAGTATTGACAGTATTCACAGTCATATTGCTTGGGTAAATGCAGTTGATGAAAAAACAGGTGTATTGTTCAACTTCCCGATCATTGCAGACCTCGATATGAAAGTAGCAAAGTTGTACGGAATGCTGCAACCGGGCGAAAGTGAAACTGCTGCTGTTCGTGCGGTATTCATTATGGATCCGGCAGGGAAAATCCGCTTGATTATGTATTATCCTTTGAATGTAGGTCGTAATATGGACGAGATCAAACGTTCTTTGTTAGCACTTCAAACATCCGATGAATACAAAGTAGCTATGCCACTGAACTGGCAGCCGGGTGATAAAGTAATTGTAGGTGCCCCAAAAACATTGGAAGGGTTGAAAGAACGTAAAGCCGATACAAGCTTAGAGCAAGTGGATTGGTACCTGGCTAAAAAATCAATTTAATCATTAAGAATAAGGAGATTGGCTTTACGCAAATTTAAGGTCAGTTTTCTTATTATAAATATTTACATTATATGTTAGAGTTATTAAGCAAACTTTCTAAAGATAAGTTTTCAGACAAAGATTATATGTTTTTGGTTGATGTACGCACTCCTGAAGAATTTAATTCGGGAAGTGTTGACGGTGCCATAAACATACCATTAAGCGTATTGGAACAGGAGCTTTCTCAATTTGAAAACAAAGAAAATATCATTGTTTTCTGCCGCAGCGGAGCAAGAAGCGGAAATGCACAAATAATCCTGCAACAACATGGATTTGAAAATGTAGTGAACGGTGGTCCGTGGCAAAATGTAGAGCAAGCCTTGGAGGAATTCAAAACAAAAACGGTTTAACTATGTCAGAAGAACATTATTACGAAGTTGATGTAAAATGGAAAGAAGGTAGAATTGGTGAATTGTCATCTCCCGTTTTACAACCAACCATAGAATGTGCCACCCCGCCAGAATTTACGAATGGTGTACCGAATATTTGGTCACCTGAACACCTTTTCGGTGCTGCTATAAACAGCTGTTATATGGCGACTTTTTTGGCTATTGCAGAGAATTTCAAATTACCTTTTACGAGTTTTGAATGTAAAACGGTTTGTAAATTAGAAATGGTTGATAAGAAATTTCAAATCACCGAGGCTGTGATTACACCTGTTGTGCATTTGGAAAACAATGAATTACAAGACAAAGCGTTACGTGTTTTAGAAAAATCCAAGCAAAACTGTTTGGTAACCAATTCTATTAAGACCGAAATTACAGTAGTACCAAAATTTTTATAATCAAGTTATGAAAAATAAAAAACTTGGTGCAGTTTATTTTACATTAATACTATTTGCTATGTTTGGAATATTTAAGTTTTTATTTGGTCAGCAAGAAAATACCCAACTAAAGGAAGTTATCAAAGAAGGTGCTTTTTTGGTTGATGTTCGTACACCTTCTGAGTTTGCATCCGGAAGCGTAAAAGGAGCAGTAAATATTCCTCTGGATAAAATACCGGGACAGCTCTCTAAATTCAAGGGTAAAAAACACATCGTTGTATTTTGCAGAAGTGGTAACCGTAGCAGTCAGGCAAAAAGTATTTTAGAAAAAAACGGTTTTCAAAACGTTGTAAATGGGGGAACTTGGAACAATGTACAGAAAGTAATTACAGAAAAATAAAATAGACAAATGAAAAACTATTTAAGCAACTGGAATTTTATGCGGATTATCCGTTTGGTTTTGGGAATTGTTATCATCGTTCAAGGCATTCAGGCACAGCAATGGATGCTTGCTGCCTTGGGTGGATTGTTTACACTAATCCCGCTGTTTAACATTGGCTGTTGCGGTACTGCTGGATGCAATACAACATATTCTACAAGCAAAGCCAAAAATACGGAAGACATCACCTACGAAGAAGTAAAATAATGATGATACAGACATTTGTAACAAAGAACCTTCTAACCATCATTGGAGTGCCAATTGGTGCACTTGCCGGATTTCTCTATTGGAAATTTGTAGGATGCAATTCGGGCACTTGTGCCATTACATCCAGTCCAATCAATAGCACGTTATACGGCTCGGTAATGGGAGGTTTGGTATTCTCTATGTTCAAAAACAATAAAAAGGAAAAGAATGACATTTCAGGAAATAATTAATCAGGATAAGCCGGTTTTGGTGGATTTTTTTGCGGTATGGTGTGGCCCTTGCAAAATGCAGGCTCCCATATTAGAAGAACTAAAACAACGCATTGGCGATATTGCCGACATCATCAAAATAGATGTGGATCAAAATCCACAAGTTGCGACACAATACCAAATTCGCAGTGTACCCACCTTAGCTATTTTTAAAAATGGTGAGATTAAATGGTGACAATCCGGAGTTTTTCCTGCCAACGAATTAGAACGTTTGATAAAGGAAAATTTATAAAAAAGCTCGAAGGTTCACATCCTTCGAGCTTTTATTTTCTGCCTTATTCTGCAATTAGCTGCTGTAATCCTCTCGTCATTTCAGGAGCCGAGTAATCTATTACTCCTTCAAGTCTTATCGCAATAGCTCCTTTTTTGTCTAAAAAAACTTGCTGTTTCTCTTTTTTGTTAGATTTTATGTAGCTGGAACAGAAAGATGCACAACCTATTTTAGCAGAATTATTTTTTGCGGATTGATTACTTTCAATATTGAACTGCTGTTTCAGATCTCTTTTTACCGAACACGGAATAGCCAAAATAATCGTTAATAAAACGATTACGATTTTCCGGTATGTATTTAGAAACTGAAACATAATCAACAGAGCACAGTTTAAAGTGACAACAAAAATAACAAGATCATATTCATTGGTTTGTAACCAATGTTACACATTGAAAATTTCAGATAAACTATTTTTGAAAGAAAAGAACTTGAATTTGAGAATATTAACTTTGTTATTGTTAGTGGCCGTAGTTTCCTGTCAGCAAAATATACCTCGTGATAAAGATGTTTCTATATTAAAAGACAAGGCTGATTCCATAGCAACTCTTTCACAAAATGTTCTGTTACAAAATGTAGCTGGTGCAATACAAAAAGGCGGAACTGAATATGCCGTAGATTTCTGCCAAGTTGAAGCTATACCTATTACTGATTCATTATCAAAAGAAGTTCAGATGTATATTCAACGTATCACAGATAAAAACAGAAATCCTAAAAATAATCTCAAAACAAAAACTGATCGTTCTATTTTTGATGAATTCAAAAGAAAGTCTGAATTGTTTGATACATTACTCATAGAAGAAAAACAATATGTGTATTACAAACGAATCAATCTTGCAATGCCTACCTGTTTGAAGTGTCACGGAAATCCACAAGCTGATATAGAGGAGAAAACCTTAAAAAAAATACAGGCACACTATCCCAAAGACAAGGCTTTAGAGTATCAAATTAAGGAATTAAGGGGGGTATGGAAAATAAATATTTCTAAAACAAAATAAAGGAAAAAGTTAAGGAATTGATTGCTTTTTTTTACTTTTGTGTCCCGTCCTAAAATAAGTTGACACAAAATCGACTTATTATGAAAGAATTAAATTCCGAAAGGAACAAACGGACGCAACGAGATTATACTTTAG
>NZ_JBEPMO010000030.1:0-16459 GCF_040545805.1 Moheibacter stercoris
GTTTTTAAGCTAGAAAAATGAAATTTTAATATCCAAGAAGCAAAAAATAAATATTAAGCATAAAAAAGAGACTGTCTTTTGAGACAGCCTCTTTTCTTAAAACACTAATCTTTATTTTTTGATAATTTTTTGTTGAAGGATTTTTTCATCAGATTCTGTGGTCAAGATGGCGATGTAAATTCCTTTTGGTAATTGTTGAAGATTCACTTTTTGGTTGTCAAATTTGCCTTTCCAAACCAATTTTCCTTCTAAATTATAGATTTCGATCGCATAATCTTTTGAAGAAGTAGTATGCCAATAATCTTGAACGGGATTGGGATAGAAATTCACTTCTTTGCCGTCTTGAAAAGAAGCTATATCGCGAACGCTCATGTCAAAATAATCTTCTCCTAAATCTCCCGTATATCTGTGTTCATCTCGAGCGCAACGAACATTTAGACCATAGGAAGGAGAAATGTTTCCAGTTGAAATCACACGATGATCTGCGTCGACCAAAACACCCATTTGCATCGCCAAAGCATGTCCTTTTAATTGTTGGGTCAAAGCAGCTGTCCAGACTCCAGTTTGCGCTTGTGCAACCGAAGTTCCTCCAATTTGACCTGGAGTCGTTTTGCCAATGATTCCCGTTGTTGGGAAATGTCCGATCTGATAATCGGGATCATTGAAATACCAACCCATAGCTTTGTTTTCGTGGTGCTTGAATTGACCACCATAATGACTAAACAAATAATGAGGTGTTCCTTGGGTTGAACCTAATTTTTTCCCATTGAACCAAGGGGAATTTCCTTTTCCATTTTCATAAACTTTGAAGGTGTCAGGAACTCTCCAGTCTTTTGGACAAGGATCAAATTCAGATTTTTTGGTCGCATGACCCCATCGGTCGGCTGCAACGGCCATTTCGCCAGAAACCCAATCAGATGAATTGGTCGTGCCTTTGTACAATAAGGTCATCGGATTCTGGATGGAATATTCGATTATTTTTCTTGCTTCTTGGTATTTCGTATCAGTTGTCTGAACATTTGCCTCTTGTTTATACGTCGAATAATTCTTCGAATAAGTTTGGTTGTATTCAGCCATTCCAATCGATTGATAGCTCACAACACCAGAAGAACTGACAGCAACGCCTTTTGAAATTTCGTAAGAATCTCCACCTACATATCGGAACGAAGGAATCGGATCTTTTCTTCCCCATTGATAATGCAAACCACCTGAAAGTTTTACTTCATTTTGAAGTTCTGGAACTTCAGGATGATTCAAGGCTTCAATAGGTAAATTATGAATGGCTCCTAAGTTTCGATCCATAAAGGTCGTAGTCAAAGGTGGGTCATCTGACGCCATTGGATTGATGAAATGGTAATTTGCATCCAAAGTTTCTTGGTTCACATAGGTAATTTCGTTGATAGCATCTGCCGGCGCCCAAAGATGCCAAGACCAGTATGCTGGATTCTCAATGGAACCATTGTGCAAAGAAACAATCGCATTTCCTTTTTGATTGGGATTGATTGTCACTCTGATGGAATTCAAACGATTGTCTTCTGAAGCATCTACAATCTTCACAGTTTGAACCATATTGGGGTTGTCTGTCCACATTACATTGGCAATCAATTGATTGTTGGCCAAAATTGGTGCGTCTGGATTCAACTTTTCATGAACAGAAAAGGCTTTATTCACAGGTATTAATAATTCGGTATCACCATTTAGAATATAGCTATTGGGATTATTCAATCCTTGTGTGAAAACGGTTTTTGTTTCTATTACATATTCTGTTTCGAAATTTCCAATCAACTGTTTGTTGGGATCTTCAATGCATCGAACAGGCATACCTTCCATACTAAAGGAAGTCTGGTTGATCAAAACTTGATTCAAACCATGAGGTCCTAAATCGGGGCGAATCGGATCTGTCACGACACGAAAATATCTTGCCCCTCCAAGCGAATATGTTGCTGTCCATAATGCTGCAATAGCACGTGTGTCTTGCATCACGACCGTTGGAGTTCCATTGTTTGGGTACATAACATAGTAGCCAGTAGTAGGAAAAACACCAATATTTCTAGATACATTGTTTCCATTATGAGCTTCTCTAAAATCAACGCCTAATCCACTATATACTTTTACATCTTTGATTACATCATTGGGTGTGTTGGGATAAAACATATTGTTTTGTGGAATGATATCATCATTGTATCCACTGTTTTGTCTTCCAAATGGACTGTGCAAATTGTTAACCGTATTTCGTCCAAGATGAGATGGGATTCTCCAACCATTTGGACAAGGATCATACGGTGACTTTAATTCATAGGAACGACTATCATTTCGGACCGCTGGATCACTACTTGAGGCATTGGAATTTTCTCCGCGCATATTGTCTCCCCATAAATCCCAAGCCACTGTTTCATTGTGATGGGTATTTGGATTGTCGGGAATACGATATTGCTGTGAGGAAAACCATGTTCCACTGTCCGCATTCAATATATAAGCGATTGGATTTTGAACGGAAAACTTAAGATTGGCAGAAATTGATGAAAAAGGTCGCTGCACTTCTGGTAAAATATTTCCGAAATGAATGCCTTCTCGATTTCGCATATATCCCACCAAACCATTGAGTTCATAAAAGGAGAAATCCTTCGTCAACATAGGTGGAATCGGATCTTTTCGTCCCCATTGATACATCAAACCAATGGTTTTATCCCAATTATTACCCACAATTTCGTTGTGCGTAGCACCCAAATTTCGGTCCATGAATTTTGGGGTGAAGAGATTTCCGTTAAGATCTGTTTCAATTCCTTGGCCGTATGAAACTCCATCAGAAGGATCATCTGTCACCCATACATGCCAGCTCCAAATGATGGGATCGTCTTTGGTGCCAGAATTGCCCCAATGCAGGGAGATCAGAGCGTTTCCTTTTCCTTTCATTGGGTTAACCTCTACATTGATTTTGGAATCTGCCGCTGTACCTGCCATTTCCACTTGTAAGTTGCGGATAAGATCATGGGTGTCTTCCCAATACAAATAAGCGCTCAACGTTCCATTGGATGGCAATGGATCATTTAAATGCCAATTTGGATTGGAC
This sequence comes from Moheibacter stercoris, assembly GCF_040545805.1. Lineage (NCBI taxonomy): Bacteria > Pseudomonadati > Bacteroidota > Flavobacteriia > Flavobacteriales > Weeksellaceae > Moheibacter > Moheibacter stercoris. The sequence continues at coordinate 3,071 of NZ_JBEPMO010000030.1, forward strand.
CAGATTTCAAATGCTTTTTTAACAGGAATTTTCAAACCAGAAAAGCCATTCGATTTCGCAAAATTTACATCGAAAATGTAGCTGTTTGGAGCCCTCAGATGGGTCTCAGTGAAGACGTTGTTTTCTTGATTCGTATCAACAGAATCGCTTTCAGCTATAAAAGCTAAGGATCGGTTTATGGAGCTTTGCAAATAATTGTCTGTTAGAGGGACATGGTTTTGCGCTGCTACATAAGAAACATGTAGGTTTAAGAATAGGCTAGAAGCAATCAAAGAGAAATACTTCATCCTAAAACTTTTAAATAATAATAAAAACGAAAGGATTACCTTTCAGAACAACATAAAAATTTGACTCCCGCCTCCGAGAGTATTGATTCTGAATTAGTAAAGAAGAGATTTATTGAAACCAAAAATAGAAATTAATTTGATATACGCAACATTTTTAATCAATTATAACCGATTAAAACTGTTAAATACTGTTAAATTAGGCTAATATCATTTGGTAAAAATAACTTGGTTGGATGTTTTTTATTTTCATGAATGTCCGTTAATTTCGCATTCTTAAATTGAAATCATGCATTTTTTAAATCCAGAAGAAAGTTTTGATCTTGTTATCCACCGTGTAGGAAATAGTGGTTCTGAAGAAGGGGTTCATTTATCCAAAACCTTGACTCATTATGATGAGGATATGGTGGATCCATTGTATACCTTTTTTACCAAATCTTTTAAAACAGAAGAATACTTCCGATTTAATATCCAAGAGGATCCAGAGGATAATGTCGTTTACACTGCAGCAAAATCAATTTTTGAGGATAGAACGCAATTGGTTCAACAATCCGTTAATCTAGCGTATCATTTATACAATAAGAGTTATAATCCAAAGGTTAGAGGAGGCGAAATGTTTGTGGTTTTCTTTCCAGATGCGATCATTGAAGGACAAAATGCACAAGTGATTGGAATTTTTAAATCAGAAAACAAAGAACGTTTTTTGAAAGTACATCCGACTGAAAATTCCTATGAAGCCAATTCAGAAACGGGAATTCAATTAGGAAAAGTTGACAAAGGATGTTTGATTTTTAATTTGGAACAAGAGGATGGATACATTGTGGCATGTGTTGACAATGGAAGCAAAACAGAAGAGGTAAAATATTGGTCAGACGAATTCTTGGGATTAACACAACGAGAAGATGAATATTTCGATACCGAAAACACCTTGAATCTTTGCAAAAGTTATGTAATGGATAAATTGCCAGAAGATTTCGAAGTGAGCAAAGTCGATCAGGTTGATTTGTTGAACAAATCGGTGAATTTCTTCAAAGAAAATGAGAAGTTTGAAATCGATCAATTTGCCAAACAAGTATTGGGACAAGATGAATTGATTAAAAGTTTCGCAGACTACAAACAACAATTTGAAGAGGTTTACGAAATGGATTTAAACGATCATTTCGATATTTCTAAAAATGCAGTAAAAAAACAAGCTCGATTTTTCAAAAGCATCATCAAACTAGACAAGAACTTTCACATCTATGTTCATGGAAATCGTCAAATGATTGAACAAGGAGTAGATGAAGAAGGGAAAAAATATTATAAATTGTACTACGATTCTGAAATTTAAAGCGTCGTAATTTTAAAATTTGAATGCATGGAACAACTACATTATATCAAAACGGACATAGAATCTGACATTGCAACGATTGAATTTTTTCATCCGAAAAGCAATTCATTTCCGTCTACGCAATTGAACGAATTGATTCGCATTTTTGACGAATTGGGAGCCAATGACAAAGTGAAAATCATCATTCTGAAAAGTGCTGGGGACAAAGTTTTCAGTGCAGGCGCTTCCTTTGATGAGCTTTTGACGATTGATGAATTTGAAAAAGGTAAGAAATTTTTCATGGGATTTGCCAATGTGATTTTGGCTATGCGTCGTTGTCCTAAATTTATTGTGGGTTGTATCACAGGTAAAATTGTCGGTGGAGGAGTTGGTTTAACAGCAGCTTGTGATTATGCTTTGGCTGAATCAAACTCTGCAGCACGTTTAAGTGAATTGTCTATTGGAATTGGACCTTTTGTCATTGAACCAGCCATTACGCGTAAAATTGGCATTACAGCTTTTTCTGAAATGACCATGAATCCGACGGAATGGAAATCACCAGAATGGTTAAAAGAAAAAGGAATTTTCAACCACGTTTATCCAACAATTGAAGAATGTGAAAAGGCAAGTTTGGATTTCGCGAAAAACCTTTCTGTTTATAGTTTAGACGCCATGCGTGATTTGAAATCCATCTTTTGGCAAGGAACAGATCATTTACCAGAATTGATGAAATCGCGCGCCGAAATGAGTGGACGTTTGGTTTTGTCTGATTTCACTAAGGAAACTTTGATGAAATTTAAATCGAACTAAATTCGTTTGATTAAATTGAATTTTGATATTTCAAAAATCAAGGTTGAAGTAATTCTGTCCTATGGTTGGCGAATTAAACAAGCATAAAAAAGCCCCAAATCAACTTTTGGGCTTTTCAATATCGTTTATTTTTTCTTGAAGAATTTCTCTTTGGCAAATTCAAATACAATTGGTAAAACCGAAACGACGATAATTCCAATGACAATTTTGGAGAAGTTTTGGGCTACCCATTCAATTTGACCTAAAAAGTATCCAGCCAAGGTAAGTCCAACTACCCAAAATATTGCACCTACCACATTGTATGTAATAAAGGTACCGTAATTCATACGCCCAATTCCTGCCACAAATGGTGCTAATGTTCTTACAATAGGAACAAATCGTGCAATAACAATCGTTTTACTTCCATATTTTTCATAAAATTCATGGGTTTTGTCAATATGCTCTTGTTGAACAAATTGTTTCCCAAAAATTTTGATTTTGGTGACTTGCATCCCAAACCGTTTTCCAATGGAATAATTGAGTGAATCTCCCGAAATGGCTGCAATTAGAAGTAATCCAATAATAATCCAAACATTTAAATCATTTTCAGGTATAGCAGCAAGCATTCCCGCTGCAAAAAGCAAAGAATCTCCTGGTAAAAATGGCATGACTACGACACCTGTTTCTACAAAAATGATTAAAAATAAGATGGCATATATCCAATATCCATAATCACGAATAAATTCTGCTAAATGTGCATCTATATGTAAGATGAAATCAATTAATTCCATTAATAAAATTTTTGGCGAAGTTAGGTATTTTAGAGCAAAATCAAGAGTCTGATGAGGATTTGGAATGTTAAGAATATGATAAAAGGTGCGAGTAGAATTCCAAAGAGAATTCCGATAAGATTGGCGATCCATAATTCCCAATTTTGAAAATACGATCGAAATATAGTTCGAATGAAATGAATCAATAGAAACCTAATTCCAATGGATGGAAGTAAATGAAGTGTCCAAAATAAAGTTATCATAGAAACAATTGATTTTTATACATAAATTTTGCTTTGACGGATTGTAAATGGGAATCCAAATAATCCTTGAATTCAACTTGATGAAAGGAATTCATCCTTTTTCCTTTTTTGAAATGAGCTTGATAATAACCCAAAAACTCCGGATAGAGAAAGGTGCCAATGAGAATCATCGAGAACATATACAAACTTCTTTTTCCATTTCCCAAAAGCAAATATTGCATGGCAATTTCATCTTGAATTTCTGTTCCTGTTTGGGTGATGACATGAAAAATATCGTGATTCTCCAATTTGGGCATCACGTCAAATCCGTTGATTTGGTAAAATTCTCCCAAAGCTCTTCCCAAAGTTTCTTCTGGAAATAAGCTTAATTCTGACTTGCTTATTCCCCAAGCATTTTGATTTCGTTTGAAAAGATTGGTGTACAAATCTTGTGACCAACCATACAACCAAAGCATAAATTTTAATCGAATTTGCATAATCATATTTTTAAAGTACTTTGAAAAACAAAGTATATGGTTAAATTTTTTTCGTTTTTAAGGTGAATAAGGTAATTTCTGGACGAACATTGAATCGAATTTGATACGTATGGCCCAATGCGCGATTGATGTACAAAGTACGGCCATCTTCAAAATCAATTTTACCAGAAGAATAAGTTCTATTTTTTACGGGCAAAATAGGAGGAGGTAAGAAGGGAAATTTAACTTGACCGCCATGCGTATGCCCAGCCAAAACCCAACCTTTATAGCCATTCCATATCGGCAAATCCATAACGTCTGGATGATGGCACAAAACCAAATTAGCCTTAGTTGAATCGTAAGTTTTCATGAGTTTTTCTCCTTCGAAATTGGTTCCATAATAATCGTCTATTCCCATAATAGTCAATCCGTCTATCTCGATGGATTCATTTCTGAGGATAGTAATTCCAGCCGATTCTAAGTCTTGTTCGATTTGATCAGCAACCGCTGGTTCATTCCAATTTTTTCCATAATCATGATTGCCCAAAACACCAATCGTTGCCAATTTTCCTTTGACAAAATAAGGCGCTACTTCTGCCAATTGTTCATATTGTTTGGGAGATTTATAGGCTAGAAAATCACCTGTATAGACGACAATGTCCGGATTTAACTCTTGAGCGATTTGGAAATTTTCAATCAAATACTGATAGTCAAAACGATCTCCAATATGCGTGTCACTGATTTGCATAATGGTTTTTCCTTCAAGCTGCTCAGGTAAATGTTCGATTTCCAATTCCATTTCGACATAGTCAACATTGAAAGGTTCGATTTGCCATGCATAATAAAATAAGGCTGCTCCAATCAAAGAGCAATAGAGCATCCATTTTTTGTTGATTTTGATTCGTTTCATATACTTTGAATTTCAAAGTTGATTGATAAATTTTTTTAGTTGCCTGCAATAGGTGAATGAAAAATGCCAACAGCCAATTCTGCCCAAATCAAAAGAAAACTTAGAAGGATAAGACCAACTACGACAAGTCGTTTGCTTGTGGAATTTAGGTTTCGGAGTGTCCATTCAATTCCCGAAATAAGAGCGAAAAGCAAAATTCCCATCAATAGAAAGTCAAAAGCTGACCAATTTACTTCCTTGGTAAATTGCATGGCGAGAAAGGGTAGGCTTAGAAGAGCGGCTCCCAATCCTAACATCCCAAAATATCGTTTTCGAGATGGTTTTGAGGTTTGTTTTATCATGTCTGTGATTTTATAAGTTAGTAATCTAAACGTTTCCTAGTAGTTTTTCTAGGGCCGATAAATGATCTTGAAAAGCTCGTTTTCCTTGTTGAGTAACGCGATAAGAAGTTCGAGGTTTTTTGCCCACAAATTCTTTTTTAATTTCAATGTATTCGACCTTTTCCAAAGCAGATGAATGACTTGCCAAATTTCCATCGGTGACTTGTAGGAGGTCTTTCATTTCGGTAAAATCCACCCAATCATTCACCATCAGAACCGACATGATTCCTATGCGTACGCGATTTTCAAAATTTTTATTTAGTCCATCAATGATACCCATTAGTTGTATCGCTTTTGCATCAAAATTCCGTAAATGATGTGTAATACTCCAAATCCGATTGCCCAAAAATACAATCCATATCCGATAAAAAATAGAGAAATTAAACCCAATCCAATTTCACACAAAGCCAAAGAATGAAATTCCTTCAAAGTGTATTTGCTTCCATTCAACAGAGCCATTCCATAAAAAATCAACATCGCTGGAGCGATCAATCCCGCATGCCCATAAACCAAAAGTGCAAGACAGAAAATTCCTCCAGCAATTAAAGGAATTGCCACTTGGACAAATAATCGTTTTGAAGTGGAATTCCACAATTGAACTCCTTGTTTTTTGGCTTTTATTGAAGAATGGTAAAATGCAGTAGTTCCCGATAAAAAGATCACGGCTGCTGCGATTCCAAATAAGAGAATGTTTTTTTCTGAAAATAAATCAATTAGGCCATTTGGGTAATCATAATGTTGAGGTCTTCCATTTCCATAGGTTTCCAAATTGGATGGAACTACCATCTCATCAAATTTCATTTTATATACAACATAATATGCAGCCACAGCTCCGAGCAAAGAATAAATTCCTGCCATGATTCCTGTCCAACCGCTTAGAGACATAAACCTTGTACTGCGCTCCATCATGGAACGTATTTCTTTTAATTGATTTTGAGGATTTTCATTCATCTTAAAGAACTTTGAATTACAAAGTAAATGAATTTTTCAATTCGTTAATACAAATTGGAAATAAATTTCAAATTATTTTTTTCGGAATTTGATTGGAGGAAAGAAAAACTTGTACGGATTTTTAAAGAATTCCTTGATTACCGCGCCAAACATAGGGAATATATGAATGATTTGAATGTTGTTGGATCGCATGGCCAAGGTCAAAGACAACAAGAAACTCACGATGAAGTTAAATCCGCCGATTAAAAATACCGAAACAATGGATACGATTATCGTCATCAAGGTGATTCCTCCGTAATCAATTCCGGCCATACCCATTGCTAAATTTCCTGCAGCAAAGGTAATGTGTCGGATGTCAAATGGAATATTTAGAAATTCCCCAACCAAAAAAGCGGAACCCATCATGAAACCAAATAATATGTTTCCAATTACACCACCGTTATTTTTTTCGAACCAATTCGCAATTTTTCTTCTACGTTTGTCTCCAAAAAAACGTTTCAAAAACGGATGATGGTAGATTCTTTCTGGGATATTGTAATAGCGTTGATTGTTGATAACCAATCCTGAAACCAATCCCGAAATGAATAAAAAGAAACCAGCAATGGAAGCGTACCAAATAATCCATGGATTGAAGTAAGCCAATTCGTCCCAATATTTCAAGGCATCACTTACGCTCACAACGGTCCATCCAAATGCGTGTCGCAAGAGCATAAATATTCCTGTCGCAAGGGCAAAGGCTGCGGTAACGTTCCCTATAAAGGCAATCATTTGACTTCGACTCAATCTTGCAAAAAGACGAGCAAAATCGTGGTAGTTAATATCTTTATCTTGTTCGTTGCTTTTTAACGTATGCGCAATCAATGCTGCTGTCATCGCAGGTTGTTTGGTTGCCAAAGTCAAATGCAATAAATAAATCGCAAGGAAACCCATAGCATAATTTAACCCAAATAAAAAGGCCGTGGAGAAAGGCGAAATATCGGGAATATGACCCATCCAATATTTGATGTAACAGAGAACTGCCACAATCAAACCTCCACCTGCAGCCGTCATATAGAGTTTAAAATATTCTTTTGCAGAAGTAGTAATGTATTTTTCGCCTGTTCTCCCATTGTGGTAGGTTGCCAAAAAGGTTACCAAATAAACGGTAGAAGAAATTTGCTTCGAAACAAAATTTTGTGGTGAATAATATTCCACCCACATTTTGGTTGCATTGGAGAAAAACACCACCAAATCATTGTCAGACTTCAAATCACTTAGGTTTTTCACCAATTCTTTGACACGTTGCAATTCTTGATTGATTCGGTTGATTTTTAAGGTTACTTTCAAGGAAATCCCTTTGTTGTCTTTTTGAGTTAAAATATCATTCAAATAAATCGTACAACTTTTGATGGATTGCCTAATTCCTAATAAATCAAATGGCAATTCGGGATTTTCGATGATATTACGAATGTCAATAGACAGTTTGTTGAACGGTGTTTTGGAATATTCCCCCAAGGGACGATAACGCATCATCTCATTGTCTGAAAATCCACCACTGATTCGATCCATTAAAATATTGATGGATTCAATAAGCTGAGACTTTAAATCTTTTCGAATGCTGTTCAATTCAGAATCTTCTGAATTTCGGAAAAGAGCGGTATAAAATCGTTCCCATCGATCTTTGGGAATTAATTTAAAATTTTTGAAATTGGATTGATCATAAAACAAATCATTCACAATGGAAGTCAAGGTATGGTCATCCTCAATTTCGGGTAACATGATATCATAAAATTTCTTCCTTAAAACAGAAAATAACGAGTCTTCCTGCATCAAACCAGAAGTGGTCAAGAATTTCATGAATTTTAATGAGGTAAAAATCTCTTTTAATTCTAGGCTAAAACGACGGTGAAAATCATCATCAATTTCTAATTTCAACGTGATGGTATCCATGAAGGTTATGATGTCTGGATAGTCCTTCTTGGCTTTGTGAAAAAGCTTCGAGAGAAATTTTTTTTCTGTCCTTGCGTCACGTGAGAAAATAGAATCCAACCTCATTAGCAAATTTTTAAATCAGTCGCAAAAATAAGGATTATCAAATAAATAGATTTAAATCATGTTTTAAAGCCACCAGATTTTACCATATTCTCAAAAATAACTCCTAATTTTCGTCAAATTTTTAGAGTATGACATATCAAAATTTACTTGTAGAGATAGAAAATAAGATTGCGGTCGTTACATTGAACCGTCCGCAAGCCCTTAATGCATTAAACAAAGACTTGTTAACTGATCTTAGCAATTTTTTGGACGAAGCGCAAAATAACGCTGAAATTCGAGTGGTTATTTTGACTGGAAGCGGAGAAAAATCTTTTGTCGCAGGTGCAGATATCAAAGAATTTTCAGATTTCAATGGAAATCAAGGTGAAGAATTGGCGCAAAAAGGTCAAGAAACCGTGTTCAATAAAGTAGAAAATTTCTCTAAACCAGTAATTGCCGCTGTAAACGGATTTGCATTAGGTGGAGGATTGGAATTGGCGATGTCGGCACATTTTAGAATTGCGTCTGAAAATGCAAAATTAGGTTTGCCAGAAGTTACTTTGGGTTTGATTCCTGGATATGGAGGAACGCAGCGTTTGCCTAAATTAATTGGAAAAGGACGTGCGGCACAAATGATTTTTACAGCTGAAATGATTTCAGCGCAACGCGCATATGAAGTAGGTTTGGTGAACGAAGTCGTTCCACAAGCAGAATTATTGGATCGCGCAAAAGCTATAGCTTCTAAAATTGCTGGAAATTCGTCTATTGCAATTTCAAAAGCAATTTATGCGATGAATTTAAGCGATACTGATCAAGGATTTGATGCGGAAATTAAATCGTTTGGCGAATTATTTGATCAAGCTGATTTCAAAGAAGGCGTTTCTGCATTCTTGGAGAAAAGAAAACCAAATTTTTAACGCGAATTCGAATTTCGCAACTATTTGATTAAGGTATTTTTGGAACTTCTAATTGTATTAACTCTATAATTGTAAACTTTAAATAAAATGAAACCCAATTTTATATTTTATTTATTATTTCTAGTGAATGTTGTTTCATGCCAAAAAGATATTAATGACGTTTTTAAGGATGAAAGAGTTAAGCATATATTTATAGAATTTACAGAAGAGTTGAAAGAAAGTGCCTATAGAGATGGAAATAAAATTTTTATAGAAGTGTATTCGATTAAGTCAGAAAATGATTGGTGTTTAAGTTTTGATAATGTAGATTATTATAGATCAGATGATAACTATGCGAAATTTAGTTACAAAGGTTTTAAAGTTTATGTCAATGAAAACGTACCTCGAACAATCGCTAATTTTAATAAATACGAGAATTCAGCGAATTTCCCTCCACCAACTGATTTTATTTATCCTATCCAAGAATTTCTTGAAGCAAATCTTTGTTTCAATCAAGATTCTATAAGTGTCAATCGAGTAAACTATAAAAATCCAGATTATTTAAATAAATGGATATATTTCGAAAATGATTAAAATCGATTGTTTACAAATACAATATTGAAATTAGTAATATGAATTTAACAGGAAAAGTAGCCTATATCACAGGCGGTACAAAAGGAATTGGATATGGAACGGCAAAAGTTCTATTGGAAGCGGGAATGCGTGTCGCAATTAGCGGTAGAAATTTAGAAGATGCTCAAAAAGCAGCAGCTAGTTTAGGTGAAACTTCAAAAATTATCGGTGTTCAATCCAATGTTGGGAATTTCGAAGATGAAGTAAATACTGTAAACGAAATTGTCAAGCATTTCGGACAAATTGATGCAGTTCTAGCCAATGCTGGTGTAGGGAATTTTGCTCCAATCGACCAAATGTCATTGGAAGAATGGAATCAAATGATCGATACCAATTTAACAGGATCTTTTCATACGTTGAAAGCAACGGTTGAAGAATTGAAAAAATCCAAAGGATATTACATCACCTTATCAAGTTTAGCAGGAACCAACTTTTTTGAAAATGGAGCAGGTTACAATGCGTCGAAATTTGGTGTAGTAGGATTTACCCAAGCTGCGATGTTGGATTTACGTAAATATGACATCAAAGTGTCGACCATCATGCCAGGATCTGTAGCGACAAATTTTAACAACCATGTTCCAAGTGATTCCGATAAATGGAAAATTCAACCAGAAGACATCGGTCAATTGGTGTTGGATTTATTGAACATGAACCCACGTACTTTACCAAGTAAAATTGAAGTTCGTCCGACACGTCCGGATTTGAAATAAAGATTCACATTAAATGAATGCTTGATTCCCTTAACGATTTCGATTGTTAGGGGAATTTTTATGAATATAGATGTAAAGATTTGGATGCAAATAATAAAAATTGAAATTCAAATAAGAATCAACCTAATAATTCTAACGACTAATTTCTGATTTCTAACTTCTAAATTTTACCTTTGTGAAAAATTTAAAAAAATGTTAGTCGTATCTGCTATTCAAGAAAACAAAGAGAAAGTCTTAGAGGGACTTAAGAAGAGAAATTTTAAACAGTTGGAATTGGTAGAAGAAGTTTTGACTTCGGATGAACTTCGTCGTAAAACACAATTCGAACTTGATAATGTATTAGCAGAATCCAACAAATTATCCAAAGAAATCGGACAACTTTTCCAACAAGGAAGAGCAGATGAAGCGAACGAATTGAAAGCAAAAACAGCCGATCAAAAAGTTCAAATCAAAGAATTGCAAGATTTGTTGGCGAAATATGAAGAATCCATCAAACACATCTTATATCAAATCCCAAATATTCCCAACGAGAAAGTGGTTGCAGGAGTAAGTGCTGAAGATAACGAAATCGTATTTGAAAAAGGAGATGCTTCTCCAAAACCAGATGCAATGCCGCATTGGGATTTGGCGAAAAAATTCAATTTGATTGATTTTGAATTAGGTGTGAAAATCACCGGAGCTGGTTTCCCAGTTTATTTAGGAAAAGGAGCAAGATTGCAACGTGCGTTGATCCAATATTTCTTGGACAAAAACACAGAAGCAGGTTATACCGAAGTTATTCCACCCTTTGTCGTGAACGAAGCTTCTGGTTATGGAACAGGACAATTGCCCGATAAAGAAGGTCAAATGTATTTTGTAAACGAAGACAATTTGTATTTGATTCCAACTTCCGAAGTTCCTGTTACCAATATTTTCCGTGATGAATTGGTCAATGAATCCGAATTACCAATTAAACTAACTTCTTATTCACCTTGTTTCCGTCGTGAGGCAGGAAGTTATGGAAAGGATGTTCGCGGATTGAACCGTTTGCATCAATTTGAAAAAGTAGAAATCGTTCGAATTGAGAAACCAGAAAATTCTTATGCTGCACTAGAGGAAATGGTAGAACACGTAAAAGGATTGTTGGAAGATTTGGAATTGCCGTACAGAATTTTAAGATTATGTGGAGGTGACACCGGTTTTGCATCAGCGATGACCTATGATTTTGAAGTGTTCTCAGCAGCACAAGAAAAATGGTTAGAAGTTTCTTCTGTTTCCAACTTTGAAACCTTCCAAGCCAATCGTTTGAAATTGCGTTATAAAAAAGAAGGCAAAAATGAATTCTGTCATACCTTGAATGGTTCTGCTTTGGCATTGCCTCGAATTATGGCGTCAATTTTGGAAAATCATCAACAAGCCGATGGAAGTATCAAAGTTCCAGAAAAATTAAGAGCCTATACAGGATTTGATTCGATTGCATAATTGCTCATAAAATCAATACAATACAAAAGCCGAAAGAAAATAAATTCTCTCGGCTTTTCTTTTAAATAAAAATATGATAATTAAAGCAGCAATCGATTGTTTTTGATCAAAGGTTTAATCAATTCTATCAAGCCAAATTTTTGTAGCATTTCTTCCAATACCTCAATTTGATAAACCCGATGAACGTCAGTTCCTATGAAATCAATTAAATTATTTCGAATCAACCACAAAGCGGTATTTTGAACCTCGCGATTGTAATATTCAGAAAGAGACAAAAGACTGACTTGAAACAAACATCCAGCAGATTTTAGTTTGCAATAGATTCCTTCGTTTTGATGAAAACCCAAATAGCGTTCTGGATGAGCCAAGATTGGGACAAATCCTTTGTCTTGAATTACCTCTATGAAATCAAAAAGATTCAAAGGCATTTCCATTGAAGGCAATTCAATCAAAATTTTATTATCCTTTAAGGTGAGGATGTCATTTTTTTGAAGAAGATTTAGGAAATTTTCATCTAAGGTATATTCTGCCGCTATTCTTATTTGAATGTCTGTAAATTCAGGTATTTCTAGAGTTTTAGATTGAAACTCCTTAAATTTTTGAAGAATATTTTCCGTAGAATTTTCCCAAACATCCTGCATCACATGAGGTGTGAAGACAAAAAATTACGAATTCCTAATTCCTTCATACGACAAAGCATTTCAATGGCTTGATCAAAAGAATTAGCACCATCATCAAGAAACGGTAAAATATGAGAATGTATGTCAATATACTTCTCGTCAAAAACAGAGGTAGTGAGTTTTGGAGGGTTAATTGTTGATTTAAGCAAGTCCAATAACATAGTCTTTTCAAATTTTTAGGTCAAACAATTCTAGCGTGATCTTCCTCTGGGTAATTGAAACGAGATTATTTAATAAGATATTGGATTCAATTTTGTTAATTAACAAAATCTTTTGAGTTATAGAATCAATAGCCTATAGCTTGTTAAAAATCAATAAGAAATTTAAAGTTTGAATTATTCCTTTCTAATTTTTAAAACGAAAACCGTGGGAAATTTTATATCGAGATTGGATTAGTTGATTAAACTATTGTTTAGAATCTCTTTTTGACTTAGTAGCGGGAACATCCCGATAGTTATCGGTCCGCCGCGGCGGATGTGTGCGCCGCGGTGCATAAGATCCCGTTGAGCTAAATAAAAGATATAAAAAAAAAGAGACTCTTTTTAGAATCTCTTTTTGACTTAGTAGCGGGAACATCCCGATAGTCATCGGTCCGCCGCGGCGGATGTGTGCGCCACGGCGCATATGATCCCGTTGAGCTAAATGAAAGACATAAAAAAAAGAGACTCTTTTTGACTTAGTAGCGGGAACATCCCGATAGCTATCGGTCCGCCGCGGCGGATGTGTGCGCCGCGGCGCATATGATCCCGACGAGTTAAATAAAAGACATAAAAAAAAGAGACTCATTTCCGAATCTCTTTTTGACTTAGTAGCGGGAACAGCCCCGACGCATCGGGGGAACCTGTGAATATTTTCTATTATTTTAATCTCATAACCCGACGATTT
>NZ_JBEPMO010000031.1:0-13803 GCF_040545805.1 Moheibacter stercoris
AGTATAATCTCGTTGCGTCCGTTTGTTCCTTTCGGAATTTAATTCTTTCATAATAAGTCGATTTTGTGTCAACTTATTTTAGGACGGGACAATAAAAAATAAAAAAGGAACTCAGTAATGGGTTCCTTTTTTTGTGGATTCAACTTACTTGTTTTTTATTAATTAGGATATATTTCGAACTTTAGAAAGTTTGCTTTTAAAAGGAATTGATATTTAAATGATATTTTTATAATTAGAATAAACCAATTAAATTTCGATGAACAAACTATCTCACTTTTAAAATGATTTAATAAAAATCCAATCCTATTTCATGTATGAGATCTTTTCTATTTGTGAATTAGGAATTGATATTTTTCTATTCTTGAAATTTATTCTCTCTTTCCCAAACTCGTTGCAATTATACTGATGATGAAAATCTGTATCGCATGAAAAATCATCAAGGGAAGTAAAATAATTCCAATTGGAAAACCTGTAAACAAAATTTTGGCGAATACAGTTCCATGAACCAAGGATTTTTTCGTTCCGCAAAACTGAGCGGTGATTTGATCTTCCAAATTGAACTGCAATTTCCTTGCGATATATCCAGTCAAGAAATAAATAAAGTAAAATAGCGCAAGTACAATTAATGTAATTATTCCTAATTCTTTCCAGCTAACGGAACTAAATACATTGGTTAAAAAGGAATGCGCAAAACTTTTGTAGATGATAATCAGGATGATGAACTGATCAAATCTTGTCAATTTCTTGCTATGCTTCTGTGCAAATTTCCCTAAATATTTCTGTAAGAATAAACCAGCAATTATTGGAAGAAGAATCTCGGTCAATAGTTTCAAATAAATGGAACTGAATTCGAATTCTTGTGATGTATTTTGTATGAAAAGTCCAATCCATAGTGGAGTTAAGACAATCCCAATCAATCCCGAAATACTTGCGTTGAATATTGCCGCTGGAATATTTCCTTTCGCCATGGAAACCATGACAACAGAAGAAGAAACGGTAGAAGGTAATGCAGCCAAAAATAAAAATGCCAACCAAATCATTTCGGAATCTCCACTTGGAAAAAATGGTTTCGCAGCAATTACGAGCAAAGGGAAAATCAAAAATGTGGTGGATTGAACCAATAAATGCAATTTCCAATTGCTCAATCCTTGTTTGATTTTTTCGTGACTTAATTTCAATCCGTAAAAAAAGAAAATCAAGGAAATTCCGATGCTTGCGATTTCATCCAAAGGAATTGGACTATCTTCCCGACCAAAATCAGGGAATACGTAGGCAAGAATTACCGTGAAAATAATCGCTAAAACGAATGAATCTACTTTTAATTTCATTTAGTGAATGTCAATAGTTCCCAATTTCAAAGCCCAAACGGTTTTGGTTTTTGTTCCGAATTTCTTCTGAATAGGTGTAAAATAAATGGTTTGTTGGATGGTTTCTTTTACTATTTTCTTCCCTTTATCAATTTTAAGCGAATAAGAATTTATCCAATGATCGAGTTGAATATTGGAAGAACTTTTTATTTCATTCACTTCAAATTTCCAATTTTTATACTCGATTGACGCCAAAAATTCATCCAGATTCTGATATGAAGTTGATTGATTTTCAAAATTGGGTATTTTGATTGAATTATTTTGAACCAAGGATTCCAAATTGGATTGTATCTGTTTCTTTAGTTTATCATCCTTTGTTTGAGAATATCGGCTTGCATAATCATAGAACTCCAAAATCATGCTATGAGAATTGGACTGATAAGCAGCAATATTTTTCGATGAAAACTGAGCTTGAATTTCTTGTTTGGATTCAATGGTTTGTGAAAAACCATTGGTTGCAAAAATAAGTATGCTTATAAATAGAAAAATACTTTTCATGATTTCTGAATTCTGATGAAGGTTATTTCTTTGTTGGCATTGGTTTCGATAGTCAAAATTTTCATTTTTTTGGTTTCTTGCGTGGGCAAGATGAGTTTCTCCGAAAATTCTTTTTTATTGAGATGTTCCGCACCCAATTCGTCTTTCAAAAAAAGAATGACTTCTAAATCCTCAGACAATATTTTGTTCAATTTTTCTTTCCGAACTTCCCAATCATCCCAATCCGATTCGATGAATCTTTTCAAAACCAAAGCATAATCTTCTGGTTTTATATAAATTTCCTCCACCGTTGAGGAAAGCTGAATTTCTTGTTCTTCGAAATAAGGGCTTTCAATGCTTATTTTATCGCTTGTATTGGGAATTTCTACACGTGAATTTTCCATTTTCAATTTCTTTTTGGAATCATTGGTTAGATGGTAAACTTCTACTTCTGATTCTTGAACAGGTTGTTTGGTGATTTCATTTTTGATTAGGATTGTTTTTTTATTGAGATGAATTGCCCATTCATACACGGTAAAACCAATTATTGGAATCAACAAAACCAAAAAATAACGTTTTCTAAATTTTTTCTTATTCGTATTCTTTTTGGATTTTTTAGAAACTCTTGGTTGTGTCGTCTTTAATCTTTCTTGGTAGGCAAATTCTTCCCAGGAGGAAACTCCTACAAATTTCGAAAAGATATCCAATAAATCTTTTCGTGGTAATTTCTCATTCGTTTCCGATTTCAAATGGGTATAAATCCATTTTTCACTGACCGTTTCTTTTTGATTTTCTTCTATCAATTCAATGAGCTGTCGGATGTCCTTTGAACTAAAATTTTTCCAATCGCCTTGAAAATAAGGATAGAAATCTCGATAAGAATTCAATATCCGATTTTTCAATTCCTGAAAAATTTCTAGTTCGTTCATTTTGCCGATAAAGTTAGGTTTTGGAAGAAAATTTCCTACTGTAAATCTACTGTAAAACTTTGGAAAATCTTTACAGGAAATAGAAAGTCGTTTTGCCAATTGTGAAATTTTATTTGAGGCGATACTTGTGCATTAATTTAAAATTTTCAAAAAATGAAAACAATCTTTAGCCTTTTCACAAGTTTATTTTTCACCCTTTCCTTTGCACAAATTGGAGGAAATCAATTGTACGGAAATACAGATTATTCCAATTCGTATCAAAAAAACAATTCAAATAGTTTAACCAATCTGAAACCTAAAATTTTGACCAATGAAAATTCCATCACTTTGGATATTTCTATTTTGAACCATGTTCAAGCCGATTATTATATGGTCACCTTTGGAGTGAATGAGGAAAATCTATCGGTTGAATTATGTAATACACAAATCAACAAGCGAATCGAGAATTTTATTCGATCAATTGAAAAATTGGGTATTAAAAAATCAGATGTATATGTGGATTTTATTTCGCAAACCAAAATCTATGATCATATTTCCGAAGCAGAAGGAGAGAAGGTCAACATTCAACAAGTGGATGTAGGATTTGAAATCAAAAAGAACATCATTTTCAAATTGAAGCAAATTGAATTATTTGACCAATTGGTTGAATTGGCTTCGAAACAGAAGATTTATAACATCATCAATGTTGAATATTATGCTGACAATCAAGATAAGATTTATGATGAAATGCTTGCAGAAGCTATTTCTATTCAAAAGAAACGAATTAAGCATTTAAACTTAAATGAAAAGGACTGGGATTTAGTGCCCGAATTTACCATTTCGTTTTCATCTGTTCAACCTGGAAATCAATACAAGTCCTATCGAGCATATGAGTCAGGAACTGTTTCCTATAACAATTACTACAACAATAATACTTTGGTTGTACAAAAGGAAGAACGAAAATCGAGAACTTTTTATTTCGATGGTTTACCAACCGATGGATTTGACAAAGTCATGAATGCTTCATCTCCAATTGTAGGTTTGCAATATGTGATGAATGTTCAAATTGTTTATAAAAAGCATCAAGAAATCAATTCTGATAAAATCTATCATCTGATTACGCCAAATGGAGAATTGAAAGAAATTCGTTTGGAATAATCCAAGCCAAAGAAAGAAAACCTTGTCTAGTAAGTTTTGCTTAACAAGGTTTTTTTATCTTTAATAAATTTTTAATCAGATGAAAGTTGCAAATGTATTGATGGGAATAAGTCTAATCGTTATGGTTTCATGCAATCAAAAAGAATCACCTTCCGAAGAAGTGACCAATATTGTTGAAACTTTGGATGATTCTAAGGTAAATTTAGATTTAGCACAAGCCAATCGCTTGGCAAGTTTACCTTTCAAATGTTTGCAAACGGAATATCCCAATAAAACAAGTCAAGTTTTGGACACGAAAGAAGATTTAGGATCTCCGCGTGAATTACATCCGGCTTTTTATGGTTGTTTTGATTGGCATTCGTCTGTTCATGGACATTGGTCATTGGTGAAATTGTTGAAAGACTTTCCAGAATTGAACAATCGTGAGGAAATTTTAGAAAAATTAAAACAAAACATTACCGAAGAAAATATTCAAGGAGAAATTGCGTATTTCAATCGAAAACAGGAATATTCCTTTTCCAGAACCTATGGTTGGACTTGGTTGTTGAAATTGCAAATGGAATTAAATACTTGGCAAAATGAAGACGCGCAGCAAATGGCCAAAAACCTTCAACCATTAACCGATGTTTTGGTTAGTCGATACCAAGAATTTCTGCCGAAATTATTGTATCCAATTCGTGTTGGAACCCATAACAATTCAGCTTTCGGGATGAGTTTCGCCTATGATTATGCCATTCATGCCAAGAATCAAAATTTGAAATCATCGATTGAAGAAGCTGCAAAACGTTTGTATTCCAATGATAAAAACTGTCCGATTTCTTGGGAACCCGATGGATTTGATTTTTTGTCGCCTTGTTTGGAAGAAGTTTCCTTGATGCAAAGAAT
Source organism: Moheibacter stercoris (assembly GCF_040545805.1). Classification (NCBI taxonomy): domain Bacteria; kingdom Pseudomonadati; phylum Bacteroidota; class Flavobacteriia; order Flavobacteriales; family Weeksellaceae; genus Moheibacter; species Moheibacter stercoris. The sequence goes on from NZ_JBEPMO010000031.1 coordinate 4,796, forward strand.
TTTAAGTCCAGAAGAATTGAATAGTTGGTTAGATGTTTTCTTGCCCGAATTAAAAACCAAAGAATTTGAATTGGAAGTAGCGAAAGTTTCAGATCGTGAAGATGGTCATTTGGTTCATTTAGACGGATTGAATTTTTCCAGAGCTTGGGTATTCTATCGTTTGGCCAAACAATTTCCAGAAAAATACGGACACTTGAAACAATTAGGAGATGTGCATTTGGCGCACTCCTTACCATCGATTGTTGATGGAAGTTACGAAGGAGAACATTGGTTGGCGAGTTTTGCTTTGTATGCGATGTCTGAACGAAATCCTATTGAGTAATATCAAAAGGTTCTATGATGATCATGCCATGGTATTTTTTTTCGTTCACGTCAAAATGATTTTTAATTACTTTCACCGACTCAATATCACTGGGTTGAACGGATTTTAAATAATCAGCATCGATCAATTTCCCGTCAAAAAAATAAAGGATAAATTCTGGCAAATATTCCGATTCTTCAGTTGAATATTTATGAGTATTGATGAAAAGAACGCCTTGTTTGGAAGTGTCGGTCCATATTTTGGTTAAATCCTGTATTTCATTTCCGATGTACGAAACACTTTTAATGTCTTCTTTTTTAAGGTTGTAAATCTCTGTCGGAATTTCATTTAGAAATGTTTTGCCATCAACAATAAAAGTTGGGTTTTGAATGTTTTTTTCACTTGTTTGTGAATGAATTTCTTCATTTAAATACTCATTCAAGCTTCCATGAAATTGATGAATTTGAGCATTGAGAATTCCAAATAAACAAACGGCTAAGATCGATAGGGGATATTTCATCATGATAGTTTTAAATTTCATTGCTTTTCATGGGAAAAATAATATTAATCAGATGAAAAGACTTTGGTAAAAATATGAAATTGGTTACATTTGTCACTCAAAAATTTAACAATGGCAGTTTTAGTAAATAAAGATTCGAAAATAATCGTACAAGGATTCACAGGAAAAGAAGGAACTTTTCACGCAGAGCAAATGATTGAATACGGAACGAACGTCGTAGGTGGTGTAACTCCTGGAAAAGGTGGAACAGAACACTTGGGAAGACCAGTATTTGATACAGTTGCTGACGCGGTTCAAAAAGCGGGAGCTGATGTAAGTATTATTTTCGTTCCACCAGCATTTGCTGCAGACGCTATTATGGAAGCTGCTGACGCAGGAATCAAAGTGGTTATTTGTATCACAGAAGGTATTCCTGTAAATGATATGGTTCAAGTTCAAGCTTATATTGACAACCGTGATGTTACCTTGATCGGTCCAAACTGTCCAGGAGTAATTACAGCTGATGAAGCAAAAGTAGGAATTATGCCTGGTTTCGTTTTCAAAAAAGGAAAAGTAGGAATCGTTTCTAAATCAGGAACTTTAACCTATGAAGCAGCAGACCAAGTTGTAAAAGCTGGATACGGAATTTCAACTGCAATTGGTATTGGTGGTGATCCAATCATTGGAACAACAACCAAAGAAGCTTTGGAATTGTTTATCAATGACCCAGAAACAGAAGCGGTAGTAATGATCGGTGAAATTGGAGGTCAATTGGAAGCAGAAGCTGCAAGATGGTACAAAGAATCTGGTTCTAAAAAACCAGTAGTAGGGTTCATCGCTGGTCAAACTGCACCAAAAGGAAGAACAATGGGACATGCTGGTGCAATCGTTGGAGGAAAAGACGATACAGCTCAAGCAAAAATGGCCATCATGAGTGAATGCGGAATTCATGTTGTCGATTCTCCTGCAGAAATTGGAGTGACCGTTGCAAAAGTTTTAGCATAATTCATTAAGATTATAAGAATTCAAAAAGTCCAAAAGCCAATTTTTTGGACTTTTTTGCGTTCTAAAATTTAGGTATATATTTGTAGCATTAAAATCAACCCAGAAACAATGAGAAACAAAATCGTTTTATTCGCCATCGTTACCTTCTTATTTGCCGAATTCACTCAAGCTCAAATTCGTTTTGGTGCTCGTGCTGCTGGTAGCATTACCAACATCACAGACGTGCATTCCAATTCAAAATCAAGAGGTGGATACCAGATTGGAGTAACAGCTTTGATCCCAATTACCAATAATGATATTTTATTCTTCCAACCCGAAGTTCAATATTCAGCACAGGGAGAATTTGATCAATATTTCAGAAATGATGGTGACTACAAACAAAAGGTTTTTGTGAGTATGATCAATGTGCCAATTTTCGCAAAATTGTATTTTACAGATGCTAGTAGTGAATTTTTCGTAGAAGGAGGACCTTTCTTTGGAATTCAAGTTGGAAATAATACTGATAAATATGATTTCCCAACAGAAGCAGATGACAATGAATACTCAGGATTTGATTTCGGAGCTGGTTTAGGAGTTGGATATAGTTTGAATCGTAATGTGGAATTTTCAGTGAGATATTTAATAGGTTTAACAGACCAAGTAAAAAATGATGCTGCGAATGAATCTAACAAAACTTCCAACTTAAATTTTGGAATTAGTTATTTCTTACCGTAAAGAAAAATCATAGCAAAATATACAAGCTCGGAAATTCCGGGCTTTTTTGTTAAATGAAATGAAATTCTATTAATAGGAATAATTTTTGTGCTAACTTTAATGTCTGATAAAATTGAAAAAAAATGAAACTACAATCTTTATTCGTTTTTGTATTGGCAACCGTATTCATGGTTTCATGTAATACCGTTCGCGTAAGCTATGATTTTGATAGATCGACAGATTTCAATACGTACAAAACATATAATTTCCATCAAAAAGGAATTGATAAATTGGAATTGAATGATTTGGATAAACGTAGAATTTTAACTTCGATTGAAGCGCAATTAAAAGCAAAAGGATTTACCAAATCTGACAACCCAGAATTATTGATCAATGTTTTGGCAAGTTCAAAGGAAAAAATCAATATTGACAATGGATATTATGGTGGTGGATATTGGGGACCTTATTATGGCGGACCATCTCGTGTTTACCAATATACATCGGGTACTATCATCATTGATATTGTAGACGATAAAAAGAATATTTTAATATGGCAAGGTGCGGGAAGCGGACTAAACGTTTCCAATTTGGATTCAAAAGGTGACGATATTCCGAAAGCAATTGAAGAAATTTTAGCGAAATTCCCACCACCTGCAAAATAATAGTTGCAAATGGGACTCTAAACTTTTTTTGTTTTTATAGTTTCAAGCACTTTCCAAGCCCAAATTCAATTGAAAATATTCAGTGAATTTGGGTTTGTGATTTATAGAGATTTTGGTTAGGAAATTCAACTTTAGAATTCCATTGTAATTTCGACCAAAATGAAAATGAATAGTTTTAATTGATCACACCTGAGCCAATTAGTTCGTCATCCAGATACCAAGCAGCAAATTGACCTTCGGTAATTGCAGATTGAGGTTTTTCAAATTCAATATACAAACCATTTTCAGCTTTGTGCAAAATTGCTTTTTGCAAGGGTTGACGATAACGAATTCTCACCATGGCTTCCATGGTTTCATTTGGTTGAATTTTTAAATCTTCACGTACCCAATGAATTTCATCTTCTTGAATAAACAAAGCTTTTTTTAATAATCCAGGATGAGTACTTCCTTGTCCCGTATAAATGATATTTTCTTGAACGTCAGTATCCAGAACAAACAAAGGTTCTACTTTTCCACCAACTCCCAAACCTTTTCGTTGACCTTTGGTAAAATAATGAGCGCCATCATGCGTTCCCACAACTTTCCCCATATCCGAAGTATAGCTAACACCTTTGGCTTCTAAACTTAATTCTTCAAATTTGGAAGCAAATTCAGGTTTTGCTTGAGAATAAATCGGATGGTTTTTATCAATCTCAATGATGTTTCCAGATTTAGGTTTTAATTGTTGTTGTAAAAAATCTGGTAAACTCACTTTCCCAATGAAACATAATCCTTGAGAGTCTTTTTTATCGGCCGTTACCAAATCTTGTTCTTTCGCAATTCTTCGAACTTCCGATTTCTCCAAATGTCCAATTGGAAACAAAGCTTTGCTCAATTGCTCTTGGCTTAACTGACACAAAAAGTAGGATTGGTCTTTGTTATTGTCTTTACCCGCAAGAAGTTGATAGGTTTTTTGTCCGTCGATTTCCATTTCTTCTCTTCTTGCATAATGCCCAGTGGCAACAAAATCGGCTCCCAATTCCATTGCAGTTTTTAGGAATATATCAAATTTGATTTCGCGGTTGCACAAAACATCTGGATTGGGTGTTCTACCTTTTTCATATTCGGCAAACATATAATCCACAATTCGTTCTTTGTAGACATCACTTAAGTCAATTACCTGAAAAGGTATTCCCAATTTTTCTGCGCATAATAATGCGTCTTTACTATCTTCAACCCAAGGACATTCATCTTCCAACGTAACAGAAGCATCATTCCAATTACGCATAAATAACCCAATCACATTGTATCCTTGTTCTTTAAGTAAATAAGCTGCTACGCTTGAATCTACTCCACCCGATAATCCTACAACAACTGTTTGCATCTTGCAAAGTTAAGATTTTTGAAACGGATTTTCCTTTATTCTAATTGGATTCGTTTATGAGACTATATGAGAAAATTTAGTTCGAAACCATTTTCAAACCCACAATCGAACCCACAAGTGTAGTGATGAAGAAAATTCGCCAAAAATTAACAGGGTCTTTGAAGAAAAAGATGCCCATTAAAACGGTTCCAACTGCACCAATTCCCGTCCAAACCGCATAAGCTGTTCCCAAGGGTAAAGTTTGGGTAGCTTTAATTAATAAGGTCATACTGATAGCCAAACAGATTAAAAATCCTGCATACCAAGCGTACATTTCATTTCCAGTTGCTTGTTTTGCTTTTCCTAAACAAGATGCAAATCCTACTTCAAAAAATCCGGCAATGATTAAAATAATCCAGTTCATATCTTTTTTTAAGGCAAATTTCCCGAGATGGAACTAGATATATTTTAACAAATGTTAAATTCGATTATTTAATTTCAGCACGTATTCGACTCAAACTAACTTGAGTGATGCCTAAATAGGAAGCAATGATTTTCAAAGGAACACGTTGGATGATTTCAGGATTTTCTTTCAATAATTCAGCATAGCGGTCAGATGCCGACTTGAATTGGCGAGAAAGAAATAATTTCTCTGTTTTGATCAATTCTTGTTCCGCTAATTTTCTTCCCCAATTGGCGATGTCAATATTGGTGGAATAAAGTTCTTGAAGGTCAGAGATTCGTATTTCGTACAAGGTAGAATCCTCAATTAATTCTATATTTTCATAACTTTTCCTGTGCGAAACATAACTTTGCATGGATAAGATAGGATCACCTTCTGTACCAAACCAAAAACTAATGTCTTTATCGGGAGAATTGAAAAAAGCTCGTACAACCCCTTTTTTGATGAAATAGAGATAATGCTCCATTCGCTCAGATCCCAATAAAATATGTTTTTTAGGGAAATGCTTTTCCTCAAATTTTGAAAGCAAAAGGATTTTAGATTCGTGTTTAATTGGGTGTATGGAGTCTATTAGAGAAGGTAAATCCATTGAGTAGTGTTAGAATTTAAGAAAACTTAGGAAAGTCAAATTTAATTAGGCCATTGAAATTCAATCGTTTTTTTGGTGTCTTCAGATAGACTTAGAAATACTGGGCATGTTAAGGCGGCATTTTCCAAAATTGCTTTTTCTTTTTGCAAATAGGTATCTTGACCTTTCACGTTTAATTTCACAATGATTTCCCCAATTTTTCTAGGCGCAGCGGTCATAATTTTTGTGATTTCAACTTCTGTTCCAGTAATATTGATAGAATGTGTATTTCCTGCAATTCCCATGATAGTCAACATACAACTTCCCAATGCTGTCGCAACCAAATCGGTCGGTGAGAAGCGTTCACCTTTTCCGTTGTTATCTATGGGAGCATCGGTTTCAACTTTTGATCCCGATGATAAGTGTGTCATTTCTGTTCGTAAATTTCCTGTATAGGTAATTTTTGATGTCATAGTAAACGGTTTCTTTTCTTAAATGTAAGGAAATTTTGGATAAATCGTCAAGTTTTATCCGATTCCCAAACGAATTTTAGTAAAAACTTTCTTGGTATACAATGGAAAATCAGCATTTTGAATCCAGCTATAATAACCTTGGTCTTTTTGAAAAACTTCACGGACAGATTGTCCTTTGTATTTACCAAAATTAAAGACTTCATTTCCTTTATCATCAATTCCGATCATTCCTGCTAAATCTGCAGTCTTACGTTGAGAAGTATATTCGCTTAAGAATTTGATGTCATTTTCCAAATCTTCATATCGTTCGATCTGAGCTTTGAATATCTCATAGGTTGCTTCTACATCTGCTTCTGCCGAATGGGCGTTTTCCAAGTTTTTGTCGCAATAGAATTTGTAAGCTGAACTTAAATCTCTTGGTTCTTTCTTAAAGAAGATTACTTGAACATCGACCAATTTATGTTTTTCCAAGTCCAAATCAATTCCCACACGCAAAAATTCTTCTGCCAATAAAGGAACATCAAATCGATTGGAATTATAACCAGCCAAATCAGCATCTTTCATCATGTCCCAAATTCTAGGAGCAATTTCTTTGAATGTAGGTTCATTGGCAACATCTTCATTGGTGATTCCGTGGACAGAAGTTGCTTCAGCCGAAATCGGCATTTCAGGATTCACCCGAAGTGTTTTGCTTTCTTTGTTTCCGTTTGGAAAAACTTTTAAAACAGATATTTCGACAATTCGGTCTTTCCCAACATTGATTCCGGTCGTTTCCAAATCAAAAAAGCAAATAGGTTTATGTAAATTAAGCATGAACAATGTTTTTTCTAAATACAATAGATATAATAATATAGAATAGGATAATCAAAGGCAGCGAACTTACCCAAAAAACACCCAATAAAATCAAACTAATGAATAAAAATAGATATTTATAGTGATTGTCTTTCCAAGCCAATCCTTTGAATTTAAATGAAAATAATGGAATGTTTGAAATCAATAGATAACAAGACAAGACCAATAAAACCAAAAGAATCACCAAATCATATTCGGGAGAAAGAATTTTCCCATTTTGAACATACATCCAAAACACAGAAAAAATCAACAAAGTATTGGCAGGCGTAGCCAAACCTTTGAAATAAGTGGATTGTTCCGTATCGACATTGAATTTAGCCAAACGCAAAGCCGAAAATAAGGTAACAAACAATCCAAGTATCCCTAAAAATCCGCCCATCATGTGTTCGGTATAATTAGTTATCATCACATACATCATCAAACCTGGTGTAAGTCCAAAACTGACCATATCTGCCAATGAATCCAATTGAATTCCGATTTCTGAATTGATTTTAAGGGCTCTTGCAACCATTCCGTCGAGTAAATCCAAGAATAAACTACCCATCAACAAACCAAAAATGAGATACAAAAGCACACCTTGTGAATTGATGTGACTAAGAGATTCCTTGTTATTCCCAATGAATTCATTCAAGCAAAGGATAGTCACACAGCCGCAAAGCAAGTTCCCGAGCGTTAATAAATTTGGTAATGTAAAAAGTTTCATTAAAAAATATTAAAAGCAAATTTCCTTTTCAGAACTTCGCAAAACGAACCACGAAGATAACAACATTTCTTACGCAATAAAAAAACGGATTTTATGTTTTAAAGAAAACAATCGATTTTTGCTAGGTAAAATTGACGTAGTTTTGCCAAATTAAATTTGCCATAAACTCATATATAGCTTTGAAACTGAAAATTACATCTTTTCTTATCCTTATTAGTTCCTTGAGCTATGCTCAAGCATTTCGAAAATATTCCAACGAATTTTTAAACATTGGAGTAGATGCTCGTGCATTTGCAATGGGAAATGCAGTGGTGGCAAACATTAATGATGTCAATGCAGCCTATTGGAATCCGGCAGGTTTAACAGAAGTCTACCATGGACCTCAATTGGCAGCCATGCATGCCGAATACTTTCAAGGAATCGCCATGTATGATTATATAGCAGGAGCCATGCCGCTAGAAAACAATGCTGTAGTCGCTGCTTCTCTTTATCGATTTGGAGTGGATGATATTTTGAATACAACTCAGTTGATCGATTCCCAAGGAAATATCGATTATGATCGTATCAGTAAATTCTCAACCGCTGATTATGCCTTGAAATTGTCTTATGCGGGATATTTTTTAGGAAACAAAAACATTGCGGTTGGGGCAAACGCCAAATTGGTTTATCGTCACATCGGGAAATTTGCGAGTTCATTCGGTTTCGGAATTGATCTAGGATTGCAATACCGTACCCAAGACAGTTTCTTTTTTGGATTGATGGCGCGTGACATTACAACCACATTTAACGCTTGGTCTATCAAAGAAGATGAACTCAACGGATTAACCGTAACCGAACCTGGTACTGGAAATCAGCAGACGGTCAACGATTTGCCAGAAGAAACCATTGAATTAACCATGCCGAAACTTCAATTTGGAGTAGGGAAGGACTTTAAAATCAGCGACAAATTCAATGTGATCGGTGAGATTGACCTAAACTTCCAGTTTGCTCAAACCAACGATTTGGTTTCTACTAGCGCATTGAGCTTTTCACCTGCAGCCGGTTTTGAAGTCGGATATGACAATATGGTGTTTTTGCGAGGAGGAGTCAACAACTTCCAATACGAAACCACTTTTGATGGAGACAAAGAACTGACCTTCCAACCCAATATTGGATTAGGATTCAAGTACAAAGGAATTTCCTTGGACTATGCTTTGACCGATGTAGGAGATCAGAGTATTGCTCTTTATTCCAACATTATTTCCTTAAAAATAGACTTAGGAGCATTTTAAAACCATCCATTTATATTTCTTGAGCGATTCTACTTGCTCGATTATCTTATATATAAAGAAGAAAAGTAGGGGCTCACAACTCGACCGGGCTATCCATTACACTTACGAAGTATGTACCGCAGGTAATCCCTACTGCGAGGAAGTAGGAAGTAGGAAATGTGATGGTGTTTATGTCA
>NZ_JBEPMO010000032.1:0-9134 GCF_040545805.1 Moheibacter stercoris
TTTTAAGCTAGAAAAATGAAATTTTAATATCCAAGAAGCAAAAAAAAAAATATTAAGCATAAAAAAGAGACTGTCTTTTGAGACAGCCTCTTTTTATTTTGTTTTTGTTAATTGAGATATATTGAAAAGAGTTTTTCACTCATACCTAAATCCTATTTCTTTGCTCAGAAATCTTTACAATCTTCCTATATAATTCATACAGTCTTCATACACTATCTATGCTTTATCTATACACTATCTATGGAGCAACTCTAAAGTATTCAAATTTTGGTTAATTAAGAATGATTAAGTTCTTTTCCTAAAGCGTTTTTCACCGAAATCTCTAAACTTTCTTGGAGGTTCTCAAGCAGTTCTTTCATTCGCTTTTGATCATTCTTGGATAATTTTGTCAAATCATGGTGAAAATGGGAATGTTTTTCAAAACATTGAAAAAATTTATTTCCCTTTATTTCCTCCATTAAATATTCTAATTTTTCAAGTTTGGGTTCGGCGTACAAACATAGTTCCCAAAGAGATTGAGCCGACAAATAATGTGGTAAATAATTAAGTTTTGCAAAGATGAAGGTCCTAAGAATTCTATAGAAAGCTTGAAAAAATAAATTTTCCAAACCCTCATCATTATTTGGGATTGATTTCTTTTTTAATAATTTAAAGTTTTGCACCAGTAAAAGAGCCGATTTTGCGTAATATTCGAGATCGGGATAACAGGTTGAATAAGATTCTTCCCAATGAATTGTCGGATGAAAAGCATGCGATTTATAAATCCTATTTTCTGGTTTCATGATGTTTTGAAAAAAATCTTGGTAAGCAAAAACCTCTTTTTGTATCCAAATTCGAGAATGTCCTAAAAGCACCAATCGGACTTTCCCCTTTGTTTTGTCATGATAGGATTGTCTCAGCTACAATACCCAAAACAACCAAAAACAACAATGCAAAAACGTACTGGCTATATATCATTTTTTCAACAGGAGCAAATACAGATACCACAAAGGGCAATGCCGCACCTACGATAAAGGAAGCGAAAGAAGCAAAACCGCTACAGGCGGCTTTTGCTTCTGTGATTTCATTGATACCCAGTTCGTCCCGTGCGTCAGCTCCCAAGGCATCATAAGCTGTGAGCTGACGGGCTACTTCCAAAGAAAGTTCTTTATCCAAGCCTCTTTTTTGGTAGATTTTTGCCAGTTCATTAAGCTCTATTTCCGGCATTTCTTCCAGTTCCTTTTGTTCTCTGTCGAGGTCAGATTTTTCTATATCCGACTGGGAGCTTACCGACACGTATTCCCCCGCAGCCATAGACATTGCTCCGGCAATAGAACCTGCCAATGCTGCCAGAATAATCGTTTCCCGGCTGTCGCTTGCCGCAGCAACACCCACAATGATACTCGCTGTGGACAATATACCGTCATTAGCTCCCAACACGGCTGCTCTTATCCAGCCCGACTTATTGACGTAATGTTTTTCTAATTCAAAATGCTTCATCTTATTCTAAATATTTTAATTACCACCAATCATCTTAGACGTTATTCCCTTTTTGCCTGTTAATTCTGCTATAACAATGCCTGTAATGTGTACCAATATAAAAATCGGAAACCAGTATATCGCCAGCTTATGTACAGTTTCCATAGGCTCTTTCCATTCCCCGTTTCCCCATTTGAGATAAAATCCAGTGATACCGGCAATAATGACAAACACATAAAATAATATATATGTCATCCCTTGCAAACGTTCTTTTATGGACTGTTTTCCGATAAAAGGATTGGGGAAACGAACTCCTTTCATCAACATATAAGCAATCCTCATTAAGAAGATAAAAATGATGATATACGATGCGTATTCGTGCCATTGCCACATTGGATTAAGAATATCATTGACTATAGCCTTTGTCTGTTCCTTTGTCATCACTCCGGGAGCATCCTGCTCGATGACCGCAACAATGGGCTTTCTACCCATCCACTGCATTCTTAAAAATCCGGTGATGAACAGTACGGTCATCAGAAGTTCAAATGACCAGTGCAAGATTCTATGAGTTACAGTAAACTCTTTTTTAATAATTGTTTTCATTGTTTTAGAATGTTTTAATAATTGTAAGTCCAACAGTTTTGGATTGATAGAAAGGAACCACAGACAATTCTTCCCTTTCTTCTTTTGACGAGAACCATTTCGATGTGAGAGGAAACAGCCAATAGGCAATTTCGGTGGACAAGATACCAATGCCTGCACCAGCAACAATATCACCGACCCAATGCTTATCGTTGAATACCCTGTATATTCCTGTCATAGCTGCCACAGGATACCCTGATATGCTAAGCCAGAAATTACGGTCCTTATATTCCCTGAACATAAAATGGGCTGATGAGAAATCCGTAGCCGTATGTCCGGAAGGGAAAGAAAAATTATTAGAACCATCGGGGCGTTCTTCGCCTACGAATTGTTTTGTGGGCAGTACCAATGCTGCGGAGACTAATTGAGACGTCGCATAGATAATGGTTCTGTCTTTACATTTATGTTTTCCTTTAACACCTGCAAGATTAAGCCCATATATGGCTGCTGCTGGAGCATACTGCATATAGTTGTCTATAGTTGCTCCGGCAATGATATGTTCCCTTGTTTCGTGGCGTGTAGACTGGTTCAATGATCTTAAATCATCAGACATCAAACTCAATAGTCCGTATGAAATCAAAACAGAAGGAACGATCAGTTTTTTTGCCGAAAATTTATACGCTTTATCGTCAATGCTTAATGTGTCGTTGCCTCCTGTTTGAGCTTTTAAGCCCAAGGCATACAGAAAAGTCATCAATAACAATACAGGCTTCATCTTAATCCTCTGCGGTATTTTTTAGTGCCATTAATAAAGTATAAGCCCCTTTCTGTGCGATTTTTTTACCGCTCAATTGGTTTCCGTTGACAATCTCTATCCAACCATCGCCAGTGTTTCCGATTTCTACTGTTGTCATTCTGAAACTGTTCTTGTCCAATACTTCAAAGACGTAATGTTTTCCTTCAAACGCCAAAATGCTTTCCTCCGGTAGTGCCAATGCCTTGCTTTCGGGTATGGGAACCTCGGCATTCATATACAGACCGGGAATAAGCTGTGCATTGCTTTCCGTGAAATGGGCGTGAACCTCCACAGCACGGTCTTGGGAAATATTTTTACTGATCAGAATGATTTCGCCTCCGTATTTCTTTTCCGGATGGCTGTTGGTGTATGCCGTAAGCGATTGTCCGATGCTTATTTTATCCCAATCTTTTTCAAATACTTTCAGGTTCAGATGCAGATCTTTCGGATCTACGAGTTCAAACAGCACATCCGATGGCGAAACGTATTTGCCTACATTCACAAAAACCTGGGAAACGAAACCGTCAAAAGGTGCATACACAGATGCAGTACGTTTGATGTTGTTCACCGAAACATTAGAAGGGTTGATGTGGATCATCCGCAGTTTTTCTTCCAGTGCCTTTTGGCTGATGAGCAGCGTTTCATAATTGGCTTTTGCCTGCAAATACACTTTATCACTGCTTGCTTTACTCTGGTTCAATTGCTTCTGGCGGTGGTATTCGGCTTCTGCATTTTGCAATTGAGCCCTTGCCGTCAGGTAATCCTGTTGCAGTTGGATAAACTGGTTGTCTTCCATTACGGCAATCACTTCACCTTTTCGGAAGTGCATTCCGGGCAGCAATTTCGTGGATTTTACATATCCGCCTAATGCACTGCTTACCGACACGAGGTTTTGTGGCGGTACGTCCACCGTTCCGCTCAGTTTCAGCGTTTTGGTAACGTTTCTTTCTTGTAATTCAACGGTCGTCAGCGAGAATGCTTTTAGCTGTTCGTCCGATAGTTTCAACACATTTTCGGTAGCTTCCGTAGTGTTTTCTTCTGTTGTGTTTTCCTTATTTCCGCAACTCCATAACAGGAGCAAAACGAAAATTCCGACTATATTTTTCATTTGAATAATTTATTTTGAAATGAGATATTGAAGATTGATGATTTGGAAATTGAGCTGCATCACGGCATCGTAATAATCACGCTGTATCTGTATCGCCTGATTATTAAGCATCACCCAGTCTAAGTAATTGATTTCGCCATTGGCAAATTGTTCTTCTGCTGTTTTGAAAATCTGCTCGGCTGCCGGCAATTGTTTTTGCTTATACGTCCCGACGATGTCAAGCTGTGTCCGGTATTGCTGCAATGCCGCTTCATACCCGCTTTCCCATGCGGCTTTACGCAAAGCGAGTTCATTTTCCGTGAAGAGAATACGTTGTTCCTCTGCTTTGATCTGTGATTTCTGTGCTTTGAAAAAAATAGGTATGCCTACCCCCACCTGAAAGGAATTAAAGCGATTGCTGTTCAAATCCCTGAAGCTCTGGTTGAAATAACCAACGGACAGATTGGGCAACAGCTTCGATTTTTCTAATCGAACCGATGCTTTTGCTTTTTCGATTTCCTGTGCCGACAATAGCAAGACCGGATGTTGTACGACATCTACATCCGCATCAAAAAGTCCATCCATAACAACGATGTCGGAAGCCGATGGTTCATAGCGGGTGTCAGCATTCAGCATCAGTTGAAGCTGTATTTTTGCCAATTCGATTTCGTTTGCCAACGCTTTTAATTGTATAGCAATGTTTTCCCGTTGCACTTCGGCAGCCGTTTTTTCAAGCAGGTTGCTTTCACCGCTTTCCATTCGCAGAGAAGCTTTTTCTAAAAAACCTTTATACATTTCATCGGTACGGTTCAGGATTTTTTCCCGCTCACGCAAAACCAAAATCTGGTAAAACAGCTCGCTTACCGTCTTGCGGATGTCCAGCTTGTTCAGGTTCACCGAAATCACTGCCGAATTCCATTCTTCGTTCAGCAATTTCTTTTGGTTGCTATACACAGTCGGAAAACTGAAAGATTGTGAAATCCCGAATTTATTATCGGAAGTACCACTATTGACCTGCCCGAATTCGCCCGTTACGACAGCCTGTGGAATGTTGGCTCCGGTAGCCGTCCGCTTTTTATAATATTCGGCAAGCAGGTTTTGGCTTTTTGCCGACAGGTTGTTTTCCGTAGCCATTTTTACCGCTTCTTCGAGTGTGATGCTTTGCGAAAATGCCGAACCACTTAAACCCAACAAAATAAGCAGTGTTGCACTTTTCCTGCCGAATGTCAGCTTGGGAAATTTAAGTTTTTCAAACAACACAAATAAAGTAGGCAATACAAAAAGGGTCAGAAATGTGGCAAACAGTAAACCACCGATAACCACCGTTGCCAACGGACGTTGCACTTCAGCTCCTGCACCGTTGCTCACCGCCATCGGTAAGAAACCGAGTGATGCTACGAATGCGGTCATCAGTACCGGACGAAGCCTTGTCTTTGTTCCAAGCAATGCTATCTGGTACAGGTCTTTATCGCCCGTTTGTTTCATCCGGTTAAACTCTGCGATAAGCACAATCCCGTTGAGTACGGCTACCCCGAAAAGGGCAATGAAACCAATGCCTGCACTGATGCTGAACGGCATTCCACGCAATGCCAACAGGAATATTCCGCCGATTGCAGACAGAGGAATGGCGGTATAAATCAACAAACTTTCCTTGACGGAACGAAAGGCAAAATACAGCAGAATGAATATCAATGCCAGCGAAACAGGAACGGCTACCATCAATCGGTTGGTGGCTTCATTCAGGTTTTCAAATGCTCCGCCATAGGTTACGTAGTAGCCGGGCGAAAATGCCATCTGTTTATCGGCTTTACCCTGCAATTCGTTGACGATGCTCTGTACATCACGTCCACGAACGTTGAAACCAACCACAATCCTTCTTTTGGCATCTTCCCGTTGGATCTGTGCAGGACCTTCAATGATCTGCACATCAGCTACCTGATACAGGGGTATATGGTTGCCTTTGGGCGTTGGGAGGAGCAGGTTGCGTATATCTTGTAGATTTTCACGTTGTGTTTCGTCCAGACGAACCATCAGGTCGAAACGCTTTTCTCCCTCATATACTTTTCCCGTGCTTTGCCCCGCAAAAGCAGTGTTCACGACTTTATTGATGCCGGCTATATCCAGATTGTACTGGGCAATGTTTGCACGGTTGTATTTGATTACCACCTGCGGCATTCCAGTAATGGGTTCGATGTATAAGTCCTGAGCCCCTTCAACCGTTTTGATGATTTCGCCGAAGCGGGCTGCATAAGCCGACAGGCTATCCAGATCTTCACCGAAAATCTTGCAGACCACATCCTGCCTTGCTCCGGTCATCAGTTCGTTGAAACGCATCTGCACTGGATATTGGAAACCCGTGGTAATACCCGGAACAGCTTCAAGGGATTTTCCCATTTTTTCAGCCAGTTCGGGAAAGGTCTTGGCAGATGTCCATTCCTTTTTATCTTTCAGTATCACCATCAGGTCGCTCGCTTCCATCGGCATCGGGTCGGTGGGTACTTCACCGCTTCCTATTTTGGTCACGACCTTTTCTACTTCGGGATAATCCCTGATGAGTATATGGGCTGCTTTCTGCGTGTATTCAACCGTTGTTTTCAGATTACTTCCCGTCAATACACGGGTATCTACCGCAAAATCGCCTTCTTCCAATGCCGGAATAAATTCGCCTCCCAAGCGGGACAAGATAAGCACCGCAACGATGAACAGGGCAACCACTACACCAATAACCATTTTTGGAAAATGCAGCACCTTAGCGAGTGCTTTGTGATGAATGTTTTCCAACTTTTGCATAATGCGGTCGGAAAAATTGGGTTTGTGCTTGATTTTTTTACTCAACACCAATGAACTCATCATCGGGATATAGGTCAGTGAAAGGATGAATGCACCGATTAGGGCAAAAGCTACGGTCTGTGCCATCGGTTTGAACATTTTTCCCTCGATGCCTTCGAGCGTGAAAATAGGCAGGTACACAATCAGGATAATGAGCTGACCGAATACGGCACTGTTGACCATTTTGGTAGCCGAATTGCTGACCTGATTGTTCATTTCGTCCTGCGAAATACGATTGGCAACTGCAAATTTCTTTCCGTGCAACTGGTGCAGCACGGCTTCGACTATGATGACCGCTCCGTCCACAATCAATCCGAAATCCAATGCTCCCAAGCTCATCAGGTTACCGCTCACGCCAAACAAATTCATCATAATGATGGCAAACAGCATCGACAGCGGTATGACAGAGGCAACCAGAAATCCTGCCCTGAAATTTCCGAGGAACAAGACCAGTACAAAGACCACGATCAAGGCTCCTTCGGCAAGGTTGGTCTCAATGGTGCTGATGGCATTGTTGACCATCTTGGTACGGTCGAGAAAAGGTTCAATGACCACACCTTTGGGCAATGTTTTCTGGATAACGGCAATGCGTTCTTTTACATTTTTGATAACTTCGGCACTATTGGCTCCCTTGAGCATCATCACCACCGCACCGGACACTTCCCCCTGATCGTTGTAGGTCATAGCTCCATAGCGTGTGGCATAGCCTGTTTTCACTTCGGCAACATCTTTCAACAATACAGGAATACCATCCTGCGTAGCCGTGACCGAAATGTTTTCTATATCTACTTTATTACCGATCAGTCCTTCGCTACGGATATAAAGCACGGTAGGGCCTTTTTCGATATAAGCACCTCCGGTATTCTGGTTGTTATTTTCCAATGCCGTGAATACGTCACTGATGCTGAGGTTCAGCGATTGCAGTTTGTTGAAATTGACCGCAATTTCATATTGTTTCAGCTTACCTCCGAAGCTGCTGACTTCGGCAACACCTTTTACACCTAATAGTTGTCGCCTTACGATCCAGTCCTGAATGGTACGCAGTTCGGTGGCATCGAATTGGTTTTCAAACCCTTTTTCGGGTCTTACCACGTATTGGTAAATCTCTCCCAATCCGGTGGAAATAGGCCCCAGTTCGGGCGTACCTACACCGTCGGGGATTTCGTTCTGTACGGTTTGCAGCCGCTCGGAAACCTGCTGTCTTGCCCAATACACATCGGTATTGTCGTCAAAGACGATAGTCACCAACGATAATCCGAAGCGGGAAAAACTACGTATTTCGGTGATGCCGTTGATATTGCTGTTTGCCTGTTCGATAGGGAAAGTAACCAGACGTTCGATGTCGGTCGCTCCCAATGAAGGAGCTACAGTAATGACCTGCACCTGATTGTTGGTAATATCAGGTTGCGCGTCAATCGGCAATTTGGTGGCTTCGTATAAGCCCAAGCCGATAAGGGCTATGGTAAAAAGCCCGATTATGAGTTTATTCCGAATAGAAAACTCAATAATTTTATCTAACATAATTTGTAATACTGCTAATGATGAATGGAATACGGGATTTGCAGGCATACACTGGTGGTGCAAAGCCCGAAAAAACGCAGATGATTAATTGGGAACAGGCTTATGCTGCGGCAATATGCTTTCTGTACAGACATACAGAGACAGCATCCGCAAAAGCGAATTCAATTAAAAATCTGTCCAAGAAAAATTAACAGTATTTGGGCGGTTGCCAGATAGCTGAAAGATAGTTTTTGTCAGAGAATGTATCGTCCAAAGGCAGGGCTTTTGGTTCTTCACTCACAGGGATTTTCGTTTCTATTTCAAAACTAAAAGGTGGGGTGAGTACAAAACTGATACTCAAAACATCGGTATGAACAATAAACGGTAGTTTCTTATCTTGTTCGTAATCGTCATCCTTTGGATGATTTTCGAGGTGATTTCCTTTATAATGGAATACTAAGAAATCTATAACAGAAATCTGAGGATCTTTCTCTTTGTGTTCGAAATAATGTTCTACCAGCATAGGGAATTTCAGCAACTGACCTAATTCAGTTGTTGAAATAAGATACACGGATATAAACAATATGGCGAGTACTCTCCTCATACAGCAAAGTTAATGAAAAAGAGTATTCAGTTTTTTAAGTTGTTGTAATTTAAAAGCTTTCAAAATTAGAGAACGGGGATTATTTGATTTTTTAGGATATTTATACTTTTACCAACTAAACAAAACGCATCACAAAAAAGGGCTATATATAACATGAACTGTGTAAAAAACCAAATATTTTATGCTATTTTTTTAACATAATCATCTTGATACAAAGTTCCATTTTTAACGCATCCATAAACTTGCTTTAGAAGCTTGTTGCACACTGCGATTACGGC
>NZ_JBEPMO010000033.1:0-8331 GCF_040545805.1 Moheibacter stercoris
TCAGTTTTTAAGCTAGAAAAATGAAATTTTAATATCCAAGAAGCAAAAAAAAAAATATTAAGCATAAAAAAGAGACTGTCTTTTGAGACAGCCTCGTTTTCAATAATTTGATGTTTTATTTCTTAAGGAATTTTTACTCCAGGGAAATTATTTGGATTAACCGTACGTAAAGTCGATCCAAATTTATGGTTGATTGCTTCAATGAAATAGTTGGCAACAACCGCATAACCTCTTCCAGTTAAGTGAACACCATCCAATGAGAATGCGCCACCACTCACGAAAGTAGTTGTATAGGTATTTCCGAAATAAGTAATTCCAGAATCGCTACTTAAATCTTTCATGGCTTTGTGAGCATCAACAAATGCTAAATCATACTGTGCAGCCAATTGTGCAATAGCAGCATTGTACGCATCAGTTGCAGCGATAACTGCATTTTTCTCAGATGCTGTTAAAACCCATTTGTCAGCCAAAGGATTGGTTAAACCATCTAAAGATAATTGTCCAGCTTCTGCCTGAGAAAGACCCATTGCCATTAACTCTGCAACTCTTTCCATATTTAGTTTACCCAAGATAGTTTGAGAAGTAAATACCATCAAGTCGTTAGAATTGGATTGTCTTGTTTGTCCATAAATTGAACCCAATAACATCGCTTGTGGTTGAGGTACCCCAATTTGAACCAAAGCAGCTACTAATTGAGGTGTAACATTGGGTAATGTTTCATCGATAATAACCGCTCCATTTGCTGCATCAGCACTGAAAACGATTTTTCTATCAGATGCGCCAATCATATCCAAAGCAGCATTTATTGGTGTGTAGAACCCATTCAACATGGCAATGTTGTCAGCTCCAACATTGTTTACTGAAAATGGTTGAGTAGGAACAGTTGTGAAATAAGGAATATCAGTAATACTTGGGATATTCGCGATAACACCTTTTGCACCAACTGTATTGGTCAATGTTTCCAAAATTTGTTGAATAGCACCCGCTACAACCATTGGGTGGGAAATATCTGCACCACCATATGTAGTTGGATCAACGTTGTTAGCTGCCATTTGGTTAACACCTACACCACCTCCTGTAGCATAACTCAACACATCATTGTTTCCAATCCATAAAGAGAAGAAAGTAGGCGCTTGAGCCGCTGCATCAGCCAAAACGGATGTTGTTGGAGAAGATGCGAAACGTACAAAATATGGATTTGCTAAACCTGCTGCAATTCCTGCAGGATTACCATATCCATTTGCTAATAAATGATAAGATTTAGCACCTGGAACTCCCATGTTATTGACACCTCCAGTAACCATCGTCAAAGGAGATTGTGCAGGAGTAGGAACTGGCGCCAAAGCTCCTGTTTCTGGGTTGATGACCAAATTCAATCTTCCAGCAACACCTAAATTGGTAAATCCTCCAATATCATCTGGCATCAAAGGTTGTACGAAAGCTCCTCCGCCAGCCATTGCCATTTGGTTCGCCAACATATTTGGATATGAATTTTCTTGCCCACTTACAAATAAGGCATTGTCAGTAAATCCAGAAGTTAAGGAGTTTCCTAAGGCAACATATTTGGTAAAATCTGCGTCACCAGAAGTAACTACGATGTCCTCAATCGGCTCATCGAAATCTGGTTCACAACTTGCTAAAACAACCAAGGAACTAGCAAGGGCTATATTAAAAATATTTTTTTTCATTTTTCTGATTAGTTAAAGTTATACGAAAGTCCTAATCCAAACATAAGAGCACTTAAGTTTACATCTCCTTGGAAACCAGTTTCCACATTGTGAACGTATCTTTCAACACCCATTGTGTATTGACCAAATGCATCTACGTTAAATCCACCAAAGTTTAAACCTAAACCTGCTGTAAATCCGTGACGAGAAGTATCTGGAGTTTCTGGAGACCAATGCTCAGATGGAGAAACGAATTCGTCGAAATAGTATCCTAAACGAACGGCTAACAAATCAGTTGCTTGGTATTCACCACCTACTTTCCATACTGCACGATCTTTGAAGTTTTTCGTCGCTTTGGATTCATATAAATCACCTGTTTCAGTATTTTCTAATTCAATATCCAAATTGGTGTATTTACCCCATCCATGAACGGCAACCTCACCCGCTAACATCAATTTTGGTGTTGCTTGGTAAGAGAAACCAGCCATAAATTCTGAAACCAATGGCAACATTGCTGTAAATTGGTTGGTTGTAAATGGCATATTGTTAGAAATTCCAGATGGAACATTTGACCAAGTTACCTCACCATAATTTGCCTTCATATCCACTTTTGAGCGGTATGACAAACCAACGTTTAATTTTTGGCTTGGACGGAAGTATGCACCCACATTGAATCCTAAACCATGTGCATCAGAATCGTCAATTTCCAATCCAATGTCGTTTCCAGATACGCTCATCGTTCTTTGTAAATTCACAGATCCCATTGCATAAATAAATCCAACCCCAGCACTGAACCATTCATTGAATTTGAATGCAACTGTTGGTTGAATGAAATAAGATTTCAAACTAATTTCGTTGATGTTTGCTTGACCTGCCCATCCTTCTGGCCATTTAACGGTACTTCCAAAAGGTGTCGAGAAGCTAACCCCTACCGTTACCTCGTCAATTGGACGGTAAGATGCTGCAAAATAAATTGGTGTCCCAAGTGGACTATCGGTTTCTGCTTTTTCTAATGTACTAGGATTTTGCCATGCCACATTGTTCATAATTCCAAAACCACCTGCAGCTATACTTACTTTTCCTTCTACAAAAGCAAGACCTGCGGGGTTAAAAAATGCAACACTTGCATCTTTAGCATGCATAACGCCTGTATTACCGATCGAGGCTTGTCTCACACCTTGCAATGCCACACGGTAACCGCCTGCAAATGCCGATGAGCCTAGCCCTAGCAATAGCGCTAATAAATAAACTCTTCTCATGTTCTCAATTTAAAATTGTTAATGTATCGTTAACAAAAGTAGAAAAAAAAATGATAATTATTATGTGTGCATAATAATTTTTGTAAAATATTTTTTTGCATAGAAGAAATAATCGTATAACGGCTAATTGATTGATTCTAAGTGTTTTGCGATTATATGTCCTTCGCTCCAACAAGCCTGAAAATTAAAACCACCCGTGATAGCATCAATGTTTAAAATTTCTCCAGCCAAAAAAAGATTGGGACAAACCTTACTTTCCATTGTTTTGAAATCCACTTCTTTTAAATCGACTCCGCCGGCCGTGACAAATTCGTCTTTGAACGTACTTTTTCCTTTCACTTGGTAAATTCCTTCGGTTAATTCCGTTGCCAAGGCTTGGATTTGCTGTTTGTTCAAATGCGAAAAGGTTAAATCAACAGGGATTTTGCAAACTTCTAATAATCGATGCCAAAAACGTTTCGGAAATGAAAAAGGATTGATGTTTTGAACCAACTTTTTCGCGTGTTCTAATTTCAATTCGTTCAAGAAATCGATACAATATTCTTTGTCTTGTTGAATGAAATTTATTCGAATAGAAAATTCATAATTGGCTTTGTTCAATTCCAAAGCACCCCAAGCCGAAAGGCGTAAAATTCCTGGACCACTTAATCCCCAATGCGTGATTAGCAAAGGACCTTCGGCTTCCAATTTGAATTGAGGTATAGCAATTTCTGACCATTCAAAACTAATTCCCATCAAATCTTTCAAGCGCTCATCCTTGATGTTAAATGTAAATAAGGAAGGAACGGGTTTCACGATTTTATGCCTTAAATTTCGAAGAATATCCATAGACTTTACACTGCTTCCTGGAGTGAAAATTACTTTTTCAAAAGGAAGAACTTCCGATTTCGTATGCACCAAAAAATGATTTTCTTTTTTCTCAATTTTCAGCACATTTTCACTAAGCCGAATTTCGACTTGATTTTTCTCTACTTCCTTCATCAAGGCTTCAATGATACTCATCGAATTGTCCGAAACAGGAAAAATGCGGTTATCTTCCTCAACTTTCAACGGGACATTTCTCGATTCAAACCATTCCATTGTATCGCCCGGTTGAAATTGGTGGAAAACGCTGAGCAATTCTTTTTTTCCACGCGGATAAAATTCAACCAACTCTCTAGGGTCAAAACAAGCGTGTGTTACATTGCATCGACCACCACCAGAAACACGAACTTTCTGCAAGGGTGCAGGAGATTGCTCAAAAATTACGGTTTGTTTTCCCAGTTCTTTTCCCAAATTGGCTGCGGTAAAAAATCCGGCAGCGCCTCCTCCAATGATGGCGATTTTTTTCATTTCCCAAAAATACAATGCATCAATGGTAGAATTTGAATAAATATGTGGGAAAATTAAAAACTTTAAACCTTAAACTTTGAACTTGAAACTTTAAAGATTCGTACCTTTGCACAAAATTTTTCGGTATGCAAATCTTAGATGGAATCAAACTCGCTCGTGAAATCAAACAAGAAATTAAAGATGCTGTTGCAGAAGCTGTAAGTCAAGGCAAAAGAGCTCCTCATTTAGCAGCTGTTTTAGTCGGAAATGACGGAGCAAGTCAGACGTATGTAAGCAACAAAATCAAAGATTGTGAGCAAGTCGGATTCAAATCATCTTTGGTGAAACTTCCCAATACCGTTTCTCAAACAGAATTATTGGAAGTAATTGAAAAATTAAACCAACAAGAAGACTTAGATGGTTTCATCGTTCAATTGCCTTTGCCAAGTCAAATTGACCAAGAAGAAGTAATTGAAGCCATCGATCCGAAAAAAGATGTGGATGGATTTCATCCGACAAACTTCGGAAAAATGGCCTTGGATATGAGTACGTTCTTACCAGCAACTCCTTTTGGAATTTTGGAAATGTTGGAACGTTACAACATCCCAACTCGTGGAAAACATACGGTCGTGATTGGAAGAAGTCGCATCGTAGGTCGTCCGATGAGTATTTTGATGGGTAGAAAAGATTTCCCAGGAAATTCAACTGTTACTTTGACCCATAGCAACACCGAAAATTTAGCGTATTATACCTATTCAGCTGACATTGTTATCACGGCATTAGGAGTTCCAGGATTCTTAAAAGCTGAAATGATCAAAGAAGGTGCAGTTGTAATCGACGTGGGAATTACTCGTGTTGACGACGATTCCGAAAAAGGATACAAATTAGTCGGTGACGTTGATTTTGATTCCGTTAAAGAAAAAGCTTCTTGGATTACACCAGTTCCAGGTGGAGTTGGTCCGATGACCCGAGCAATGTTGTTGAAAAACACCTTATTGGCGTACAAAAACAATATGCGATGATTCCAATCAGTTCCCTTTCAGAAGAACAATCTGCTTTATTGAATGAAGGAAAATTTCTTCCTGTGATGGAACATTTTTATACCCTTCAAGGAGAAGGTGCACACGCTGGAAAAGCCGCTTATTTCGTCCGTTTAGGCGGATGTGATGTCGGTTGTCATTGGTGCGATGTCAAGGATAGTTGGGACGCAGAAGCGCATCCTTTAATGGATATGAATGCTTTAGCGCAAGAAATTTCCGCTATTTCCAAAACCATTGTCATTACCGGAGGTGAACCTTTGATGTGGAATTTAAATTTTTTCACTTCGAAATTAAAAGAGTTTGGAGCAACCATTCATATCGAAACTTCAGGCGCTTATTCCTTAAGTGGACAATTGGATTGGATTACCTTATCGCCTAAAAAACGCGCAGAAGTACAAAAAGATGTTTTGGCAAAAGCTTCGGAATTAAAATGTATTGTATTCAATAATGATGATTACCGATTTGCTGAAGAACACGCTGCTCAAGTTTCAATCGATTGTAAATTATACCTTCAAGTGGAGTGGAGCAAAAGAGAATCGATGACTCCGAGTATGGTGGAATATGTCAAAGCTAATCCGAAATGGAATGTATCCGTTCAAACGCATAAGTATTTAGATATTCCATAGTTGCGTATTTTTTGAATTGTTTTATCTTGCAAGAGAATTAAAAAAACTCTCTCAAAATGAAAACAATTAGTACACTACTTTTTGCAATTTTAGTATTTGCATTTAGTGGAATTCATGCACAAACAAAATCCATCAACGTTGAAAAAAGCAACATTCATTGGCTCGGAAAAAAACTGATTGGCCAACACGAAGGTGATTTGAAATTTCACGAAGGTGATTTGATTTTCGAAAAAGGCAAACTGGTTAGTGGGAAATTTACGGTTAATATGTCCACTATTTCAACTACCGATCTAGAAGGCGAATTGAAGAAAATGCTTGATGACCATTTAAAATCAGATGATTTTTTTGGAGTTGAAGCGCACCCAACCGCAAAATTGGTGTTAAACAAAGTCAAGGATAACGGGAAAGGTAATGTTTCTGTAGTCGGAGAAATGACCATCAAGGGCGTAACCAATGAAATCAAATTCGATATGCACTTAAAAGACAATTCAGCTAGCGCCGAAATTAAAATCGATCGAACTCAATACGGTATCAAATACGGATCAAAATCTTTTTTCCCAGATTTAGGAGACAGAGTGATTGAAGATATTATTGAATTAAATGTTCAACTAGTTTTTTAAAAATGATACATTTGAAAAACACATAATTGTACGCTATTTTAAATTGAGAACGCTGAGAATCGTCATTGCATAAGTCGATTTTAAGCGTTATTTTTATGGAAAAGAATTCATTATGAGAAATTTAATCATCGTTCTTTCCGTAGCTGTAGGATTGATTTCCTGTGGGAAAGAAACACAAAAGGAAACCGTTTCGCAAGAAGTTGAACAACAAGTAATCAATGAAATTTCCAATCAAATCGAATTGAAAGGAACCGACGATATGAAATTTGACAAATCTGAGTTCACCGTAAAAGCGGGCGAGGAAGTCACTTTGAAATTTACCAATGCCGGAGTTTTGCCAATCGAAACGATGGGACACAATGTCGTTGTTTTGGAAAAAGATGCCGACGTCAAAACGTTTGCAACAGCTTCCGCCAAAGCGAAAGCAACCAATTATATATCCGATTTGTACATCACCGACATCATTGCCCAAACCAAATTATTGGGTCCAGGCGAATCGGAAACCATCAAATTCACCTTAAAAGAAGAAGGAGAATACACCTACATCTGTACATTTCCAGGTCACTGGATTGCGATGAAAGGAGTAATCAAAGCGGTTAAATAAATCCATTCTAAAGATTTTTCATCCTAATTTTGCATCCATAATTCAGATAAAATGCCAGACGTAAACATTACCATCATAGATAGAGAAGGAGTTTCGCACGAAGTTCAAGCACCAACCGATATGGCAATGAACGTGATGGAAGTCGTTCGCGGCTACGAATTGGCACCTGAAGGCACCATCGGGATTTGCGGTGGAATGGCCATGTGCGCTTCTTGTCAATGCTACGTCATTTCGGAAAATGTCGAATTACCCGAAATGCAAGACGACGAAGAAGCAATGCTTTCCGAAGCATTCAATGTCAAAGAAAATAGCCGTTTGGGTTGCCAAATCAACATCACCGAAGATCTAGAAGGATTGGTCGTAGAACTAGCACCAGAATCTTAATCTTCATTTCAGATTTTAGATTTCAGATTTTAGATTTCAGATTTAAGAATTTAGATTGTTCTTATAGTCTGTTTTATTTAGAAAAAAATAAAACTCCCACATCCTAAATCTAAAATCGTATATCGTAAATTAAAAAGGGCGTGAGCCCATCACTCCGTTGCACTTCGCGATGGCGTCGGGCTTTCCGTTCCTATCTTTTCCCATTAACTTCGAGAGCCTCAGCCAACGGAAAAAAGGATATTCACTGCACTTACAAAGTATGCACCGTAGGTAATCCCTCACGCAAACATACTCAACCACATAGCTTTGTAACTAAATTAAATATACTCGCCACAACAAGAAGCGTTTAGCCATATTTCAGAAGCATTGACTCGTATATAATAAAAAAACCTCACATGTTTTTTGGTCAAATAGAATCTATAAACATTCCTCCCTAACCTTTAAGAATTGTCCCGTATGCCAAAAAAATACAGATAGCAAATTCTAAATTTAAATCTGGACCTCAGAGAGGTCCAATAGCTGTAAAAAATAGTAAAAACCATTCCGACTTCGGAGAAGTCGTATCAATCAACAATCTCCAAATCTAAAATCAGAACTCTAAAATCGTATATCGTACTTCGTAAATCAAATATTCCTTTGCGCAACTTTGCGTTATAAATTATAAAATGCTAAATCTGGACCTCGGAGAGGTCCAATAGCTGTAAACAATATAGTAAATACCATTTCGACTTCGGAGAAGTCGTATCAATCAACAATCTCCAAATCTAAAATCAGAACTCTAAAATCGTATATCGTACTTCGTAAATCAAATATTCCTTTG
>NZ_JBEPMO010000034.1:0-3295 GCF_040545805.1 Moheibacter stercoris
TAAATTACAATATACATAAATACAATATACATTATACATCTAAAAAAGAGGGGAATTAGCTCAGCTGGCTAGAGCGCCTGCCTTGCACGCAGGAGGTCAAGGGTTCGACTCCCTTATTCTCCACAAGATCGAGAGATCAGAAGAGTTCATTGACATATTGGAAGTAATAATAACATATTACGAATAAATTACGAGAAAGCAATTTATAGAAAGAAATAAATAAAACAAAAACAATAACCGAACACGAGAGCGGCGGTTAGAAAAAAGTTACTAAGAGCGTATGGCGGATGCCTAGGCTTCGAGAGGCGAAGAAGGACGTGATAAGCTGCGATAAGCTGCGGGGAGTGGCACATACACTTTGATCCGCAGATTTCCGAATGGGGCAACCCACTATGTTGAAGGCATAGTATCTGCCGTAAGGCGGAGGCGAACGCAGGGAACTGAAACATCTAAGTACCTGTAGGAAAAGAAATCAATTGAGATTCCGTTAGTAGTGGCGAGCGAACGCGGATTAGCCCTAAAGCATTTATAAGTTTAGTAGAATAACCTGGAAAGGTTAACCATAGAGGGTGATAGTCCTGTATACGAAAGGCTTACATTTGTTATATCGAGTAAGGCGGGACACGTGAAATCCTGTTTGAAGATGGGGGGACCATCCTCCAAGGCTAAATACTCCTCGAAGACCGATAGTGAACTAGTACTGTGAAGGAAAGGTGAAAAGCACTTCGAATAGAAGGGTGAAATAGAACCTGAAACCATACGCTTACAAGCGGTCGGAGCCTACGGGTGACGGCGTGCCTTTTGCATAATGAGCCTACGAGTTAATGTCACTGGCAAGGTTAAGGACTTCAGGTCCGGAGCCGAAGCGAAAGCGAGTCTGAATAGGGCGCATAGTCAGTGGTATTAGACGCGAAACCTTGTGATCTACCCATGGGCAGGTTGAAGCTTTGGTAACACAAAGTGGAGGACCGAACCCGTTGACGTTGAAAAGTCTTGGGATGACCTGTGGGTAGGGGTGAAAGGCTAATCAAACTGGGAAATAGCTCGTACTCCCCGAAATGCATTTAGGTGCAGCGTTGTGTATAAGTATCTTAGAGGTAGAGCTACTGATTGGATGCGGGGGCTTCACCGCCTACCAATTCCTGACAAACTCCGAATGCTAAGATATGTTCCACAGCAGTGAGGGCATGGGTGCTAAGGTCCATGTCCGAGAGGGAAAGAACCCAGATCATCAGCTAAGGCCCCCAAATGTATACTAAGTTGACCAAACGCGGTCGGACTGCATTGACAGCTAGGATGTTAGCTTGGAAGCAGCTATTCATTTAACGAGTGCGTAACAGCTCACTAGTCGAGCGGTCCGGCATGGATAATAATCGGGCATAAGTATACTGCCGAAGCTATGAATCCGCCTTTGGCGGATGGTAGGGGAGCATTCTATCGGCGCAGAAGCTAGACCGGCGAGGTATAGTGGAGCTTATAGAAAAGAAAATGTAGGCATGAGTAACGATAATGCGGATGAGAAATCCGCACGCCGCAAGACCAAGGTTTCCTCAGCTATGCTAATCAGCTGAGGGTTAGTCGGGTCCTAACATGTACCCTAATGGGGAAGTGGATGGCAAACGGGTTAATATTCCCGTACCTGCTCACAACAAAAGTGACGGTGAGAAGTAAGTAGTGCGTACTGACGGAATAGTACGTTGAACCTAGGTAAACTAGGGATAGTACACAAAGCCTTCGGGTGGCGTGATAATCTACTGAAGTCTCATCCAAGAAATAGCGAGTGAAGCAGCCCGTACCCTAAACCGACACAGGTGGTCGAGGAGAGTATCCTCAGGCGCTCGAGTGAATCGTGGCTAAGGAATTAGGCAAAATAGACCTGTAACTTCGGGAGAAAGGTCGCTGACAGCAATGTCAGCCGCAGTAAAAAGGCCCAGGCGACTGTTTATCAAAAACACAGGACTCTGCAAAATCGAAAGATGACGTATAGGGTCTGACACCTGCCCGGTGCCGGAAGGTTAAGGAAGGGGGTTAGCTTCGGCGAAGCTCTTAACTGAAGCCCCGGTAAACGGCGGCCGTAACTATAACGGTCCTAAGGTAGCGAAATTCCTTGTCGGGTAAGTTCCGACCTGCACGAATGGTGTAACGATCTGGGCACTGTCTCAGCCACGAGCTCGGTGAAATTGTAGTATCGGTGAAGATGCCGGTTAATCGCAATGGGACGAAAAGACCCTGTGAACCTTTACTATAGCTTCGTATTGACTTCGGGTAAACAATGTGTAGGATAGGTGGGAGACTATGAAGCATGTACGCTAGTATGTGTGGAGTCGCCGTTGAAATACCACCCTTTGTTTATCTGGAGCCTAACTTCCTAATGGAAGGACATTGCGTGGTGGGTAGTTTGACTGGGGTGGTCGCCTCCAAAAGAGTAACGGAGGCTTTCAAAGGTACCCTCAGCACGCTTGGTAACCGTGCGTAGAGTGTAATGGCATAAGGGTGCTTGACTGTGAGACCTACAAGTCGATCAGGTGCGAAAGC
Organism: Moheibacter stercoris; assembly: GCF_040545805.1. NCBI lineage: Bacteria > Pseudomonadati > Bacteroidota > Flavobacteriia > Flavobacteriales > Weeksellaceae > Moheibacter > Moheibacter stercoris. The sequence goes on from NZ_JBEPMO010000034.1 coordinate 2,536, forward strand.
AGGACATAGTGATCCGGTGGTTCCGTATGGAAGGGCCATCGCTCATAGGATAAAAGGTACTCCGGGGATAACAGGCTAGTCTCCCCCAAGAGCTCACATCGACGGGGAGGTTCGGCACCTCGATGTCGGCTCGTCACATCCTGGGGCTGGAGAAGGTCCCAAGGGTTGGGCTGTTCGCCCATTAAAGTGGCACGCGAGCTGGGTTCAGAACGTCGTGAGACAGTTCGGTCTCTATCTATTGTGATCGTTAGAAGTTTGAGTGGGCTTGACTCTAGTACGAGAGGACCGAGTTGAACGAACCTCTGGTGTATCAGTTGTGCCGCCAGGTGCACCGCTGAGTAGCTACGTTCGGTTAAGATAAGCACTGAAAGCATATAAGTGCGAAACTTGCCACAAGATGAGACTTCTTTTAAGGGTCGTTGGAGATGACAACGTTGATAGGCTACAGATGTAAAGGCAGTGATGTCAAAGTCGAGTAGTACTAATTACCCATAAACTTTGCTAACCGCTGCTTGTTGTTGGTTATTGTTTTTGAATTGTTTGGTTCAAAATTGTTAGACGTGATTTACATATGTTAAAAGTCGAATATCGAGCTTCCAATTGTCAAAATATCAAGTCCTAAGGACTATAAAAACTTAGGGTGGTTATTGCGGCAGGGCTCACCTCTTCCCATTCCGAACAGAGAAGTTAAGCCTGCCAGCGCCGATGGTACTACGAAAGTGGGAGAGTAGGTCGCCGCCTATCTTTTATCAAATCCTCA
>NZ_JBEPMO010000035.1:0-1961 GCF_040545805.1 Moheibacter stercoris
GTGTTTATCTTTATAATAACATTAGACCACATCTAAGTCTTAATATGGAAACTCCAGAAAAAAGACACAAAAAAATCCGAAGAAATAAAATCTCTTCGGATCTAAATTATAGTTAATAACTGTCAATCTATTTTAGGACTAGTCATCTATTTTAGATCTTAATCACGAATATATTTAACCGTAACTTCAAGATCACCATATGTACCATAAGTCATCCAATATTTTAAAACCAATTGGTTTGCGTCAACCGAAACAACTTGTTTGTCATTTAAACCTTCAACGCTAATAACTTCGTTGTTCCATGTTCCAACATGGTGAACCTCAGTACATACCTCATTTACTTTATTTTCAACTTCTACATCTGCAGAATTATTGGCTCTTAACTCAATTTCATCTACGTCACAACCAGCTGTAATAGCAGAGAATGGAAACGTATGAGATGGACCATTTGGAATTGAATAACTTAATTCTACTGCTTTCCAATCACCTACCATAGGATTAGTATTAATAGGTGTTGAAGAGTCATCATCACTGCTACATGCTACGAAACCGAAACTTGCTAATCCTAAAATAGATGCGAATATTAATTTTTTCATTCTTTAAAATTTTTTAGCAAATTTAGACTAAATAAAAATAATCTAAAAATGTATTTCCATAAAAAAAGTCGATCAAACAATCGACTTTTAACTATATAACCATTTGATTCTTAAAATCTCATCAATACAGATCCCCAAGTAAATCCACTACCAAAAGCAGTCATACAGACCAAATCTCCTTTTTGGATTCTACCTTCGGCATATGCTTCACTCAATGCAATTGGAATAGATGCCGCAGTGGTATTTCCATATTTTTGTATGTTGTTATAGACCTGATCATCTCGTAATCCCATTTGCTTTTGCACAAATTGACTAATGCGTAAATTGGCTTGGTGAGGAATGAATAATTTCAAATCTTCCAATTTCTCTCCAGATGATTCGAAAGCTTCTTTTATAGATTCTGGAAAACGGGTTACAGCATGCTTGAAAACAAAATTTCCATTCATATACGGATAAATTTGTTCCGGAGTTAAGGTATTTCCTTCTTCTAGCATCACGTCTGACCATCCCAATTTCGTTCCAGGAAATAAAACAGCTAATTCTTCTGCATATTGACCTTCACTATGCATATTGCATGCTAAAATTCCTCTATTTGGTTCATCTGATGCCGAAACAACTACTGCGCCCGCACCATCTCCAAAAATTACAGAAACACCTCTACCGCGTGTAGTCATATCCAATCCAAAAGAATGATTCTCTGCACCAACCACCAAAATATTTTTATACATTCCCGCTTTGATGTAGGCATTGGCAGTTGCCAAAGCATATATAAAACCTGAACATTGGTTACGAACATCCAATGCTCCAATGGTATCACAGCCTAAATTCTTCTGCAAAATAACACCGCATCCAGGGAAATAATAATCAGGACTTAAGGTTGCAAATAAAATAAAATCAATGTCTTTGGCTGTTAAACCTGCATTTTTAATTGCTATTTCAGCGGCTTTGGTCCCTAAATCAGAAGTGGTAATTCCAGAATGTTTTCCTAAATGCCTTCTTTCTTTGATTCCTGTACGCTCTTGAATCCACTCGTCATTTGTGTCCATTACCTTTGCCAAATCATCGTTGGTAACAATATTTTCTGGCACATAATGTCCAATCCCGGTTATTATTGCGTGTTTCATTTTGTTTGTTTTTTGAGTTTGCAAATTTAGTCAAATTATCATTTTATAAAGATAAGTTTTTCACAACCTAAACATTTCAAATTCATAGATTTAAATTTAAAAACAAAAAAACCTGCTATTATGCTAGCAGGTTTTTTTGTTTTATGATTGTCTCGTCCTGAAATAATGATACAAAAAAAAAGAATCATTATGAAAGAAGAGACAAATTATCAAAAGCGTACCCAACGCGATTACACCATGA
>NZ_JBEPMO010000036.1:0-1795 GCF_040545805.1 Moheibacter stercoris
GTTTGTCTATCTTATTCTGCTCATTTGGTTCTTTCTTTTTTATAGTTGTTGATATACTAAATTTAAGGAATTACAAACATAGGAAGGGTTTGGCGAAATGCGGGGTTTCGTATAAAGTTCAACGTTTGTACTTTCTATCCGCAAAAACCATTTTTCTTTTACTCTTTTTTGTAATTTAGCAAAAGGTAAAAATGGTTTTGCTACCGTTCGTGCTAAATTGAAAGTTCCGCCTTTCTAATCCCGCACTATCGCCAAGCCCCGAACCGTTATGTGTAATTTTTCATCAAGATATGGCTATAAATTTCCAAGACAATGACCCAAGTTTAGAATCTCAATGGCGAGCTATAATCTTATTTGGAAAAAATTCTGCAACTTATAAATTTGCATTTGGGAAAGCTTTATTGGAACTTACCTCAAAAGAAACAAACTCTATTTCTCTTAAAGAGTTATCTCCTATCTTCGTCAAGACAATTTTAGAACATCTTAAGAATAATGATAAGCAAGGAAACTCAAATTCAAGCACATTTTTAGATGCTTGTAGAAAATTCAACAATCAAGAAATAAGCTACGATAATTTAATAAGTATTACAGAAAAATATGGTTTCACCAATGTTGTAGACGCATTTCAAAATGTAAATGGAGGAATAATACCGAATCAATTTTATCAAAAAGATTATAATGGAAGTTCGAAAAGAATAGTTATAACAGATGATTTATTACGTTTAAAAGAAAGTTATCAATTTGCCAATTTCAATGATGAAGTTGAAGCAAGATGGAATCTTGTAGAAACCGCTTGGAATTTAGAAATTAATCCAAACCTTCTTGAAGTTAAAATTGATGATGACTTGCAAACTCTATTCATAGAAAATGACTTTATGAGAAGAGTTGATATAACTTCAGCTAAAGCCTCATTAAATGGTTATCAAAAAGGAAAATGCTTCTACTCTTTTCAAGATATTTCAATAATTTCTGGAAATGAAAATCTTTGTGCAGTTGATCATTTTTTTCCACACGTACACAAAATTAGTCTTAATCAATCTGGCGCTAATATTAACGGTGTTTGGAATTTAGTATTAGCTGAAAAATTCGTGAACTTAGACAAAAGTGCAAAAATTCCAGAACTAAAATATCTTGAAAGACTTTACAAAAGAAATGAATTTTATATCGCAAGTAAACATCCACTTGGCGAAACAATTGTAAATCAAACTGGAAAAACAGCAAAAGAACGTAGACAATTCTTGCAAAAACAATATGATTTATCTGTAAATTTATCAATTCAAAAATGGAAACCTAAAGTTGAACTTGAACCACTTTTTTAATGAAAGATTTTATAAATATTGAACAAGAACGAATTATATATAAAGACAAATATTTCTTCATAATTAACGATGGTTTTCCTGTTAATCCAGGTCATTTATTAATCATTTCAAACAATGTAAGAACTGATTACTTTGATTTATCTGATGAAGAAAAATTAGCATTACCAATTGCGATTCAAAATGCTAAAGAAATAATTCTAAGTAATCATAAACCAGATGGTTTTAATATCGGGATGAATTGTGGTGAATTCGCAGGTCAAACTGTATTTCATTTTCACTGTCATTTGATTCCAAGATATAAAGGTGATATGGAAAATCCTCGTGGCGGAGTTCGTCACGTCATTCCATCAAAAGGAAGTTACTAAAAAAACTACACATAACATGAACTGTGTAAAAAACCAAATATTTTAGGCTATTTTTTTAACATAATCATCTTGGTACAAAGTTCCATTTTTAACGCATCCATAAACTTGCTT
>NZ_JBEPMO010000037.1:0-1525 GCF_040545805.1 Moheibacter stercoris
GAGGCTGTCTCAAAAGTGAGATAGCCTTTTTTATAAATAAAAAAAGGAAAGCCAAAGCTTTCCCAATTGAAGCAATTTTAGTAAATTGCTTTGTGCCAATTAAGTCAAAGTTAGTCTTTAAAGACTATAATCCGCAAGAAAATTTGCTTTTTCCTCCAAATTTATCGGAGTTGATTGAAGAAAAGCATCCCGTAAGAGTTATATCTGCCATTATAGATGGATTGGATATTAGTAATTTAATCAAAACTTACAAGCCTGGAGGAACCTCTAGTTATCATCCCAAATTACTTTTGAAAGTTTTGGTATATGGCTATCTATGCAACATTTATTCCAGTCGGAAAATGGAACAAGCACTCAAAGAAAACATACATTTTATGTGGCTTTCGGGGATGAGCCGTCCCGACCATAATACCATCAATCGTTTTCGTAGCGAACGATTAAAAGGGGAGCTCAAATCCATTTTCACCCAGATTGTTTTGTTGTTAGAAAAAGAAGGATTGGTAAGTTTGGAAACAACCTTTGTAGATGGAACTAAGATAGAAGCCAATGCCAATCGCTATACCTTTGTATGGGGAAGAGCTATCAAGAAAAACAAAGAAAGAATCGCTACGCAACTAGAAGAATTATGGAGTTATGCAGAAAGCATTGCTAAAGAAGAGCTTCAAGATACAGAACCTATTGATTTTAAAAAAGTAGATGCACAGAAGGTAAGCCAAACGATAGAACAGCTAAATGAAGTCTTGAAGGATAAGAAAGCATCATCCAAAGTTCGTCAAAAGTTGAATTATGCCAAAAAAAACTGGCCGAGTAATTTAGAAAAATACCAAAAACAAGAAGCGATTTTAGACCAGCGAAACTCTTATTCAAAGACCGATACAGATGCGAGTTTTATGCGAATGAAGGACGATCATATGAGAAACGGTCAGCTCAAAGCTGCTTATAATTTGCAAGTATCCACCAATAACCGATATATTTTACATTATTCTACGCACCCAAATCCTACCGATACCAAAACCCTCAAACCCCATTTGCAAGATTTTGAACAATGTTATGGCAGAACACCCAAGGAAATTGTAGCAGACGCAGGTTATGGTTCTGAAGAAAACTACAACTTACTACAATCCAAGAAGATAAAACCTTACATCAAATACAATTACTTTAGAAAAGACCAAAAGTCAGGAAAGGTCACCACGTCAAACAGCAATCCTAAGTTAGCAAAAATCAGAGAAAAAGCATTCAAACTCTTGAATACCAAGAAAGGCATCAAACTAAGAAAACAAAGATGTCACGATGTGGAACCTGTATTTGCGGAACTAAAACACAACAAAAACTTCAAAAGATTTATGTTGAGAGGAAAAAATAAAGTCGAAATCGAAATTGGCTTATTAGCCATTGCCTACAATTTAAAGAAAATGGCAAAAACAACCTAAAAACCAGCCAAAATTCCAGTTTTTTTTACCGTTTAGAAAAAATGATCAGTTTTTAAGCTAGAAAAATGAAATTTTAATATCCAAGAAGCAAAAAA
>NZ_JBEPMO010000039.1:0-1252 GCF_040545805.1 Moheibacter stercoris
CGCCAAACCCTTCCTATGTTTGTAATTCCTTAAATTTAGTATATCAACAACTATAAAAAAGAAAGAACCAAATGAGCAGAATAAGATAGACAAACCCTATAAGCATAAAAGCTTCACTAACATGATTATCCCTGCTCATTTCTTGCTAAAAACCGTACAGTTTAGTTGAACATAAAGTTCGTGTTAGGATCGTTGGTTACATCGCAAGAACAGTTCTCTCTTTGAAAAATTAAAAATATAAAAAATGGGAGAGAAAATCAACTATTGTGGCATCGATGTTTCCAACGAAACCTTAGATCTTTATTTTCAAAATAGGGAAGGTGTGCATCAACATTTACAAGTTTCAAATTCGATTACAGGGTTTCGAAAAATGCTTAAAGAAGCGGGAGCGAAAACTCATTTTGTAATGGAAGCTACTGGAGTATATCATTTGAATTTGATATTCTTTCTTCAAGAAAAAAAAGTTCGATTTAGTGTAGTAAATGCTTTGCAAATCAAGCGCTACATTCAGATGCATTTAGAACGAAACAAATCGGATAAAAAAGATGCGAAACGTATTTACGAATATGGTCTAGATCGAAATCCAGAAATGTACACAATGCCTGATATGGCGTACTTTGAGTGTCGTTCACTGAACAATGCGATACACGATTTGACTAAAGAAATTACCAAATTTAGCAATCAAATACACAGTTTAAAAAAGTGTCCATTTGATGCAAAAAGTATCGAAAAAAGCTTTGAAAAAATCATAAAGAAACTGAAGGAAGAAAAGCAAAATTTGGAAATAGAATTACAAGAAAAATTACTAGAATGGGACAAAGAAACGCTTGAATTAGTATCGAGTATAAAAGGAATTGGCAAGCGTGCAGCAGCCGAATTATTGATCTACACACAAGGATTTAAAGACATGAATTCGTACAAGCAATTGATCTCGTATGCAGGGTTAAGTCCTACCGAATACCGAAGTGGCAGTAGCATCAGAGGACGCGTGAGAATATGCAAACAGGGTGGTAAACAATTGCGTCATATTTTATACATGTGTGCGCTAAATGCTAAGAAAACCAATGCGCAATGTCGTGCGTTATTCGACCGATTAGTAGATACTGGAAAGAACAAAAAAGCAGCCGTAATTGCGGTATGCAACAAGCTGCTAAAGATTGTATTTGGAGTGGTAAAAAACAGAGTATTTTACCAAGAAAATTATTTACAAAAATCTGCCTAAAAAACTTGTTTTTTTACACAGTTCATGTTA